>NZ_CP136946.1:0-316379 GCF_050916355.1 Jeongeupia wiesaeckerbachi
GTATTCTGCAGCACACCGGCGACCTCGCGGCTTCGATCACCGCCGACTATGGCCATGACTACGCGCTGGTTGGCAGCAACAAGGTCTACGCGGCCATGCAGCAGTTCGGCGGCGACAAGGCCGACTTCCCGAACCTCTGGGGCGATGTACCGGCCCGGCCGTTTCTGCCAATCGACGCCGACGGAAAACTCCAGCCCGAGGCCAAGGAAGAGGTGCTCGATACCGTGCTACGGCACCTCCAGACGGCCGCGCGGATTTAGCGTCGTGGCGCCGGTTTGATCGCCGGCACGTCCGAATCCCCGTCCCGGCTGCTATCCGCACGCCGTAAAGCTTTATAAAGCGGCCAGCGTGACTTTCCGGGCGTGCTTTCCATCGGCGGTCACCGCTTCCCCTCGGCACGGGGTGTCACCGGCGCATCGTCAACTCAGTAAACTGGATTAAAAGCCAGTCCCGCCGCTGCGGCCGATCATGGCCGCATGAAAACGCCCAAGCCCCTTCATATCTTCAAGCCCGGTACGTGGATCACCACCGCCGGCGAAGAGATTTCGTTCTCGCAGGCGGACCTCGACGCGACGGCGGCGGCCTACGACCCGACACGTCACAAGGCGCCGATCGTCGTCGGCCATCCGAAGAGTGATGACCCGGCGCAAGGCTGGGCCAAGTCGCTCTTAAGCAACGAGCGCGGCCTGTACGCCGAGCCGATGAAGGTCGCCCCGGCCTTCGCCGAAGAGGTCAACGCCGGCCGCTTCGGCACGATCTCCGCCAAGTTCTACCGCCCCGAAGACCTCAACAACCCGAAGCCCGGCATCTGGTATCTGCGTCATATCGGCTTCCTTGGCGCGCAGCCGCCGGCCGTCAAGGGTCTGGACGAACCGTCCTTTGCCGAAGACAGCACCGAAGACGACGGCTGCGTCTGCTTTCAGGAAGGCGTGGCCTTCGGTGGCTGGGGACTCGACACCAGCGCCTCGCTATTCCGCCGCCTGCGTGACTGGCTCATCGGCCAGCACGGCCAGGAGACGGCCGATCAGGTCGTACCTGACTGGCAGATCGAATCAATCCGCGAGGCCGCCCAACAGGAACGCAACGACGAGCGCGTCGAGGGCAGTTCGGCGTTTTCCGAATCCCATCCCCAACCCAATGACGAGGAGCACACCGTGACCCCGGAAGAGAAAGCACAGCTTGAAGCCGAGAATACCCGCCTGAAGCAACAACTGGCTGTGGCCGAGGCCGACAAGCGCAATGCCGCCGCGACCAAGCGCCACGGCGAACATGCGGCCTTTGCCGAAGGTCTGGTCGGCGAAGGCCGGCTGGCGCCGAAGGCCAAGGCCGCCGTGGTCGCGCTGCTCGATGCCGTCGACGGCGAAGCGCCGGTCGAGTTTGGCGAAGGCGATAGCAAGCAGCCGCTGGCCGATGCGTTCAAGTCCTTCCTTGGGGAGCTGCCCAAGGTTGTTGAATTCGGCGAGCACGCGACCAAGGACAGGTCGACCACCGGGGCCTCCGGCGCATCGGCTGAGTTCGCCGAGAAGTCGACCGACCCGGATCGGCTGGCGCTGCACCAGCGCGCAGTCGCACTCGCCGCCGAGAAAGGCATTCCCTACGAGCAAGCCGTGCGCTCGCTGGTTTAACCCCTGCTGACTCAACAAGGAAAACGTGATGGCAGATCGTCTTAGCAAGCTCCGGGTCGTCGACCCGGTATTGACCAGCCTGGCGCGCGGCTACCGCAACGCCCAGTACATCGGCGAGGGCCTGTTCCCGGTCGCCGAGATGGAAAAGGAAGCCGGCATCATTCCGCGGTTCGGCAAAGAAGCCTTCCGTCTGTGGGAAACCGAGCGCGCGATTCGCGGCAAGTCCAATGTGATGACGGCCGACGACCCGGATACGCTCGATGTGGTGCTGCGCGAACACGACCTCTCGTACCCGGTGGACTACCGCGAGCAGGCCGAATCGATGTTCAACGAAGAAGCCAAGGCAGCGAAGCGCGTCAAGGATGCGATCGACCTCGGCCGCGAAGTGGCCGCTGCGCGGTTGGCGCAGAACTCGAACACCTATCTCGCCGGTGCCAAGGTCACGCTGGCCGGCGCGGCCAAGTGGGTGAATGGCGGCGGTGATCCGATCAAGGACATCGAGGACGGCAAGGAGGTCGTGCGCCAGCGCACCGGCATGCGGCCGAACACGGTCGCCATGGGTGCCGCCGCGTATGCCTCGCTCAAGTTCCACCCGAAGCTCGCCGCCGCACTGGGCACCCAGGAACGCAAGCTGATCACGCTGGAACACCTGAAGGCGATCTGGGGTGTCGAGCACATCCACATTGGCGAAGCGCTGGCCGCCGACGGCAACGGCGCGACCGGCGACATCTGGGGCGACAACGTGATCCTTGCCTACGTGGCCAAGCCCGGCGCCGGTGAGTCGGCCGACCACGACATCCCGTCCTTCGGCTACACCCTGCGCAAGAAGGGCATGCCGGAAACCGACAAGTACAACGCCGAAGGCAACAAGGTTCAGTACGTGCGCCACACCGACGTCTACAAGGTCGTCGTCGTCGGTGCCGATGCCGGCTACCTGATCGCCGACGTGAACTGAGGGGTCGGTGATGAGTGAGATCAAGAAGACGCTGTACGTCGTCAAAGGCATGGCCATCAAGCACGGCGATGCGCTGTATCCCGAGGGCGAGCTGATCGAGCTGGCCGACGACGAGGCCAAGCCGCTGGCGCAATGGATCGAACCGGCCAAGGTTCCGGTGGAAGCCAAGGTGACGACCAAGACCAAGGACTCCGACGGCGACAAAGCCGCAACGGATACCGCTGACAAGAAGGATGGCCAGCAATGAAGCCACAACACGTAACGCTGACGACGTCGGTCTTGGCACTGACCGACCTGACCCAACGCCGCTTCGTCGGCTTTGACGGTGGTATCTGCGCCGCCGGCACCAAGGCGCTCGGCGTCGTCGAGGTTGATACCGGTGCCGGCAACATGGCGCCATCCAATGTGCTCGGCGTGATCCTGGTCGAAGCCGGTGCCGCGATCGCGGCCGGCGCCGAGGTGCAATCCGACGCCGCCGGCAAGGCCATCACCAAGGCCGCCGGCGTCGGCAACGGCTTCGCCTGGGACGCTGCCGCTGCGGCGGGCGACGTGATCCGTATCGTGCGGGGTATCTGAGCATGGACAACCAGCACCAGCGCATTACCGGCTATCGCGATTTGACCGAGGAAGAGATCGCCTTGATGAACGAAATCAAGGCCAAGTCTGCCGAGGTTGGCGCGTTGGTCGAAACGCTGCGTGCCGGCTTGCCGGTATTCGCCACCGATGATGTGCAGGAAGAAGCGCCTGCTGCCGATGATTTCGTGCTGGTTGCGCTGTCGCCCGATGCCTTTGAAGTCGACCGCTGGCTGAACATTGGCCAGGACCACCTGCAGCAAGGCTTCATGGCGCTGACGCGGGCAGTCGCCCGGCCGACGAGCTTCTGAGCCGATCATGCGCTACTGCACCCTGGCAGACCTGCAACTGGCCATCCCGATGGCCACACTGATTCAGTTGACCAACGACAGTGCGACCGACTTCAACGCACCGGCGCCGGTACTGAATCAGGCGGTGGTCGACGAGGCTGTTCGTCAGGCCGAGGAACTCGTCGACGCCTACCTGCGCGGCCGTTACCTGCTGCCGCTGGAGCCGGTGCCGACCGTGGTGAAGGACATCACCGTCAATCTGGCCCGCCATTGGCTGTATGCACGGCGGCCGGAAGGCAACGATCTGCCGGATGCAGTGACGCGAACCTACAAATCGGCGCTGCAGATGCTCGAGGCGATCCGTGACAACAAGCTGACCATCGGCGCGCCGACTGGCGAGGCCACGCCGGAGCCGGGCGAAATGAAGGCTCGCACCCGGCCACGCCGGTTTTCTGCCGATTTACTGGATCGGTACTGATGGCCACGACCCTGCAAATTCTGGAGTCCGTCGTCGTTCGCCTGCAGGCCAGGTTGCCGCAATTGGCCGTCGAGTATTTCCCCGAACGGCCGGCCGAGTACCGCGTGAATCACGCAGTTGGTGCGCTCCTGGTGAGCTACCCGGGCAGCAACTTCGCCGAGACGGTCGATGTCGGCTGCATCGCCCAGCCCCGGACGCTGAAGCTGTCGATCACGGTGATGCTGCGGCAGCTCAATGGCCGCGGTGGCGCCGTCGACGTGCTCGATGTCGTGCGTGCGGCACTGATCGGTTTTCGGCCGCCGGACTGCCGCAAGACCAAGGCGGTATCCGAGAAATTCCTCGGGCAAGTCGGCGGCATTTGGCAATACGCCGTGGATTTCAGTACCGAAGCGATGCAGGTCGAGGATGTCGAGCCGGACAACCTGCCTGTTCTGACCACCGTGACCTATGAGGAAACCCCATGAAGTATCTCTATAGCGGCCCCACCAGCGGCGTGACGCTGCAGGACGGCGACGAGCCGCGCGAAGTCATGCTGCACACCGGCGCCGAAGTCGAACTGCCGGCCGAACACGAATACACCAAGACGCTGCTGGCCTTGGGCTACCTCGCACCGGCACCGGCCAAAACCACCAAGGTGTCGGCACGCCCGGCTGTTAGCGCGGACGAATCCGCCAAGGAGGCATGAGCATGGCTGCAAACTATTTGCATGGTGTGGAAACGACCGAGGTCGAGCGCGGCAAGCGCAAGGTCCAGACGGCAAAGTCCGCCGTGATCGCGCTGATCGGCACTGCACCGATGGGCCCGGTCAACCAGACGATCCTGAGCCTGTCGGAGAAAGACGCGGCCCAGTTCGGCACGCAGCTGCCGGGCTTCACCATTCCACAGGCGCTGGATGCGATCTACGACCACGGCGCCGGCACGGTCATCATCGTCAACGTGCTCGACCCGGCGATCCACAAAACGGCCGTGGCCAGCGAGGCGGTCACCTTCGATGCGTCGACTGACCGCGCGAAACTGGCGCACGGTGCGATCGTCAATCTGGTGTTCAAAAGCAATGACGGTGCGGTGACCTACATCGCCGGCACCGACTACACCGTCGATCCGCTGTCCGGTGAACTGGTCCGGCTCAAGAGCGGTGCGATCGCAGCCAGTGGCGGCGGCAAGGCCGGCTACGACTTCGCCGACCCGACCAAGGTCACGCCGGCCGACATCATCGGCGCGGTCAATGCTGCAGGCGTGCGCACCGGCCTGAAGGCGTTGAAGGACACGTACAACCAGTTCGGCTTCTTCGCCAAGATTCTGATCTCACCGGCGTTCTGCACGCAGAACTCGGTAGCGACCGAGCTGATCGCGATGGCCGACCAACTCGGTGCGATTGCCTACATCGATGCGCCGATCGGCACGACCTTTGCCCAAGCGATCGCCGGCCGCGGGCCGCAGGGAACGATCAACTTCAATACCTCCAGCGATCGGGTTCGCCTGTGCTATCCGCACGTGAAGGTCTACGACCCGGTGCTCAACGCCGAACGCCTGGAGCCGCTGTCGGCGCGCGCCGCCGGCCTGCGCGCCAAGGTTGACCTGGATAAGGGCTATTGGTGGTCGCACTCGAACCAAGAGCTGGCCGGCGTGATCGGCGTCGAGCGCCAGCTCTCGGCGATGATCGACGACCCGCAATCCGAGGTGAACCTGCTCAACGAGGTCGGCATCACCACGGTGTTCTCAAGCTTCGGCTCGGGCTACCGGCTGTGGGGCAACCGCACCGCGGCGTGGCCGACCGTGACGCATATGCGCAATTTCGAGAACGTGCGCCGTACCGGCGACGTGATCAACGAATCGATCCGCTACTTCAGCCTGCAGTACATCGATATGCCGATGAACCAGGCATTGATCGACTCGCTGCTGGAGTCGGCCAACGGTTATGGTCGGGACCGGATCGGGGTCGGTGCACTGCTGGGGTTCAAGGCGTGGTTCGATCCGGCTCGCAACGAGGAAACCGAACTCGCCAACGGCCATCTGCTGATCAGCTACAAGTACACGGTGCCGCCGCCGAATGAGCGCACCACCTACGAGACCGAGATCACCTCGGAATACCTGCTGACGCTGAAGGGGAGTAACTGACCATGGCCGGCCAGATTCAAATCAACCGCATCACCAATGCCAATATCTACGCCAACGGTAACTCGCTGATCGGCCGTGCCGAGGAGATCAAGCTGCCCGATGTCGCCGCCATTATGGCCGAGCACAAGGCGCTGGGGATGGTCGGCAAGATTGAGCTGCCGTCGGGTTTCGACAAACTGGAAGGCGAGATCAAGTGGAACTCGCTGTACAAGGACGTGGCCAAGCTCGCCGCCAACCCGTTCAAGGCGGTGCAGCTGCAGTGCCGCTCGAACATCGAGACCTACGGTGCGCAAGGCCGGTTGCAGGAAGTCAGCTTGGTGACCTACCTCACCGTGATGTTCAAGAAGAACCCGCTTGGCACCTTCAAGCAGCACGACAACGCCGAGTTTGCGTCGGCATTCTCGGCCACCTACATCAAGCAGGTGATCGACGGTGAGGACGTGCTCGAACTGGACTACATGGCGAACATCTTCCGCGTCGGTGGCGAGGACATGCTTGCCGACTACCGGCGCAATATCGGCGGCTAGTTCCGCACCATTTCACCCATGACAACGGCCCGCGCAATGCGGGCCGTTTGTTTTTAAAGCCGTTTAACCGACTGCAGTCGGTTGGGCGTCGACAATCCTTCGTGTACCCGCTTGCTCATCTCGTTGAGCCGTTCAACCCACGCGAAGGATTCGTTATGGAACTCCAACTCAAGCACCCGTTCACCAGCGCCGCCGGCGTCACCATCGACAAGCTGAATATCCGCCGTGCCAAGCGCGCCGACATGAAGGCGGCGAGTAAGTACAGCAAGGACGAGGCCGACCAAGAAGACTTTCTGTTCGCGCAGATCACCGGGCTGACGCTGGAAGATATCGATCAGCTCGATGTGGCCGACTCGAAGGCGCTGCAAGACTCCTTTCGCGCCATGGTGGGCGGCTGAAGAAGCACTGCGGCCGTTGGACGAAGCCTTGCTCAACATCCTTGGGATACAGCCGTCCGAAATCGACGGGCTCGATATGGACGACTACTGGTTCTGGATCGGCGCGGCCGAGCGCAAGGTCAAGCGCGAGAACGAGCAGCAGCGGCAGCTTTACGGCTGAGCCAGACCACCGAAGCCATCACTACACCACCCACCAGGCCGGCGCCCGCGGCCAGCGGCGCGCCGGCCAGTGCAGCCAGCATCAGCGCAAACGGCAGCACGATCAGGGCGAACCAGAACGGTAGGTGCGCAAAGCAAAGCCAGCCCAAGCCGACGGCAACACAGCCGATGGTGAGCCAGTAGATGGTCTTCGCCGAGGAAGTGAGCGTTTTTTCAAACATGGTTGCAGCATAGCAAAGGGGCGAAATCATGAGCAATGAAGTGCTGGTCGGGATCAAGATCGGTGCCTTGCTGTCCGGCTCGTTTCAGTCGGTCTTCGCCTCGGCGCGCAGCACCACGCTGCGACTTGGGCAGGCCGCCACCGAAGTCAGTGCGAAGCACGCGCGTCTGGGTGAGGTCATGGCCCGCGCGATGGCGCACCCGGGACGCAACATCAGTGCCTTGCGCCGCCAGTACGAACAGCTTGGCCAGACGCTGGATCAACTGCGCGCCAAGCAGGAACGGCTGACCGCCAGCCTTGCCCGCGGCGCGGCGCTCAAGTCGGCCCGGGGCGAGTTGCGTAGCGAGGCAATGGAAACCGTCGGTACCGCCGTCGCGCTCGGCGCACCGGTGCTGAAGTCGGTGCAACTGGCCGCCGGCTTTCAGGATCAGCTGCGCGATACCGCCATCACCGGCGAATTCAGCAAGGCCGAAGAGGCCAGCCTCGGCAAGACCATGCGCAAGTCGGCGCTCGACTGGAACCAGACCCAAGCCGAAGTCGCCCGCGGCACGGGCGTGCTTGTTGCCGGTGGCATCCAGAACGCCAGGGAGCTGGAGAAATACGCGCCGGTGATGGCCAAGTCGGCCACCGCCACCCGCGCCAGCATGGACGACCTTGGCGCCGTCGCGCTGGCCATGAAGGACAACCTCAACATCGGCGCCGACGGCTACGAAGGCGCGATGAACATGCTGGCCTACGCCGGCAAGCGTGGTCAGGTCGAAATTCGCGACATGGCCAAGTTCCTGCCGCAGATTGCGCCGTCGTTCCAGGCGATGGGCGTTACCGGCAAGGAAGCCGTCGCCGAAATCGGCGCCGCGCTGCAGATTGCCCGCAAGGGCGCGGGCTCGAACGACGAGGCCGCCAACAACTTCCGCAACTTCCTACAGAAGCTCACCGCGCCGGAAACCCTGAAGGACTTCGCCAACGCCGGCATAGACCTGAAGACCAGTATGCAGACGCTGCGCTCCCAAGGTTTCACGCCGGTCGAGGCTATGCTCAAGGTCATCACCCAGTATTTGGGCACCAAGAGTCCGGAGGCCGCCGATCGCTTCATCGCGGCGATGAACATCAAGGACGACAAGGAGCGCCAGGTTGCCGTCGGCAAACTGCAGGAGGCGTACAAGCTCGGCGAGCTGTTCCAGGACATGCAGGCGATGAACTTCATCCGCCCGGCGATCGCCAACCAGGGCGAGATGCAGGACATCAAGAAGGGTTCGATCGACGCGGCCGACAAGGGCTTGATCGACAAGGACTACGCCAAGCGCACCGAGACCGCCGTTGAGCATTTCAAAGCATTCAAGATCAGCATGATGGATATCGGCATCACTATCGGCGAAGCCCTGCTGCCGACGATCAATGAACTGCTGCGTGACATCAAGCCGGCGATCTCGGCATTCGGCGAATGGGCCAAGGCCCACCCCGTCGTGATCAAGGGCGTGATCGGCCTTGTTGGCGGATTGCTGGCCGGCAAGATGGCGTTTATTGCGCTGCGCTATGGCATCAACCTGGTGCTGTCGCCATTTAATGCACTGACCTCGGCGGTCACAGCGCTCTCTGGCAAGTGGACCCTGCTGCGAGCCTTCGCACAACGCGGCGGTTTTGCACCGGCGCTGTCGGTGCTGCGCGGGCTGGGCGGCGGCTTCATGGCCGTCGGCCGTGCCCTGTTGCCGTTCGCTCGAGGCATGGCGATGGCGTTCGGCTCGCCGCTGATTCTGGCCGCGCGTGGCGTGTTATTCCTGGGCAAGTTGCTTGCAGGCAACCTGGTCGGCGGCCTGCGGCTGGTTGGCCAAGCCGTGCTGTGGATCGGCCGCGCAATGCTGATGAACCCGATCGGCTTGGCGATTACCGGTATCGCGATCGCGGCGTATCTGATTTATCGCTACTGGTCACCGATCAAACAGTTTTTCTCTGGCCTGTGGGCCGAGGTCAAAACGGCGTTTGCCGGCGGCATTGGCGGCGTGGCTAGGCTGATCCTCAACTGGTCGCCGGTCGGACTGTTCTACAAGGCGTTCGCCGGCGTGATGAAGTGGTTCGGTGTCGACATGCCGAAAACCTTCACCGACTTCGGCGGCCACCTGATCGGCGGGCTGATCAACGGGATCAAGGCTAAGTTCGGCGCGGCCAAGGAGGCCATCGTCGGCTTCGGCCAGGACATCAAGGGCTGGTTCTCCAGCACGCTGGGCATCCAGTCACCATCGCGCGTGTTCATGGGTTTCGGTGACAACATCGCCCAAGGTGCGGCAATCGGCATCGGCCGATCGTCCGGGCTGGCCAGCAAGGCGGCCGGCAGCATGGCGGCGCAGACGGCGGCCGCAGCGGCCGCGAAACGCTTGGGCGCCGGGCGCGCATCCGCAGCCGGGCCGGCCGGTGCTGCCGGTGGTGGCATGACTATCCACTTCAGCCCGCATATCACCGTGCCGCCGGGCTCGCCGCAATCCGTAAAGGATGCCGTGCAACAGGGGCTGCAGCTGTCGCTTCACGAGCTCGAGCAACTGATCGGCCGGGTAACGGCACAGCAAGCGCGGAGAGCCTACTGATGTACGCGCTGCTCGGGGACATCCAGTTCGACCTGATCGCGTACTTCGACGGCTTCGAGTCGCAGTTCGGCGCCGACTATGCCGAGCACGCGCTGATCGATGGCAAGCCACGGCTGCAGATCATCGGCGACAAGCTCGACGAGATTCGCCTGACGCTGTCGTTCCATGCGCAGTTCTGCGAGCCCGAGCGCGAGCTGGCCAGGCTGAAGAAGGCGCTGGCCTTGCACCGGGCCATGGCACTGGTACTGGGCAACGGCGACTACAAGGGCTGGTTCGTCCTGACCGACGTGCAGGCGACCAGCGAACAGACCGATGGCTTCGGGACGCTGGTCGCCGTGACGGCGACGGCGACCTTGCGCGAGTACGTCGGCGACAAAAAGAACCCGCTGCCGGCGCCGGCGGTACAGCCTAAAGTGCCGCCGGTCTCGGCCAAGCTGGTGCCAACCGGCCAGGCGATCGGCGCAGTGAACAGCGCCCGCGACAGCATCCGGCAGGCGGTCTCGGCGGCGAACCAGGCGCAAGCGGCCATGCGCACGGCGACCGATGCCGTCCGCGTGGCGCAGCAGCTGCGCAACAACCCGTTGGCCGCGCTCGGCCGTGTGCCTGGTCTGATGACCGGGCTCGGCGACGCAGCCGCACCACTGGCCAAGCTTGCCCCGGCATTGGGCGGTTTGACTAGCCAGCTACCGGAAGCGGCCAGCCTGATGCGGGCCGGCAATAACGCGCTCTCAATGATTACCGCCGCGCAGGGCGTACTGGCCGGCGCGAACACCGGCAACGTCGTCGGCAAGATCGATCAGATGGCGGGCCAGCTTTCCACTGCAAGTGCGGCCCTGGAGCAAGCGGCGCCGGCGACGGCGAAGCTCGCGGCCATGGTCGTGACGAGGGCGATCTGATGTTCTTGACGCATATCACCACCCAGGGTCAGCGCTGGGATCAGCTCTCGGTGCTGTATTACGGCGATCCGTTCCAGTACGAGCGGATCATCGTGGCCAATCCGCACGTGCCGCTGTTGCCTTGTTTGCCGGCCGGGCTGACACTGTCGATCCCGGTGATCGAGCAGCAGGATGTATCGGAGGACTTGCCGCCATGGCTGCGCTGACTGCTACGCCGCAAGCGCCGACCTCGGTTGCGGTGCCGCATCCGGTGTTCGTGCTCACCTACGGCAAGAAGAACATCACCGAGGACATCACGCCCTACGTGCTGTCGGTGACCTATACCGATTACCTGGCCGGGCAGTCCGACGAACTGGAGGTCGAACTCGAGGACACCGACGGCCGTTGGGCGAACCAGTGGTATCCGGGCAAGGGCGACACGCTGTCGTTGAAGATCGGCTACGACCAGGTGCCGCTGCTGCCGTGCGGTGCATTCGAGGTCGACGAGATCGAATTCGCCCGGCCGCCATCGACCGTGTCGATCCGGGCGTTGTCGACCGGCATCAACAAGCCGGTGCGCACGCCCGGCAACCATGGCTATGAGAACACCTCGCTTGCTGCAATCGCATCGCGTGTCGCCAAGCGCAACCGGCTGACGCTGGTCGGCAAGATTCGTGATATTCGGATCGACCGGGTGACGCAGTATCAGGAACACGACGTTGGCTTCCTGACCCGCCTCGGCCGCGAGTACGGCTATGCGTTCAAGATCGTCGGCGACCAGCTGGTGTTTACCGAGCTGAGCGCGCTGCGCGATGGCGATCCGGTGGGCACAGTGGCCTTGTCGGAGATCATTTCGATCCGGCTGCGCGACAAGATCAAGGACATCTACAAGGCGGTCAAGTCGAAGTATCACGACCCGAAGGCCAAGAAGCTGATGGTGATCGCCGAGAAGCCCAACGGCGAGACCGGCGTCATCGGCCATACCAGTGCACCGGCGAAGTCCGGCAAGGCCAGCAGCGGCGACACGCTGAAGTTGTCGAGCCGGGCCGGCTCGAAGGCGACCGCGCAAACCAAGGCACAGGCCGCACTCAATCACGCCAACCTGCAGCAGACCGGCGGATCGATCACAGTGATCGGCAACCCGAAGCTGGTCGCCGGCACCACGTTCACACTGATCGATTGCGGCAGGCTGTCCGGGCGCTACTTGGTTGAGTCGTCCAGGCATCGGCTCACACGCGGCGGTGGCTATGTCACCGAGCTGGAAGTGAAGCGCGTGGCGCTGCCGACGCGACCGGGCGCGGCCAAGCCCGCCCCGAAGAAGTCGGCCAAGGGGCTTACGGTCTACGGCGAGAAGGACGGCAAGGTGCAGGTCATCGGTACGACGACGGGGAAAAAACCATGAACCGCGAAACACTCGACGAGTTTGGCGCCACGCTCAAGACCGGCACGGTCAGCGCCTCACGGCCGGGCTTTGCCCGCGTGCGCTTTCCGGACTTCGACAACCTGCGCAGCATGTGGTTACCGATCGCCTACCCGAAGACGCAGAACGATCAGTGCTGCTGGACCTATGACATCGGCGAACAGGTGAAGGTGCTGCTCGACCCGCGTGGCGAGGACGGCGTGATCCTAGGCGCGATCTACTCCGACGCCGACACGCCGCCGGTGACCGACCCGAACAAATTCGTCATCCGCTTCAAGGACGGTGCGCTGCTGGAGTACGACCGCGGCACGCACACGCTGTCTGTGACAGGTATTGCGAAGATGATCGTCCAGGCCAGCACCGAGATCACGCTGAAGGCCGGTGCCAAGGTGACGATCGACACGCCCGAGGCCGAAGTGACTGGCAACCTGACCGTGCAGAAGAAGCTGACCTTCCTCGGCGGCATGGCCGGCTCAGGCGGCGACGGCACCGCCGCGAAGATCAGCGGTAAGGTCGAGGTAGAGGGTGATGTCAGCGCCAGCGGCTCGGTGATGGATGCCGGCGGCAACTCCAACCATCATGTGCATTGACTACTTGGCTGTCGCTTTCGTGTTGCGACGCTCGATGGCCTCTAGCGCACCTGCCGGCAGATTCGCAAACATGGCCTCAAGCGCCTTGGGCTTCGTGATCATTTCTTCGACGACCATGTTGATCAGGCCAAACAGGGCAAACGCAAGCTCGGGGTTGTCTTGCAAATCCATTTCGCCGGGATGGACTGCGTTGTTACCGGTTACACGCACGACATCGAAAGCCTGTTGCATGCGCACTGGTAGACCATTTGCGACCAGCTTCGCAATGTCTTCATCAATTTTCTTTCCCGCGCAGCCAAGGTGGACACACAGCTTCTGGATCACAAGGCGGAGCAGTGCCGCGGCAGCTCGTGGTGAATGTTGAGCAACAGTGCGCGCCTCGTCGTAGTCGAGACGGCAATCGTCAGGTAGATCGACGTGCGCAACAGGCGCAGACGAAGCGATTGGGTACAACATCACCGCTCGCTGAGCTTCACGATCTGGAGAGTCTGGAAAACCAGAGTTATTGGGCGGCAACCGCCAGATGCTGCGCTGCTGACAGTGCTTGCACCACGCTGAAAATGCCCCAATAGGGGTTTTTTGATGGGTGAATAACGCTGTCCAACCCATGTGTGCAAATGCGTTACAGAAGGGGCAATTGAAAGCATCGGCATTAAACGTTGGCGCCACATAGATCGTCATTCATCTCTCCTTGTTTGCGCCATTTTAATCCCGATTAATATCCCGCCGCTGGGCGTCACGTCACGATGGCCGCATGACGCTGCTATCCGATATCTCTTCCGTCCACTGGCAACCCGCGCTGCACTCCGAACTGCGTCCCGCAGGAAGTCCCCTCCGGGGACAGGGCGTCGACGTCGTCGAGGCTGAGGCCGACGTCGGCCAGTGCATCCGCACCATCCTCAATACACCGAAGGGCAGCGACCCTCATCGCCCCGATTTCGGCTCCGACCTTCATCTCTACATCGACCACCCCGTCAACGAGGTACGGCCGCACCTGGTGCGCGAGGCCGTTGAGGCCATCAGGCGCTGGGAGCCGCGTTGCGAGCTACTCAAGGTCATCGTCTCGGTCGATGAGGCGCACGTGACCTTGCGCGTGCAGTGGCAACTGGCCGATGGTGTGCTGCGTGAAACAGAGGTGCGGCCATGGCGCTGACCGAACCGGATTTCATCCAGCGCGACCCGCAGCTCATCACCGCCGAGATCATCGCCGACTACGAACGGATGACCGGCAAGACACTGTACCCAGCGCAGGTCGACCGTTTGCTGATCGATGTGATCGCCTACCGCGAGACGCTGGTGCGCGTCGGCATCCAGGAGGCGGCCAAGCAGAATCTGGTCGCGTTCGCTCGTGCGCCAATGCTCGACTATCTGGGCGAGCTGGTTGGCGTAACCCGCCTGCCGGCGCAGGCCGCCCGCGCCACATTCCGTTTCCAGCTCATGACCGCACGGTCGACGGCGCTGCTGATCCCGGCGGGCACACAGGTCGAGACCAGCGACGGGGTGGTGACGTTTGCGACGGAGGCCGACGTTGTCTTGGCTGCTGGCCAGTTGTTTATCGACGTGGTTGGCGTATGCGACGCGCCAGGCGTAGCCGGTAACGGCTGGCAAATCGGCAAAATCAGCAGCTTGGTCGATGACCTCGGCGATGACGATGTGACGGTTGGCAACATCAGCGTACCAAGCAGCGGCGTCGAGGAAGAACTCAACGATCGCCTGCGCGAACGGATCAAGCTGGCGCCGGAAGCCTTCAGCACGGCCGGCAGCAAGCTGGCCTATCTGTTCCACGCCAAGAGCGCGCATCAGAGCATCAAGGATGTCGCAGTGCGCGGACCAAAGCTCGCCAAGATCGACGGCCAGATCGTTTCGCTGAACGACGTGCCGCCCGGTGAAGTGCGGCTCTACCCATTGCTCGACGGTGGTCTGCCCGATCAGACCATGCTGGCCTTGGTCGAGGCGACTTGCTCGGCCGAGCGCGTGCGGCCGCTGTGTGACTTTGTGCAAGCGCTGCCACCTATCAAGGTCGAGTACCAAATCGTTGCTGACGTGACGCTGCAGGCCGGTGCCGACCAAGCGGTGGTGTTGGCGCAAGTACGGTCTGCGGCCGAAGCCTATGCCGCAGACCGTGCGGCTGGTCTCGGCCGTGACGTGGTGCCGCAGCAGATCATCGCGAAGCTGCAGCTGCCTGGCGTTTACAGCGCACCGGTCAGCTCGCCGGCCTTGCTGGTGCTGGACGAGCACGAGTGGGCGTATTGCACCGGTATCGATCTGCGCTTTGCGGGAGTCGCCAATGGCTGACGAACTGCTGCAGCCGCCACTGGCCAGCGACGCACGCTTCCAAGTGCTAGGCGACCTAGCCAGCCGCCTGAATGATATCGATCTGTCGCCGCTGCTGGTCTACATGATCGATTCGGTCGACGCCTCGGCGCTGTACGCACTGGCCGAGCAGTTCTCGCTGACCGACAGCGACGGCTGGGCACTGGCCGAGACCGAAACGGCACAGCGGGCGCTGATCAAGCGCGCCATAGAAATCCATCGCTACAAGGGCACGCCCTGGGCAGTACGCGAGGTATTCCGGCTGCTCGGGCTCGGCGAGATCGAGATCGAGGAAGGCCGAGGCGGCTATCGCAGGGACGGCACATGTCGCCGTGACGGCTTCGCGATCCGCGGCACCAAGGCTGATCAGTGGGCGGTGTACCGCATCAAGTGCTTCCGACAGCTGAGCATCAAACAAGCCGAGGAAGCACGGCGGATGCTGGCCAGCGTGGCACCGGCGCGCTGCGCGCTGTTTGAAATCGACTTCTCCGCTGCGGCGCTGATCCGCAATGGCTTCGCCCGGCGCGACGGCACCTATACCCGCGGCTCAATCTAAGGAACCAAGATGGGAAATCTCAACGAACAAGCAGTGTGGGAGTCTGGCGTCCCATACTTCGAAGCCAATGCGGTACTTACGGGCGGTCCGGACTGCCCGGACAACATCCCCATTCGCGCGCTGGCCAACCGAACACTGTTCCTGAAGGCACTTGTCGAGGTGATTAGTGGCAGCACCGACCCGCTGCCACAGTACTGGAACGACGCTCGCGGCAACGCTGAAGTCGCCGCAGCCATTGCCGCCGTTGTTGGCAGTTCACCGGAAACGCTGAACCAGATCAACGAGCTGGCTGCCGCTATCGCTAACGATCCGAACTTTGCGGTGACGATGGCCACCGAGCTGGCCAAGAAGGCCAACCTCTCCGGTGCTGCATTCACCGGCCCGGTGTCCGGCCCGACAGCAGTCATCGGCGACGCCAGCACGCTACTGGCAACGACTGCATTCGTTGCTGCCTTGGTCGCGTCGCGGACGGGTTCGGCCGGCGCCGTCAATTTCCGCAACAAGCTCATCAACGGCAATTTCGACTTCTGGCAGCGCGGTACCTCGATCGCCGCCGGCACGGGATCACGCTATTGCGCCGACCGCTGGGTCAGCAACTCGTCCGGCTCGACCATCGCCGTATCGCGCCAAACATTTGCGCCAGGGCAGACTCTTGTGCCGAGCGAGCCGACGTACTTCCAGCGCGTGGTCGTGGCCTCGGTCGCTGGCGCAAACAATCAAGCGACCATTGCCCAGCCCATTGAGAGTGTACGCAGCTGCGCCGGTCGCAAAGTGACAAGGTCGTTCTGGGCCAAAGCCGACGCGGCTAAGTCGATCGCAGTAGAGTTCGCGCAGAACTTCGGCTCCGGCGGTTCGCCGACCGTCACCGGGATTGGTGCCCAGAAAATCGCGCTGACCACCAACTGGACTTACTACACGATCACTGCCGACATCCCCAGCATTGCCGGCAAGACCATTGCCGGCGGCGATGACTACCTCGCAATGTTTTTCTGGTGCGATGCCGGATCGAGTTTCGATGGGCGCACGGCGTCGCTTGGGCAGCAGTCGATCGTACTGGACTTGGCGCAGGTGCAGCTCGAAGTCGGGGCGGTGGCGACGTCGTCCGAAGAGCGGCCAGCGCAGGTTGAACTGGCGCTGTGCCAGCGATATTTCCAGAAGACGTACCATCAGAACACGGTTCCGGCAAACGGCGCTGGTGGTGGTTTGGCTTTTGGACTGGTCGCCAATTGTTATGCAGGGCAAGCCGGATCGAATTCCCAGCCGATGGCAGTGTGGCAATTTGATGTCGAGATGAGGGCGACCCCTACTATTACCTTGTATAACCCTAGTCCGACAAATTCCGGTGCTGGTGGTCAATGGCGTAACGGAAGCAACGACGCATCAACTGCTAACGCAAGTGCATATGGGATGACAACCAGAAAAACGAATGTTTACAACTCCGACGTAGCAGTAGCTGCCAGCACTTGGTACATCCATGCGGCTGCTGATGCCGAGCTGTAACCCGTGCAACACCATCAAACGAGGCAATCATGAGCACTGCAAAATACAAGCTGACGCAAAGCCCGGACATGGTGATCCGCATCGAGGACGGCGCTAGCATCCCCCGCGGCCACCGCTGGTGGGACGACTACGAGGCCTGGCTGGCAGACGGCAACACGCCCGAGCCGTTCGAGTCGGCCACCACGCTCGAATCGCTCCGAGCCGCCGCACGCGAGCGGATTAACGTCTGGCGGAACCAGCAAGAGCGTGCCGTGGTGTCCTTCCCGCATGCTGACCACCGCTGGGATGGCGGCCTCGTTGTCCGGGAACGGCTCAACACGACGCTGGGGACGCTTAAGGCGTTCGGCGTGCCAGCGGGATTTTTTTGGACGGATGCCGACAATATCGACGTGCCGATGACCCAGCTCGAGCTGCAAGCGCTCTATGAAGCGCACGAGCGCGCCATCTTCGGTCAAGGCTGGAAAATCCATCAGCGCCAACGCGAGCTGAAACGACAAGTTGATGCGGCAGGTGCTGTGTGGCTACGTGCATTCGTTCCGGATTGGCCAGTGTCAGCCTGACCGTTTATGCAATTTCATTGCACATGGCGGAAAATGGCGCATCAACAATTTATCGCGCAAACGGCTGCAAGTTTTCGCGCCGCGCTTCAGCCTTCAAGAGGAAAGTCGAATGGCCCGCCCCCTCCCCCCACTGGACTTGCTGATCGGTTTTGAAGCCGCCGCGCGACGGCTGAGCTTCTCGAAAGCCGGTGAAGAAATCTTCCTGACCCAGTCCGCCGTCAGCCGGCAGATCAGAAAACTCGAGGAACACCTGGGCCTGCCCTTGTTCGAGCGCCAGCATCGCGCGCTGGTCCTGACCGAACACGGCCACGTCTTGTTCGAGGTGGTGAGCAATGCGCTGTCCCAGCTGTCCGAAACCGTCGAAGGGCTGAAGCAGAAACCGCGCCATCAGCAAATCACGATTTCCACGACCACCGCTTTCTCCGCGCTGTGGCTCGTTCCCCGGCTGACCCGGTTCAGCGCGCAATATCCCGATGTGGCGCTGCACATCGAGGCGGACAACCGGATGATCAATCTGCAGCAGACGGAGATCGACCTTGCCATCCGTTACTGCAGCGCAGCGCAGACGCCCCCCGATTCGAGCATTTTCCTG
Source organism: Jeongeupia wiesaeckerbachi (assembly GCF_050916355.1). Classification (GTDB taxonomy): domain Bacteria; phylum Pseudomonadota; class Gammaproteobacteria; order Burkholderiales; family Chitinibacteraceae; genus Jeongeupia; species Jeongeupia wiesaeckerbachi. The sequence goes on from NZ_CP136946.1 coordinate 18,326, forward strand.
TCCGGCGAGGAGATCTTCCCGGTGTGCAGCCCGGCGCTGCTGCAACGCAACGGCCGCAAGCTGAACTGCGTTGACGACCTGCGGCATCACACCTTGCTGCACCTGGCCGACCCGCAACACGCCTGGCCATGGCTGCAATGGTCGAGCTGGTTCCGCGACGCCGGCTCGGATCTCCAGGTCGGCGACATCGGCTTTCGCTTCAGCCAGCTCGACCAGACGATCCAGGCGGCGGTCCGGGGCCACGGCGTGGCGCTGGGCAGCTCGCCCTTGGTCGACCATCTGCTCGAAGAAGGCGTGCTGGTCGCGCCGCTGGCCGAACGCGTTGTCAGCCCGCGATCGTTCTACCTGTGCCAGGGCACGCGCCGCGACCGGATGACCGCGGACTTCGTCAGCTGGCTGCAGACCACGATTTCACGACCGCCGGCACACTAGTCCAACAGCTAAGCCTGGCGCCCGGCCTCCTGCCGGATCAGGCCGGCAGCGCCTGCGCGGTTGCATACCCTTCCTCGCGCAGCCGTTCGATCAGCCGGTTCGCGACCAGCGCGACCGACGCCATCCGGGTCGGGTTCATGTGCGCACGCAGATCGGTCTCCAGATGCACCCGGCCATCGGCCGTATGCGCGGCGCAGACGCGGAAGGCCTCGGCCAGTGTCGCCTCGTTGTCGATGCCCTTGAACACCTGCTCGGGCAGCACCACGCCGACGCCCGGATCATTGGGGACGACCATGGCCCGGATGGCCGGCCAGCCGATCTCGGCCAGCAGCGCCCGGGTTTCCGGCGCGGCCGTATCCGCCGGTACGCGCCCCATGACGAAGCGGGTGGGCAGATCGGTCAGGTATTCGACGAACTCGACACCGGATTCGCGATCGACAAAGGCCAGTAGCTCGGCATTGCGGGCGCCGGGGAACTGCGTTTGGTTCGGCCGGTACGAGCCCTCGCTCGCCACCGCGCGCGGCACGCCGGTCGCGTCGCAGGCGCGCCTTGCCTTCTCCAGCGCCGCTTCGAACGCGGTACCGGGGCGGCGGATGTCGCCGGAGAACGTCCCCAGCGCATCGGTATCGTAATCAACAGGCAGCAAGACCTGAAAGCCGAGCAGTGCCAGCGCCGGGGCCAGCACGGCTTCCTTGCCGTGCATGGTGGCGATCAGGATTTCCGGCGCGCTTGCATTCCCGGCAACGCGGCTCAGCAGCAGCGGCGAGGTGCCGCTGGCGCCGACCGGCAGGATTAGTTCTCTGTCTTGGGTAGCCATGTATTTTCCGAGTATAAAAAGCGTGTGAGCACTCAGCGCTGCCAGTGCCCCAGGAGCACTTGCTTATGGGGCAGAGCGCGGTGACACGGTGCTGGCAAGGTGAGCGAAACGTCCTACAGGGATCCCCGCGGTGACGAACGGTATTAGCCAAGCGCAGCAAGTAGCGTTGCGGCGCTATGCCGCGAGGGGCCGCTGTTCAAGGACGGTTTCCACATTGGCGCAGGTCAGGCGGGCAAACGGCTCGAGCATCGCCGTCACATGCGCATGCATCGACCCTTCCGACAGATCGCGCGAAGCGCGTGCCGCGCTGGCATCCTCGACAAAGGCGAAGCGATAGCCACGGTGGTAACCGTCGACAATGGTCGACAGACAACACATCGTGCTGCCGTAGCCGACGACGACGAACTCGTGGTCGGCGTGTTCGGTCACGAACTGCATGAAGGTCGCCGACGAAAACGCCGAGTAATTGCCTTTGACCGCCAGGGTTTCGCCGGACTCGGGCACGAAGCCATCAATGAAATCGGCGGTATCCGAGCCGCGGCCAAACAGATCGCCATCCTGCAGATGCTGGACATGGACGATGGGCCAGCCTTCGTTGCGGGCAAAGCTCAGCACGTCATAGGCATTCTTCAGCGACGGGCCGATCGACTTGATCTGGAACTTGCGGCCTTCGGCGATGTATTCACGCTGGATATCGATCACAACAAGCGCTTTCATGGCATTTCTCCTTCTGATTGAGTGAGGTTGTGAAGCAGTTGGGTCAGCAAAGTCAGGCGGGCCTGGTACGCACTTTTCAGCATGTGCTCCTTGTCCGAATGCATGCCGCCGCCGTAGGGACCGACGCCGACCAGCAGCTGCATACCGGTATCCGACAAGTTGTTGCCATCGCTGCCATAGCCCACGGCCTGGGCACGGAACGGTTGACCGAGGGCACGGGCGACGGCCTCGGCACGCGCCGCCAGCGCCGCCGTGCGCTCGACCGGCAAGGGCGGCAGCTCGGCGAGCTGGACGATCTCGGTACGGGCGCCGAGCTTGAGCCGGTCGTTGTAGACATCGCTCTGCTTGCTGATCGCATCGATCGCGGCATGGACGCGTTCCCAGTCGGCGAGCGAACGGAAGCGCACGTCGAACGTCACGCTGGCCTTGTCGCACACGACATTGGGCTTGCTGCCGCCTTCGATGACGCCGGGATTGAGCGTCAGGCCCTTGGCCGGCTGCGCCAGCGCGCTGATCTTGGCGATCTTCCTGGCCAGATCGAGGCATGCGTCGATGCCGTTCTCCGGCTCCAGCCCGGCGTGGGCGGCCTTGCCGGTCGAGGTCAGCTTGATCCAGCGCACACCCGACTGGCTGCTGACGACCGCACCGTCCTCGAGCCCGGGTTCGAACACCAGCCCGTACGGCACATCCTTGGCGAAGGCCTGCAGCGTTTTCTTCGAATACGGCGAGCCGATTTCCTCGTCGTCGTTGATGAGCACGCGCACGTGCTGCAACTGCCCGGCGGCCTTGAGCTGCGCCAGCACGTTCAGCATCAGCACCAGGCCCCCCTTCATGTCGATGACCCCCGGCCCCATCAAGCGGTCGCCGTCATCGACGAAATGCTGGAAGCTGCCCGCCTTCGGAAAGACGGTGTCCAGATGGCCGACCAGCAGCACCTTGGGCCTGCCGTCGGGCGTATCGAAGCGCAGCACTTCGCGGCCGGATTCGGCCAGCGCATGGCGGCTTGCCGTCAGGCCGAGCGCCTCGAACTTCGGCACGAGCACATCGCGCGCCTGCGCCAGCCCGGCCACATTGCGGGTCTCGGTATTGATCTCGACAATGCGTTGCAACAGCTGCGAATAGCTCGGATCGATGCCCGGGGTTGCCGCGCCCGCAGTGCCAGCGATGACGAGGCTCAGCAGCGTACTCAAGACTAGCCGCTTCATCCCCTGCTCCTTTCGGTGGCCGCGATCCGCTTGGCGCATCTGAAAGCGCCGTGTTCGAGCGGGCCGAGCAGCTGGGTGTTGTTCTCGGGCCGGTTCAGCACCATCGGCGTGCTGCCGATGTGCATCGACGGTGACACCAGTTGCAACTGTTCGCTCAGTTCCATTTCGACGTAATCATGGTCGGAGAACGAAAAGGCATCGCCGACCAAGCGAAAGCCGTAGCCTTCATAGAACTCGCGCAATCTGGCCTGCGCATGCAGATAAAAGCGCGAAAATCCCTTGGTCCGGCCGATGTCCAGCATGAACGACAGCAGACGATGGGCGTAACCCAGCCCCCGGTACTCCTTGCGGATCGCCAGTCGTTCGATCTTGGCGAAGCCGTTGAAGTAGCGGATGCGGGCGGTCAGTACCGGCTCGCCGGTCGCGGTCAGGCCGACGATCTGCGTCGCCGCATGGTCGTTGAGATCGAATTCCTCGCTGTACGGGCAGAGCTGCTCGTGCATATAGACGATGGCGCGGACCAGCATTGCCTTGAAACGTTCGTCCTCGGTTTCGACGATCTTGATCGTCAGGTCACCGTGGTCGGGCGAGGCCATCGTCGCGCCGGGTTTATGCAATTGATGAATCGTCATCATGAAATCGCCATCCTTGGGTTTACGCAGGTCGGTACTGCTGATCCAGCTCGCGCGGGGCGCTTAAGGCGACGATCATTTCCTGCACCGTCGGCGTCGTCAGGCCGATTTCGCCGTTGCGAATGGCGGTCGCCGACACCTTGTCGCGGCGGACGACCGGATAGGGGTAGACCCAGCCCGATTCGTCGTAAATGCTGCGCACCCACATACCGCCGAGATCGCTGCCGTGAATGCCATGGACCGCCTGGTGATCGGCCACTTTGCGGATATGCTTCAGCACCGCGTAAAACCCGCCTTTTGCATAGTCTTCGGGCAGGGACAGCACTTCGACTTTGCCGCTCAGGCCGGCCTCGGCAATCGCCGCACGCATCATGGCAAGACGGGTGTCGTATTCATAAAACCGGGAGCCGGTCGGAAAATAATTGACATGTACATCAGCGCGCGCCGTTTTTTCGTAGATGCGCATACCACGCTCATATCGCGCTATTTCTATTTCACCGCGTTGCAATGCCTGCGCATGCAGTTTCGGCACGGTCGTGCTGTGGATATACACTTTCTCCAGCCCGCGCGATTCGATCGCCTGACGAATCAAGGCCAGATGCGTCTTGTGAATCGGATTGAAAGTTCCGAAGAACACGCCAATGCCGCCACGCCTGAAAAAAACCGCACGCAAATCCGATGCCAGACCGATGGCGAAGAACAGCGAACCGAACGTCAGCCCCAGCATCAGGAAGACCGTTTTCGACCACGCCAGCCCGATCGTCGCCAGCGCCGTCACGACGATATTGATCGACAGCGCAATCAGCACATTGCGGTTGCGATCACCGATCTCGCGATTGGCCAGCGCCAGCGCCAGATATTGCATCCCCTGCGATGCGCACGTCGTGACCAGCGCAATCCCCAGAACGCCGCCCAATGTATCGATTTGCCGGGACGGGAACACCTCGCCGACGGTCAGCACCAGGAAGATGCCGATATTGAACGCCAGCTGGGGAATGAAACGCCCCAATCGACCCAGACTGACGCATGCCGTGCGCAGATTGATGATTTCCTCGATCTTGTTGCTCAACTTCGAGTAATACGGAATAAAAAATCCGACAAAGGCGCACAGCGCAATCAGTGCCACATTATTGAAAGCATGATGCGCCGCACCGTAACTGGCATACATCAATACGCCAATCGTCAAACCAAGTTGAACCGAAGGACTTAGCAAATACATCCGGCGTTTCATTGCGCCCCCTGCTTGAAGTTTTATGTAAAACGCAACACCGAAGCCGGATTACCTGCAGAAAAAGATAAAAGGGCATGGTGCATTTGAACCGGAAGGCAATATCCACGACGTGAGGCCGGATTGATTGCGCCAAATCGTGAATCAGCAACAACCGGTAATAACGGAAGCCATTGTGGTGATCGTGCAATACGCGGACAAATGATTTTTTGGCACGGCTTGCATGCGTTTGCGGAATGCAGCCCCGTGAAGCCGGTTCGGCGGCCCGGCGTACGGTGAACATCTCCGGGTCGCGCCACCGTCAGGGCGCGTACAATGTCGGATTGCCCGCCGAAGATGTACAGCCATGACCGAACCCATCCGCCTTTCCAAACGCATGACCGAACTCGGCATGTGCTCACGCCGCGAGGCAGACGAATTCATCGAGCAGGGCTGGGTACGCGTGGACGGTCAGGTCGTTGACGTCCTCGGCAGCCGGGTAATGCCGGATCAGAAAATCGAGCTGGTGCGCCGCGCCGCCGCCGTTCAGGCCGAGCGCATCACCATTTTGCTGAACAAGCCCGCCGGCATTCTCGCCGGCCCGGGCGAGCCGGGCATCCACCCGGCCTGGCAATTGATCAAGCCGGAAAGCCAGTTCGCCCGCGACCGCTCCGGCATCCACGTGCTCAAGCGCCACTTCACCCATCTGGCCGTGGCCGGCTGGCTCGATTTAAGCGCGTCGGGCCTGCTGGTGCTGACACAGGATGGCCGTGTCTCCAAAACGCTGATCGCCGACGATCTGGATTTCGAGAAGGAATACCGGGTGCAGGTTGCCGGGGAGATCACCGATGAAATGATCGGCCTCTTGAACAGCACCTACACCATCGACGGCGAAACCTGGAAGGCCGCCAAGGTCAGCCGCCAGAGCGACCAACAGCTGCGCTTCGTGCTGCGCGAAAGCCGCAAGAAGCAGATTCAGGAGCTGTGCGAAGCCGTGGGCCTGCGCGTCATCGGCATCAGACGGCTGCGCATCGGCCAGGTTTCACTGGGCGATTTGCCGGAAGGCAAATGGCGCTTCCTGCGGCAAGACGAGCGCTTTTAAGCGCGGTCTCAGCGCTAAAAAGCCCACCGTTCGGTGGGCTTTTTCATGTCCGCTGCATGCACGATCGGTCCGGTCGACGCTTTGTTCCTCAAGCCTGAACGAGGCGTTGCGCAGCATCCCCCCGGCTTGCCCAAGCGCTCGTCCAGCGGCAGCCATTCGCCTTCGCCGCGCCCGGCCGCACAAAATTCATACAAATGGCATGATCTAGGCGGTCAACATACTGGGCGCCACACTACGCCGCCCCCCTCCCCGATCGAGACCCGCACGATGCCTGCATTCGATAGCACGCACCCGAGCAGCCAGACGGAATGCGTTGCCCAATGAATAAAATCATGATCATCGAAGACGATTTTCGTCTTTCCAGGCTGATCGCCGATTTTCTAGAACAGCACGGTTACGCGGTCACTACCGAACATCGTGGCGATACCGCCGTATCGGCAGTCAAGCGGATCAAGCCCGACGTCGTGGTACTCGACATGATGTTGCCGGGCAAGGATGGCTTGCAGATCTGCCGCGACCTGCGCGAGTGGTCGAATCTGCCGGTGCTGATGCTGACCGCGCGCGAGGAAGACATCGACCAGATTCTCGGCCTTGAGGCCGGCGCCGACGATTACGTGGTCAAGCCGGTCGAGCCGCGCGTGCTGCTGGCGCGGATTCGCGCGCTGCTGCGCCGCCAGCACGCGCCGGCCGGCTCGCCCGATCGGCTGCAGTTCGGCACGCTGAGCATCGACAGCGGCACCCGCAGCGTGCTGCTCGACGGCAACGAGATCGATACCGGCACCGCCGAGTTCGAACTGCTGTGGTTGCTGGCAACGAGCGCCGGCAAGGTGTTGTCACGCGACGCCATTCTCACCGCGCTGCGCGGTGTCGACTACGACGGCATCGACCGTAGCGTCGATGTCGGTGTCAGCAAACTGCGCAAAAAGCTCAACGATGACCCGCGCGAACCGCGCCGGATCAAGACCGTCTGGGGCAAGGGCTATCTGTTCAGCCGCGACGAGTGGGAAAGCTGAGATGTTTCGCCTCTTTATCCGCGTTTACCTGCTCCAGGTCATCGGCTTTGCCATCGCGCTTACCGCGCTCAACTATGCCTTGCCCTACCTCATCCGGAACTACCAGCACGAATACAATTACGAGATGACGCGTGGCTCGTTTGGCCATCTGGCCAAAGAATTGCGTGGCAAAACGCTGCCGCAACAACAGGCACAACTGCGAGTCTGGCAGCCGGATTACGGCTTGCAGTTCAAGATGATCAACAGTCGCGAGCTCGAACCCGACGACGACGAGCGTGCGCTGCTCGACAAGGGAATCGCTTTCGGCCGCGATGATTACGAAGTCTTCTACATGCCGATCGACTGGCCGCGCCAGCAAGCGCTGCTGGAAATCCGCGTTCCTCAACCACCCAGCCATACTCTCTGGCTACTGCAGGGCGGCTCTTACCTGCTGCTCGCGCTGTCGTTCGCGTTTTTTCTCTATCTGTGGATCCGGCCGCACTGGCGGGAACTGCAGGCGCTGCAGAGCGCCGCCAAACGCTTCGGTGACGGCGATCTGGGCGCGCGCGCCGGGGTGTCCAAACGCGCGTCGATCCGCGACCTGGCCGGCCAGTTCGACATCATGGCGGCGCAGATCGAATCGCTGGTTGCCAGCCGCCGCGACCTGACCAATGCCGTGTCGCACGAACTGCGCACGCCGATGGCAAGGCTGTCTTTCGAGCTCGATGCCGCCGGCAAGCTGGCGGATCCGGCCGCGTGGCGCGTGCTGGCCGGCAATATGCGCCAGGATCTGGCCGAGCTGGAAACGCTGGTGTCCGAACTGCTGAGCTTTGCCCGGCTCGAGCACGCCAACAGCGGCTTCGTGCAGGAAACGATTTCCGCCGATGACTGGCTGGACAGCGTGATGGCGATGGTGACGCTCGAAGCCGAAGCCCGCAGCATCCACTGCGTGCTGCTGCCGAGCGCACCGCAAACCGTTCAGCTGGAAGCCCGCCAGATGGCACGGGCCTTGATCAATGTCGTTCGCAACGCGGTTTACCATGCGCGATCTCGCGTCGAAGTCCGTCTGCAACGGCGGGCGCAACACTTCATGCTCAGCATTGACGACGATGGGCACGGTATCCCGCAGGCCGAGCGCCAGCGCGTGTTCGAGCCCTTTGTCCGTCTGGATGAAAGCCGCAATCGCGCCACCGGCGGTTTCGGACTGGGGCTGGCGATCGTGCAGCAGATCGTCAAATCGCACCAGGGCGAGGTGAGCATCGAGGATTCGCCCCTCGGCGGCGCCCGCTTCGTGATCCGCTGGCCAGCCTGACTGGCACGCCCTCCCGGGCGTGCCAGCGACCCTCGATCAAACAGCAATCGATCCAAGGGATCAGAAGGTGTAGTTCAGCGAAGCCACGCCGATGTAGTTGGTCTTGGTATCGAGCAGCGGACTATTGGCCACATCGCCGGCGAACTGCGTCACACCGGCCATGACATCGGTGTTCCAGTGCTTGGTCCACTTGTGCGTCCAGTTGACCGTAAAGCTGTAGCTGTTGATGCCAGATCCGGCCTCATAGGCCTTGAAGCGGCTGGTCTTGCTCTGCGCCTGGGTGACGCCGAAATAGGTCTGGTTGTACTTGCCGTCGCCCAGGTGCACCGCCCCGGCAACGCCGATGGTATCGGCTTCGCTCAGCTCGAACGCGTGCCCCAATGACACATCCCACGACAGGCCGCGATCACTGTTGCTCAGGGCTTGCGCCAGCGAGACCGACAGCTGGGTCGCCGGCGTAATCATGAAACCGAGCGATGTCGTGCCGAGCACCGAACCCTTGACGTCGCCCATGCCCTTGAGCCGGTCGGACCCCGCGCCAAGGCCCTTGTCGCTTTCGGCGCGGCCGAAATCGTAGCCGACCCCGAGCGACAGCACGAAGCGCTCGCCCAGCGGGGTTTGCCAGCCTATGCCCTGCAGCGGATCGATATAGATCCCCTGTGGCGTCAGCATGTGCAGATTGAAATACGGCGCGATTCCGTAATCCTTGCTGCCGGCAAATTTCGGCCCATAAGCGATGCCGCCGCCGATGGTGTATTCGGATTCGGTAAACCAGTCGCCAACACCGCTGGTGATGGCATCGATACGTGGATCGGCCTGTGCCGGGGCGGTGGCCAGCCCGGCCAGCAACAGCAGGGCATTACGTTGAATCAGCTTGCGCATGGGAAGAACACTCCGGTGAAAACACGCCGGAGTATGCAAAACGCCTCGGATCGACTTGTCGGAGAACTGTGGAGCAATTGTTAAAATTCATGAAACACCCATGAAAGCAAATAGCGCATCGTTAGACACACTGCGGGCGCAACACTTTCACTACAAAGGCCCCACACTTTCGCCGAAGGCGGAGCCGCCGGATTTTCGACAATGCCGCTGTCGTCATCCTCGCTACCACCGCCATGACCCACCTTGCCTGCCCGCCCGTCCTCCCGCCACCGCCCCGGCGCTCCGCGTTTGCCGCGCCAAGCGACGGTTCCACCGCCATCCTGCTGGTGCACGGGCTGGGGGGCACCGAACACGACCTGGGCTCCTTGCGCAAAACGCTAGAGCGCGCCGGCCTGACCACCCATGTTCTGACGCTGCCGGGCCACGGCGGCCGGCCCGAAGATCTGTACGACGTGCAGGCCGAGGACTGGATCGCCACCGTCGTCGCCCATTACCGCTCGCTGGCGGTGCGCTACGACACGCTGCACCTGATGGGGATGTGCCTTGGCGCTTTGCTGGCGATCGAAACGGCCAAGCGCGTGAACATGCGGAACGGCCGGCTGATCGCGCTGGCACCGCCGGTTTTCATCGATGGCTGGGCAATGCCTTGGTACCGCGACGTCCGCCATCTTGTTTACCGGGTGCCGGGGCTGATGCGCTTGCTGCGCGTGCCCGAGGCCGAGCCCTACGGCATCAAGAACGAACTGATGCGCGCCCTGGTCAAGGCCAAGCTCTCCGACGGCAATGCCTTCCACTACCCTTGGGTGCCGCTGGCGTGCATCCGCGAAGTCGACCGGCTGCGGCGCTGGGTCAGGCTCGAACTGAATCGCGTCCGCGCGCCCACGCTGATCGTCCACGCGCGCGAGGACGAGCTGACCAGCCCGCGTTCGGCGGCCCTGCTCACGCGCCGAATCCCGCGCAGCCGTGCGGTCATCGTCGAAAACAGCTACCACATGATCTGCGTCGACAACGACCGCAAGCAGGTCGCCACCGAAGTCTTGAACCACCTCGGCCTGTCGCCGCTCGCACCACGCTAGTCGTCGTCCTGCACGTGCTTGTAGCCTGCGGCGAGGCGCTGCTGGACGTCCGGCGGCACCGCATCGTAGTGGCTGAGCGTCAAGGCATACGCACCCTGGCCGCCGGTGATCGCCTTGAGCCGGCCGGCGTAGCCGTCGAGTTCGGCCAGCGGTACGTGGCCGCGGATCAGCACCAGCTGCTGCGACAGCGTCTCGGTGCCGCTGACCTGCCCGCGCCGCCCCGACAGATCGGCGGTCAGGTCGCCAAGTCGCGATTCGGGCGCGGTGATCGCGATCTCGACCACCGGCTCGAGCACCACCGGCGCAGCCGCCAGCAGCGCCTCGAGCATCGCCTTGCGCCCGGCCGACTGGAACGCCACGTCTTTCGAGTCGACCGAATGGCTCTTGCCGTCGTATACGGTGACCTTGATGTCCTCGACCGGGCTGCCCGACACCGGCCCGTTAGCGAGCGCCGCGCGTACGCCCTTCTCGACCGACTGGATGAACTGGCCCGGAATCACCCCGCCCTTGACCGCGTCGACGAAGGCAAAGCCCTCGCCGCGCTGCTGCGGCTCGATCCGCAGGAAAACCTCGCCAAACTGGCCGGCGCCACCGGTCTGCTTCTTGTGACGATGGTGGCCCTCGGCCGGGCGCGTGATCGTTTCGCGGTACGGCACGCGCGGCACGCTGGTCTGGACTTCGAGCCGGTAGGTGCCGGCCATCCGGTCGAGCAGGTAGCGCAAGTGCATCTCGCCCATGCCGCGCAACACCGTTTCATGCGTCACCGCATCATGGTCGACCTTGACGCACGGGTCTTCCAGCTGTAGCCGCTGCAGCACGTCGCCGATGCGCTGCTCGTCGCCGTGGCGCTTGGGCTGGATCGCCAACCCCTGCATCGGCGCCGGAAACGCGCTCGGCCGCAAGTGGATCAGGTCTTCGTCGTGCGAATCGTGCAGCACGACGTCGAAGGCGATGTCGTCGACCTTGGCAATGGCGCCGAACTCGCCCGGCAGCAAGCGGTTGACCTCATCGTAGCGCTTGCCCTGCACCCGCAGCAGGTGGCCGACCTTGAACGGTTTGCGGCCATCGCCGATGAACAATTGCGCGTCGCGCGTCACCGTGCCCTGATGGACGCGGAAAATGCCAAGCTTGCCGACATAGGGGTCCATCACCACCTTGAACACGTGCGCCAGTACGTGTTTGTCCGGGTCCGGTGCCGTGCGGAACGCGCCGGATTCGCCCTTGATGAACGGCGGCGGATTGCCTTCGCCCGGGTTCGGTGCCAGCTTGGCCAGCACGTCGAGCAGCTCGGGTACACCCGCGCCGGTGCGCGCCGACACGAAGCACAAGGGAATCAGGTGCCCCTGTCGCAGCGCGGCTTCAAACGGCGCATGCAGCTCGGCCGGCGTCACCTCGCCCTGCTCGAGATAGCGCGCCATCAGCACCTCGTCGACCTCGACGACCTGATCGACCAAGGCTTGATGCGCGTCGGCGACCGACGAGAAGTCGGCGTCGCGTACCGACGAGAGGTCGGCATCGCCGAGCGGCGAAAAAAAACAGTCGACGACGCGACTGCCTTGCCCGGCCGGCAGATTGATCGGCAAGACCTCCCTGCCGAAAGCCTCGCGCAGATCGGCGAGCAGCGCCGGCAGATCGACGCGCTCGGCGTCGATTTTGTTGACGACCAAAATCCGGCAGAGGCCGCGATCCGCCGCCGCATCCATCATTCGCCGCGTCGACAGCTCGATGCCGTTCTGCGCGTTGACGACGACGAGCGCGGTATCGACCGCCATCAGCGCCGCCAGTGCCTGGCCGATGAAATCGGGATACCCGGGGGTGTCGATCAGATTGACCGTGACGTCGTCATGTTCGAAGTGCGCCAGCGCCGACGCCAGCGAATGGCCGTATTCGCGTTCTAGCGGATCGAAATCGCAGACGGTGTCACCGCGTTCGAGCGCCCCCATCGCCGTGATGGCCCCGCTGTTGAACAACAGCGCTTCGGCCAGCGTCGTCTTGCCGCTGCCGCCGTGGCCGACCAGTGCAACCGTTCGGACTGTTTCAACCGGATCGTGGGACATGGCCGCCTCCAAACCTTACGGGTGCTTGGAGTATAGCGACGGCGGGCAAGGTCGCCATCCCGGATGGTCCACCCTCGCGCCCGATCGGCCATCAGCGCGATGGCGACGACGGACACGCCCCCGGTCGGCCGGAAACCGCATGAGTTGAATCGACCTCCTCACGCGGCCCGGTTGCGCCGCGCCTACGGTGCCGGCGCCGCCTCAAGCTGCCCGGCCTGCGCCGCCAGCGCGTCGAGCGACAGCTCGCTGCCGGCGAGCGCCGCCGGCATGCCTTCCGGTATGCCGAGGAAGAAGCACTGCTTGGCCTGCACCGAGTTGCCGAACAGGATTCCGCCGGTATAGCCGGGGATGTACGGCCCCATGACCAGATTGATCGAGACGCTGAAGTACCCGTCCGCGCCATTCAGCAGCGTCGTACCGCCAGCCGGCGTTTGCGTAACCTTGCCGCTGACCGGGATCTTGTAATGCGTCTGGTTGAGCGTGATCTGGAATTCGCCGGCGATTTCGTCGCCGTTCGGCGCCAGATCGACAAGCCAGGCCGTGTGCGCTTGCTGGAGCGCGTGGTCGAAGATGCTGAGCGTGATCTTGTTGGACTGCTGGTGCATCGGGGGTCTCCTTCGGATGGTTGAATGGCCGTCCTTTTGTGGGCGGCCAGCAAACCCGGTGAAGCGGTGCAGGCAAGACGCACGCAACGCAGCCAGCAGGGTTTTACAGCCGTTCTTCACCGCCGCAGCCATCGCGGCACGCAAGAATCTTCTGGCCCGGGCCATAGGCCCGGATTGATGATAGTTGCCCGATGCGCCCATCACCCGAACACCGTCCGACCGACAAAAAAAACGCCGGCACAGGCCGGCGTTTGGCGGATGACGCGGGCTCAGCCCAACCGGGTGCGGATCGCGGCTTCGATACCCGCGGCGTCAAGGCCGCAGTCGGCGAGCAACTGCTTCTGCTCGCCGTGTTCGACATAACCGTCGGGCAAGCCCAGTTGCAGCACCGGTTTGACGATGCCCTGCTTCATCATGCTTTCGAGCACGGCGCTGCCGGCGCCGCCCATGATGGCGTTTTCCTCGACCGTGACGATCAAGTCGTGGCTGGCAGCAAGCTCGGCGACCAGCGCGTCATCCAGCGGTTTGATGAAGCGCATGTTGGCGACCGTGGCGTCGAGCGCCTCGCCGGCCTTGAGCGCCGCTTCGAGCAGGGTGCCGAAGGCGAGAATCGCGACCTTGCCACCGCGACGCGCGACGACGCCCTTGCCCCAGGACACACCGCTCATCTCGGCCAGCACCGGCGTGCCGTTGCCGCTACCGCGCGGGTAGCGGACCGCTGCCGGGCCGACATGCTGGTAGGCGCTGTAGAGCATCTGCCGGCATTCGTTCTCGTCGCTCGGCGCGAGCACGGCCATGTTCGGAATGCAGCGCAGGAAAGACAGATCGAACGAACCGGCATGAGTCGGACCGTCGGCGCCAACGAGGCCGGCGCGGTCGATCGCGAAGGTGACGTCGAGATTCTGCAAAGCGACGTCGTGAACCAGTTGGTCGTAGGCACGCTGCAGGAAGGTCGAATAGATCGCCACCACCGGCTTGAGCCCTTCGCAGGCGAGGCCGGCGGCGAAGGTCACCGCATGCTGCTCGGCAATGCCGACGTCGAAATAACGGTCCGGGAATTCCTGCTCGAAACGCACCAGCCCCGAGCCTTCGCGCATTGCCGGCGTGATGCCGACGAGCTTGTCGTCCTGGGCGGCCATATCACACAGCCACTCACCGAACACCTGGGTGAACGAGACCTTGGCACCGGCCTTCGCACCGCTGCCGCCGGCCATGCCGTTCTCGGGCTGGAACGGCGTCACCGCGTGATACTTGACCGGATCATCGACGGCGAGCTTGTAGCCCTGTCCCTTCTTGGTCACGACGTGCAGGAACTGCGGCCCCTTGAGCTGCTTGATGTTTGCCAGCGTCGTCACCAGCGCATCGAGGTTGTGACCGTCGACCGGGCCGATGTAGTTGAAGCCGAGCTCCTCGAACAGCGACGCCGGCGTCAGCAAGGCCTTGACGTGCTCCTCACCCTTTCTCGCCAGCTCCTTCAGTGGCGGCACCGCGCCAAGCACTTTTTCGGACGCATTGCGGAAGCCGTTGTAGAACTTGCCCGACAGCAGCTTGGCCAGATAGTTGTTGAACGCGCCGACATTGGGCGAGATCGACATTTCGTTGTCGTTGAGGATCACCAGCAGATTGGTATCGCGACGATGGCCGGCGTTGAACAGCGCCTCGATCGCCTGGCCGGCGGTCATCGCGCCGTCGCCGATCACGGCAATCGCGTGACGCTGCTCGCCCTTGAGCAAGGCCGCTTCGGCAAAGCCGAGCGCCGCGCCGATCGAGGTGCTCGAGTGGCCGACGCCGAAGGTGTCGTATTCGCTTTCATCGCGCTTAGGAAAGCCGGCGAGGCCACCTTGCTTGCGCATCGTATTCATCCGTTCACGCCGACCGGTGAGGATCTTGTGCGGATAGCTCTGGTGGCCGACGTCCCACGCCAGCCGGTCTTCCGGGGTGTTGAAGACGTAATGCAGTGCAATCGTCAATTCGACCGCGCCGAGGTTGGACGCGAAATGGCCACCGGTATGGCTGACCGAGTCGAGCAGGAACGTGCGCAGCTCGTCGGCCAGCGGCACGAGCTGCTTGCGGTCGAGCTGGCGCAGGTCGGCGGGACAGGAAATCGTTTCTAGCAGCATGAGATCAGAACCGGCGGCCGACGATGAAGTCGGCGAGTTGGGCCAGCCGCGCGGCGCGGTCGCCGAACGGTGCGAGGGCATGGTGGGCGTCGGCGAGCAATTCGGCCGCCTTGTCCTTGGCCCCCCTGAGGCCGAGCAGCGCGACATAGGTCGGCTTGTGGTTGGCCGCGTCCTTGCCGGCGGTCTTGCCCAGCGTCGCGGTATCGGCTTCTTCGTCGAGGATGTCGTCGACAACCTGGAACGCCAGACCGACGCATTTGGCAAAGTGATCGAGCCGCGCCTTGTCGTCGTCCGCCAGCGGCGTGCCGCAAGCGGCGCCGAGCGCGACCGAGGCACGGATCAGCGCGCCGGTCTTGAGGATGTGCATCAGCTCGAGCTGCGGCAGCGTCAGCGTTTCGCCGACGCTGTACAGGTCGATGCCCTGCCCGCCACACATGCCGTGGCTGCCGGAGGCCTTGGCCAGCGTGCGCACCATGCCGAGCTGCACGGCCGCATCGTCGGCAAGCGGCTTGGCGCTCAGCACGTCGAACGCGGCGGTCTGCAGCGCATCGCCGGCGAGCAGCGCGGTGGCTTCGTCGTATTTGACATGCACCGTCGGCTTGCCGCGGCGCAGCACGTCGTTGTCCATCGGCGGCATGTCGTCATGGACCAGCGAATACGCGTGGATCATTTCAACCGCGCACGCGGCATGGTCGAGCCGGGCCGGATCGGCGCCGACGAGTTCACCGGCGGCAAACGCCAGCAGCGGACGGACACGCTTGCCGCCGTCGAGCACGGCATAGCGCATCGCCTCGTGCAGGCGGGCCGGATGCTGGGCTGCCGGCGGCAGCAGCGTATCGAGCACGGTTTCGACCCGCGCCTGCACGGCGCGCATCCATTCTGCAAACGGTGCAGCGGAATCAATCAGGGCAGCGGTCATTCGGACTCCGGCTGGAAGGGCTTGAGCTGGCCGGCTTCGAGGATCTTCAGCTGTTGTTCGGCGTCAGCCAGCTTGCCCTGACAGAAACCGAGCAGGGTCTGGCCACGCTGATAGGCGTTGAGCGCCGCTTCTAGCGGCAGGTTGCCGGCTTCGAGCTCGGCGATCAGGACTTCGAGTTCGCGCAGTCCGGACTCGAAATCGGCCGGCGTTGCGGCCGGCGTTTTGGCTGCTTTTGGCATGGGGGCACAGGCGGCAATAAATCCGGCCAAAATACCCCCAAGCCACGCCAGAAGTCAATCACAGACTGGGTTTCAGCCCGATTTCAGGCCAGCAAGGCGCGGTGCAGGAAGGCATCGAGCAAGCGCTGCTCCTTCAGGTACAGCGTCACCGTGTGCAGCGCTTCCGGATACGGATAAAGCCGGACCGAGCGATGCGCGGCCAGCCGCAGCGCATGCACCGCGTCCAGACACACCGCCTCGGCATTGTCGCCACCGGCATTGGTGCCAAAGCCGACGTGCAGCTCGCCCTGGTAATCACGCTCGGCCAGCAAGGCCGTCAGGTCATCGCACAGGCCGACCGGCGGACGGGCCGCCAGCGCCTGCATCACCGGCAACCAGCGCCGCTCGTTGTACAGGAGCGCCTCGTCGACCTTCAGGTGCGACAGCGGCCCGAACGCGGCGATCCGCGCCGCGCCGAGCCGCACGCCGTAATGAATGGCGCCATACGCCCCCATCGATTCGCCCAGCGTCGCGACGTATGACGGCCGAATCACCTCGATCAGCGTCTGCAGGCTGGCCAGCGTTTCATCGACGCTGTCACCCAGCCCCTTCACCCCCTGCTGGTACCACTGGCTGCGGCGATCACGCAGCAGGATGCGGTTGATCGGCCGGCCGGCAATATCGGCCAGCTTGCGTGTGCGGCCCCAGCCATAGAAGCCGGGGTTGCCGTTCCAGTCGACGAAGGCGAAGGTGATCACCAGCGGTGCGCCGGGGTGGATTTCGTCGATCAGGAACTCGCCGGGCGCAGCCTCGACAAGTTCGCGCGACAGCGCCGGAAACGGCTGGGCGAGGAATTCGGGGGTCAGGATATGGCTCATTCAGACTCCTGTTGGATCAGATTGGCGACTCAGCCCCGGGCTCAGTAATCGAGCTGTCCGGGATAGAAGCCGGTGAAGTCGTTATCCCAATGGAAATTGATCGACGACACCGTGCACGACACATCCAGCCCTTCGACGAAATGCCAGCAACCGACGGGCAAGAAGAGGATCTCGCCCGGATTGAGGATGCACTCGAGCACCTGCACATCGCGCATCATCGGGAAGCGGTCGTAATCGATGGCCCGGCCGTCGACGTCGCTGAAGCAGTGACGATGGTTATAGACCCGCGCGACCTCGGCCGGGGGAATCAGCAGCACGCGTTTGCGACCGATCACCTGCGCCATGAAGTTGTTGGTCAGATCGTGATGGAACGGCGTGATCGTGCCGGCCGGGCCAAGCCAGAAGAAACCGTCGTCGGGCGAACCGGCGTCCTGGTATTCGGACAGCGGCTTCAAATCACGCCACAAGCCCGCCAGTGCGCGGCGGTTCTGCGAGGTATTGTTCGCCGTCATGTAGAAATCGTTGGTCCGGCCGGCCGACTGGATCAGCGACACATAGTCACCGAAGCGCATCGTCTGCCGATGCTGCACCGAATTGATTTCGTACTGCGCGTCCTGGTTGCGGCCGAACTGCACCTGCACTTCGGCATCGCCGAAGGCGCCGGCAAAGTAGTCGAGGTTCCATTTCTGCATCGCCGGCCAGTCGTCGAGCATGCCACTGATGATCACAGGCCGGCCGGTGCTGTAGAACTCGCGATAGAAGCGCTCGCGGCCGAGCTTGTGGTGACGTTCGACCTTCAGATCGAACTGGCGGTTGAGCTTGCGCTGGATGTCGAGCACCCAGTCATGCTTGGCCAGGCGGTTCTTCAGCCGCGTCGCACCGGCGATGTATGGGCTGCGCTGCGCGGCTTCCAGTTCGCTCCGCGCCACCTCGGGGGCAATGCCGGCGGCGATCATCACGTCGCACAGCGATTGCGGCACGCTGCCGAGGATCAGGTTTTCGGCAATCCAGCGACGCCAGCCATCGTCGATCTGCACGGTATTCAGTGAATCCATCGTCTTCCTCCATATTTTGATCGTCGCGGCCATGCCGCGATTTTCCCGTACCGTTCGACGCGCCGATCGCCGGTGTTTTTTTTGTCCACGGGAACGAGGAATACTTTATCCGTATATTCAGCTCACATTAAGATTTGGCGACGATTTTGCACTAGTCTTGACACAAATCCTTCCACCCCTTCGGCGCGCCCGTCCATGAGCA
The DNA here is from genome assembly GCF_050916355.1 of Jeongeupia wiesaeckerbachi. Taxonomy (GTDB): domain Bacteria; phylum Pseudomonadota; class Gammaproteobacteria; order Burkholderiales; family Chitinibacteraceae; genus Jeongeupia; species Jeongeupia wiesaeckerbachi. The sequence goes on from NZ_CP136946.1 coordinate 36,754, forward strand.
CGATTTTCGGATTCATCAGCCAAAACAACGCCATTGCGCCGCTTTCCCTCGTCTTGTCACGTCACCCCGAACTTGGCTACCGCCACTTGTCTGCGCTCGGTGGCAATGTCGGCGAACTGAACGCCATCCACGCCGCCGGTCCCCAGGCTGCGCTGGCCGATGCGCTCGCCCCTCACGATGGCAGGCGTCTGCTGGCGCGGCTCGACTGGTCGCACGATGGCGAACGCGCCGTGGCACTCAGCCGCGACCGGATCGGCGTGGTGCTGCGCGGGCAGATCGACAACGCCGAGGCCCTGGCGGAGCGGCTTGCGCAGCTCGGCTACCCGTCCGATCCGGCGCGGCCGGCGGCGCTGGTCGCCGACCTGATCCACTGGCACGAGCACGCGCTGAAGGACCTGTCGCGGGCGGTTCAGGCTGCCCGGCTGGAACTGCAGGGCATCCATGCCTTCGGCGTGACCTGCTGCGACGGCGGCAGCCCGCTGGTGTTTACCGGCAACCGGATCGCGCTCTATCTGGCGCTGTCGATCATCGGCGTCGCCTGCACCGACAATGTGCAGTTGCTGCCGGCCGACCGCCGCGAACAATTGCGCTTGTCCGAGGGCGACGTCGTCAGTCTCCATCCGGGACACGTCGAAGTGGTCGACACCAGCGGCCAGCCGGTGCGACGCACGGCCACGCTGACGCTGAATGGCGACGAAGCGCTCGACCGCTTCGGCCACCACATGGAAAGGGAAATCGACGCCCAGCCGGCGCTGCTCGCCGATGCGCTGTCGCTGCGCGGCGCAATTCCGGCGCTCGAACGACTGCTTGGCGACGACGATGTCAGCGAGCTGGCCGGCATCCGCACAATCACGCTGCTGGCCAGCGGCAGCAGCCACCATGCCGCGCTGACGGCACGCTACTGGCTGGAAGCCCTGGTCGGCGTACCGACGCTGGTCGAGCTGGCCAGCGAATTCCGCTACCGCGAGGTGGCGTTGCAACCCGATACGCTGGTCATCGCCATTTCGCAGTCCGGTGAAACCGCCGACACCGTCGCCAGCCTGCGGTTTGCCCGCCAGCTTGGCGCCACGCTGACACTGGCGATTTCCAACGTCAGCGACAGCACGCTGATGCATCAGGCGCGCTGGCATCTGATCACCAACGCCGGGCCGGAAATCGCCGTCACATCGACCAAGACCTTCTCGGCGCAATTGCTGACGCTGTATCAGCTTGCGCTCGGGCTGGCCCGGCTGCATCAGCGGCTCACGCCGGAGGCCGAAGCGGACGCACGCCACCGGCTTGGCCAACTCGCGCAGCGTGCACACGCGGTGCTGGCGCTCAAACCGTTGATCGACGACTGGGCCCGGACGATCGCCCAGGGGCAAACGCTGTTCTGCGTCGGTCGGCACAGCAACTACCCGGTGGTGCTCGAAGGCGCGCAGAAAATCCGCGAGGTTGCCTATCTGGGCGCCGAAGGCCACGCCGGTGGCGAACTCAAGCACGGACCGCTCGCGGTGGTCGATCGCAATCTGCCGGTGGTCGCCTGCGTGCCGTGGAATCGGCTGGCCGAGAAAATGCTCGCCAACCTGCAGGAAATCCGCGCGCGGCATGGGCGCATCTATGTGTTTACCGACGCGGCGCTGCCGTCGGACGAGCGGATGAACGTGATCCGCATGCCCGCCTCCCTCGGCGATCTCGACCCCTTGCTGTACACGCTGGCTTTCCAGTTGCTGGCGTACCGGATTGCGCTGCATCGTGGCACCAGCATCGATACGCCGCGCTACCTGGCCAAGACCGTACTGACCGAATAAGAAGCCTGTTTCATTAGGCGACTGCGCCTTTCGCCCTCATCCGATGCCCGGAATCCCGCAAGGGGCTATCTGCGGGCCGTCCTCATGGACGCTATGTCGACTCCGGTTCCTGCGCGTCGGTTGAGGGCAAACGGCCTTGGCTCGCCTGCTGGACGTGGGTTCTCAGCCGTCGAGATCGGCGGCAAGCCGGCCGAGCGTGCGCATCGCGGCATTGAGTTCGCGCGTGTACGGCAGGCCGCACGACAGGCGAACACACGCATCGAAACGGTCCGAGTTCGAGAACATCGGTCCCGGCGCAATGGCGATGCCCTCGCACATCGCCCGCTCGAACAGGCGTTCGGCCGACGCGCCGCCGGGCAGTTCGGCCCACAGGATCAGCCCGCCCTGCGGCGGCGTCAGCCGTGTCCCGGCGGGGAAATAGGTCGCGACGGCTTCGATCATCTGCTCGCGCTGATCACGCAGGGCCAGCCGCAAACGCCGCAAATACCGTTCATACGCGCCGCTGCCCATGAAATCGGCCACCGCCAGCTGCGGCAGGACTTCTTGAGCGCGACTCAGCGCATGCTTGAGCTGTGCGACCCGCTCATGCCAGCGGCCCGCGCTGATCCAGCCCAGGCGCATTCCCGGCGCCAGCGTCTTGTGCAGCGACGCGCAGTGGATCACGTTGCCGGTCCTGTCCCACGCCTTCAGCGCCGACAGCGGCGTATCGGTGCTGCCGAGCAGGCTGTAGGTGTCATCCTCGATCAGCGGGATCGCGTTCGCTTCGCACCACGCGACCAGCCTGGCCTTGCTGTCGTCGGGCATCACGGCACCCAGCGGATTCTGGAAGTTCGGCACGGCGACGACGGCCTTGATGTTCCGGTAGGTCTGCGCCGCCAGCTCAAGCGCTTCGACCGAAATGCCGTTCTGCGCGCTGGTCGGGATTTCAAGCGCCTTCATGCCTTGCGCCTCGAGGATCTGCAGCAAGCCGTAATACGTCGGCGATTCGACCGCGATCACGTCGCCGGCTTGGGCCACGGCCCGCAAGGCGAGGTTCAGCGCCTCGATGCAGCCATTGGTGACGATGATGTCATCGCGGCTCAACGCAATCCGCGCCGACAATGCCCGCTGCGCCAGCACGCCGCGCAGTACCGCGCTGCCCAGGGGCTGTGCCGACGACGTCAGCACCGACGGATCGTTGCGCAGCGACCGGATCATCGCCTGCTTGAGTGCCTCGGTCGGATACAGCTCGGGCGACCCGCTCGCGGCCGCGAGGTTGAAACGCACCGGGAACTGCTTGCCCTGGGCGATGATGCTGGTCACCCGTTCCTGAATGCCGACGTAGCGCGCCGGATCGGCCAGCCGGGTAGACGGTTCGGCGACCGGCTGGCACACCGGCTTGCCGGGCAGGCGGACGAAGTAGCCGGAGCGTGGCCGTGCCTCGAGGTAGCCGTCACGCTCCAGATAGCGGCAGCTTTGCAGCGCGGTCGACAGGCTGACGTCATGCCTGTCCATCAAGGCCCGCAGCGACGGCATGCGGCTGCCCGGCGCCAGCGTGCCGCGCTCGATGGCCTGCTGATAGTGCGCCGCCAACTGGCGGTAAAGCGGGAGTGCGTCCATGCGTCCATTGTTCACCGCAGCCGCAAAGCGGAACAGATACAGATTCGCATCAGCTGTATCGCAACACGGTCATTTTTTTGCCTCTGTTCTGCATCGACCCGGCGCGCCCTATGCCTCGAAGCGCGCCGGCCCGCTCCGTAAGCTGGTTGGGTCCATTCAGCGGAGTCCACACCATGCAACAGCCCACCCCACACATGATCCGTCTTGCCGCCCGGCAAACCGTCAATCTGGACGTCGGCCGCGGCGCGGTACTGCGTGTTGTCCGCGGCAACATCAGCATGATCGCGTCGCCGCAATGGCTGGCCGAAACGCTGCTGCCGGGCGAACACCCGCTGCGTCAGGGCGAAAACTGGCAGTTCGAGCGCCATGGCTACCTGACCCTAAGGACCGACGACGTCGGCGCACAGCTGGTCTATCAGCCGCCCCAGCCCCAGCCGGCCCGCTTCGACTTTGGCCGCTGGCCGCTGCTGACCGTGTTCTGGCGTGGCAACAAGCGCCACGCCTGAGACACCGCCACCCCGAGCCACGGCGCACCACGCCGTCGCGGCCCGGCATGGAAATTTTTACAAATAACTGACATAAATTTGCAGGCAGGACGCACCAAACCAACGCCGGCCCCTTGCCAGGGCCGGCCAATCCACAACATGGGTCAAAGCGTGCCCTGTTAATTAGAATTTCATAATTGATGAATACGATCGCGGGCTTACAAAAAGAATCGGAACGCCCCCATGCGTATTGCCACCCAGCTCAAGCTGGTCAGCATCGTCACCGTCTGCACGCTGGGCCTGCTCGCCGGATGGATCTGCTGGCAGAACCATCGCCTGTACCAGGAGTACGGCCAGTTTCGCGATAACCAGACCGCGCTTGGCGCCATTGCCGAGATGAAAAGCAGCATGCTGACGCTATCGCGGCTCGATCCGCTCGCCGCCGACGCCGAAGCGCGCATTGCCTCGACCGAGCAGACCGTGGCAACGGCAGCCGCCACGCTGCGACCGCTGCTCGACGCCGAACGCAGCAGCCGGCTCGACGCCTTGCTCGCCGGCCGCTGGCACAACTATCTGAAGCAGTACCGCAGCGCCGTGGCGATCTCGGCCACCAGCCCGCAGGACGCCATCGGCATTCCGGAATCGATCTACCACAGCGAACTTGAGCCAACGCTGACCGAGCTCGACAACGCCTCGCAACGCAATCGCGATCAGGCCACGGCCGTCACCGCGGCGATCGATCTCCGCGCCGCGCGCCTGCTGGCGCTGACGCTGATTCCACTGGGTTTGACGGCGCTGGCCATCGTCGCCAGTCAGCGCTTTTTTGCCCGCAAGCTGGCGCGGCGGCTGGCCGCCATGGCCGATGGCGTATCCCGTCTCGCCACCGGCGAGCTGAGTCAGCGCATGCACGAGAACGACGACGAGATCGGCCAGCTCGGCCGCCAGCTCAACCACTTCGTCGACCGGCTTGCCAGCACGCTGCGACAGGCGCAAGCAGCGGCGCAGACGACGCGGGACGATGCCGGCGACGTCGCCCGCCTCGCCGGAGACGTCCACGCCGATGCCGACCAGCAAACGCGTCACCTGCAGGATATCGCCGGCAGCAGTGCCAGCCTCGAAGCCGCCGTTCAGCATGTCGGCCAGCGCGCCGAGCAGGCGGCCGGTGCGGCACAGCAAACCCAGGCGGCCATTGCCGCCGCGCGCGCGGCCGGCGACGCCTCACTGGGCCGGCTCGATCAACTGACCGAGGACTTCGGCCACGCCGAGCATGCGATGCAATCGCTGGCCGAGGCCATCACGCAGATCGTCGTCGTCGCCGAAAGCATCGACACGATCGCCGGGCAAACCAATCTGCTGGCGCTGAACGCGGCGATCGAAGCCGCCCGCGCCGGCGAGGCCGGACGCGGCTTCGCCGTAGTGGCTGACGAAGTACGCAAACTGTCGGTGTCGACGACCGATTCGACCCAGCGGATCCGCGAAATCATCAACGCCACCCGTTCGCGCACCCGCGATACGCTGGCGGCGATGCAGGCGGCCGCAGAACGAATCGGCGAATGCCATGACAACGGCGCGACGGTGAACGCGTCGCTGGCCAACATCAGCGCCGCCGCGGCACAGGTCGGCACGATGATGAGCGAGATCAACGACGCCGTCGACGAACAGGGCCGTGCCAGCGGCGCGATCCGCGAGCGGCTCGAACACATCGGTGACAGCGCCCGCGACAGCCGTGGCCTGAGCGAAACGATGCGCGACGAATTACGTGGACTGACCGACACCGCCAACGCGCTTGACGGCCAGCTTGCCTGGTTCCGGCTGGCCCGATAAGCAGTCGGCAGCCGGCAAAAGGCAATCCTAGGGAAATACCCAAGGTATGAGTTTACGGCACCGGCCTCGTCCACTTCGTACGATACGTGCATAATGTCGGCTTATTTTGTAAGGAAAGTTCTTACACACGCTGTTTACTGCAGATAAGGCCGTGCCGGTGTTAAGCAATAGTTACAATCAGGTTCTCGTTCTTTGCTCCTTCCTGGTTGCCATCCTCGCCTCGTACACCGCGCTGGACATGGCTGGCCGCGTGGCGGCGGCGACCGGCAATGCCAAGCGTTGGTGGCTGGCCGGCGGTGCGTTCGCCATGGGCTTGGGCATCTGGTCGATGCATTTCATCGGCATGCTCGCCTTCAGCCTGCCGATTCCGCTCGGTTACGATCCGCTGATCACGCTGGGCTCGCTGCTGGCGGCGGTCGGCGCGTCGGTCTTTGCACTCTGGCTGGTTTGCCAGCCGACCTTGCCCCTGACAAGACTGCTGCTGGGCGCGCTGCTGATGGGCAGTGGCATCGCCGCCATGCATTACACCGGCATGGCGGCAATGCGCATGCTGCCCGGCATCCGCTATGACCCGGCGCTGTTCGCGCTGTCGATTCTCATCGCCGTCGGCGCCTCGGGCGCGGCATTGTGGATTGCGTTCCGGCTGCGCTCGGGCTCGCCGCACGTCACGCTGGCCCGTTGCGCCGCCGCCGTCGTCATGGGCGGCGCCATCGTCGGCATGCATTACACCGGCATGGCCGCGTCGCAGTTTCCGCTCGGCAGTTTCTGCAGCGCAGCCAACAGCGGCATCGCCACCGACTGGCTGGCCCTGCTCGTCATCGTCGTCACGCTGGCGGTGCTGGCGATCGCGCTGATCGTTTCGGTGCTCGACAACCGCATGGCCGCGCACACTGCGGTACTGGCCGAATCGCTCGCCGAGGCCAACCACGAACTGATGCATCTGGCGCTGCACGACAATCTGACCAAGCTGCCGAACCGCCTGCTGCTCGAAGACCGGCTGACCCAGGCCATCCAGAAGGCAGAGCGCGACCGGAGCCGCTTTGCGCTGATGTTCATGGATCTCGACGGCTTCAAGGCCGTCAACGACGCCTACGGTCACCACATCGGCGACGGCCTGCTGATCGACGTCGCCGACCGCATCCGCCGCTGTGTGCGTGCGCAGGACACGATCGCCCGGCTCGGTGGCGACGAATTCGTGCTGATGCTCGAACTCGCCGGCCCCGAGGGCGCAGCCACCGTGGCCGAAGCGCTGGTCGACGCCATCGACCAGCCCTTCAATGTCCAGCGTCATCTGCTGAGCGTGTCGGCCAGCGTCGGCATCGCGCTCTATCCCGACGATGGCCGCGACCAGCGCGAGCTGATGGCTAACGCCGACGCGGCGATGTATCACGCCAAGGATTCGGGCCGAAACGGCTACTGCTTTTTCGAGGCGTCGATGAACGCCAACGCCCAGAGCCAGCTGCAGCTGATGCACGATCTGCGGCTGGCGCTGGGGCGCAACGAGCTCGCGCTGCACTATCAGCCCAAGTTCGACGCGATCAGCGGCCGCGTGACCGGCGCCGAGGCGTTGCTGCGCTGGCACCACCCCCGGCACGGAATGATCAGCCCGGATGCCTTCCTCGCCCACGCCGAGCGCTCCGGCCTCGTGCTGCAGATCGGTGACTGGGTGCTCGATGAAGCCTGCCGGCAGATGCGCGAATGGCACGATCAGGGGCACGCCGACTGGTCGATCGCGGTCAATCTGTCGGCGCTGCAGTTCGCCCACGCCAGCCTGCCGGCCACGGTCGAAGCGACACTGCTGCGGCACGCGCTGGCGCCGTCTCGGCTGACACTGGAGATCACCGAAACCACGGCAATGCGCGACGCCGAGGCCAGCCTTGTCATCCTCCAGCAGCTGGCGGCCGCCGGCGTGAACATCTCGATCGACGATTTCGGCACCGGTTATTCGAGCCTGCTCTACCTGAAGCGCTTGCCGGCCAATGAATTGAAAATCGACCGTGGCTTCGTCAACGAGCTGGCGCACGACAGCGACGACGCCGCCATCGTTTCGGCCATCGTCGCCCTGGGTCAGACGCTGAACCTGAATATCGTCGCCGAAGGCGTCGAAACCCCGGCGCAGCGGGCCTTCCTGACTCGGCTCGGCTGCGACTCGCTGCAAGGCTTCCTGCTCGGTCGACCGGTGCCGGCCAGCGAATTCCCCCGTCTTGTCGCCGACGAAATGGCCGTCTGACTATGCGTCGCGTTTGGGCAGGATGGGCGCGGCGGACGCCTGCAGACTGGCAATCGCGATCCCCGCCAGCACGCACAGCAGCGCGATGCCGTGCGCCAGCGTCGGCTGCTCGCCGAGCACGATGATGCCGTAACCCGCGGCGGCGACCGGCAACACCGCGGTGAACACCCCGGCCAGCTGGCCCGGGACATGACGGATGCCCTTCATCCACAACCAGAACGAAAACACGCTCGCAGCCAGCCCGTACCAGATCACCAGCGCCCAGGTGTCGAGCGCAACCGCGCTAAAGTCGAAGGAACGCGCGGCGAATACGCCGAGCGGCAGCATCAGCAGCAAGCCGATGCCGTGGGTGTAGGCGCAGATCTCGATCGCCGGCAGCGTCTGCGTCAGCCGCCGCGACAGGATCACGTACAGCGACTCGCACACCACCGCACCGAACACCAGCAGATTGCCGAACAGGCTGCCGCCGTCGCCGTCGCCACGCGCAAGGTTGACGATCAGCACCCCGCCCATTGCCAGCGCCACGGCCAGCATGGCGCGCCGGTTCGGCCGCTCGCCCAGCAGCAGCCACGCCAGCAGGATCACCACTGCCGGAATCGTACTGGTGATCACCCCGGCGGCCAGCGCGCTGGTATGGCGGACGCCGTAGAGCATCAGCAGCGTGAACAGAAAGGTGCCGAACAGCGCTTGCAGAAAGAGGTTGCGCCATTCGGCCCGGCTGACCCGACGGACGAGTGACGGCCGGTACACCGGCACCAGCACCGTGACGCCGACGACGAAGCGCAGCAAGGCGAACAACATCACCGGCATCGTCGCGACGATGGCCTTGCCGATGCCGACATTGCTGCCGACCATCAGCATCGCAGCAATCAAACACAGCGCGTAGCGGTTCATGGCGGCGAGGTCAGAGCACGAAACGCATTGACAGATCCACCGCGCGAACGTCCTTGGTCAGCTTGCCGACCGAGATCCGGTCGACGCCGGTTTCGGCGATCGCGCGCAGCGTCTCGATATCGACGCCGCCCGATGCCTCGAGCAGTGCCCGACCGGCGTTGAGCGCCACCGCATCGGCCAGTTGCGGCAGCGTGAAATTGTCGAGCAGCACGCTGGTCGCGCCGGCGGCCAGCGCCGCGTCGAGTTCCAGCAGGCTCTCGACCTCGATCTGGATTGTCACGCCAGCCGGCGCCAGCGCCTGCGCCGCCGCCAGCGCCTCGGCAATACCGCCGGCCGCCATGATGTGGTTTTCCTTGATCAGGATGCCGTCGTACAGGCCGATGCGCTGGTTGGCGCCACCGCCGACGAGCACCGCGTATTTCTGCGCCCGGCGCAACCCCGGCAGCGTCTTGCGGGTATCGAGCACCCTGGCACGCGTGCCGTCGACGACGTCGGCGTAGCGGCGCGTCTCGGTAGCGACGGCCGACAGCAGCTGGAGGAAATTCAGCGCCGAACGCTCGCCGGTCAGCAGGCTGCGCGCCGGGCCAAGCAGCTCGCACAGCAGCGTGTCGGCGTCGACGCGGTCGCCCTCGGCAACGCGCCAGTTCACCCGCACACCGGGATCAAGCTGGCGGAACACCTCGTCGAACCAGGCGATGCCGCAGACAACGGCATCCTCGCGCGCCAGCACCGTCGCCCGGCCTTGCGCGTCGGCGCCAATCAGCTCGGCGGTCCAGTCACGCTCGCCGATGTCTTCGGCCAGGGCTGCGGCAACGTTGGCGGCGATCAGTTCATGGGGCGGCAAGGGATGAGTCATGCGGAAAACCTGCTGGCAAGAGTGAAAGTAAACGGGACAAGGTCCCCGGCCGCAGTGTACCGACGCCGGCTGGCGCAACGCCAGCCAAGCCCGGACCCGGGCCTGTGCTCAGACTGTGAACGTCGGGAACGGCAACGGCGACAACGCCGTGGCCAGCTCGTCGCGGATGCGCAGGATCGCATCGCGATGATCGGCCTCGATCCGCAGCGTCAGCACCGGCGTGGTGTTCGATGCGCGGATCAGCCCGAAGCCGTCGGCGTATTCGATGCGCAGCCCGTCGACCCGCAGCACCTCGGTCGCGGTCGGAAAAATCGCCACCGCGGCGACGCGGTCGACGATGCCGTGACCATCACCATCCACCGGCAGTTGCAGCTCCGGCGTCGACAGCCGGGTCGGCAGCGCCGAATACGCCGCGTTCAGATCCTGGCCGCCGGCAATCATCTGCAGCAGCTTCACGCTGGCATACAGTCCGTCGTCAAAGCCCCAGCAGCCGAAGGCGAAGTGACCCGACAACTCGCCGGCAAGCAGCGCACCGGTCTCCTTCATGCGCTGCTTCATGTGGGTATGGCCGGTGGCAATGATCTCGCTGCTACCACCGTGCGCCGCGATCCAGCGCGACAGTACGCCGGTCGATTTGACGTCGTAGAGCACGTGGCCGCCCGGCTGCCGCGCCAGCTCGGCAGCGGCAAACAGCATCAGCAGCTTGTCCCCGGGAATGAAACGGCCATCCGGCGTCACCGCACCGACGCGGTCGCCGTCGCCATCGAACGCCAGGCCGACGTCGGCGCCCTGCGCGACAACCACGCGCTTCAACTCGGCGACATTGCTCTCGACTTGCGGATCCGGGTGATGGTTGGGAAAGCGGCCGTCGACGTCGCAGTAGAGTTCGGTCACCGCGCAGCCAAGCGCGCGATACAGCGCCGGTGCAAACGCACCCAGCGCGCCGTTGCCGCAATCGACGACAACCTTGAGCGGCCGGGCCAGCGGTTGGCTGGCGACGATCGCCGCCCGGTACTCGGCGTCGATGTCGAGCGGCGCCACCGCGCCTTTTCCGTCGACGAAATCATCGCGGACAATGCGCTCGTAAAGACCCTTGAGCGTTGTGCCGCCGACGGTCACGCCGGCCAGCATCACCTTGATGCCGTTGTAATCGGGCGGATTGTGGCTGCCGGTGACAACGGCACCGCAGCCGTTGGCGTGGCGAATGGCGGCGAAATACATCATCGGCGTCGCGACCAGGCCAAGGTCGAGGACGTCGATGCCGCTCTCCAGCAAGCCGCGGATCAGGGCATCGGCCAGTGCCGGGCTCGACAAGCGGCCATCGCGGCCGATGGCCAGCTTGGGCTGCTGCTGCGCCCGGGCCTCGGCACCGAGCGCCCGGCCGACCAGATACGCGGCCTCCGGCGTCAGCAGATCGACGCGTGCGCGGACGTCATAGGCCTTGAAGATTTGTGCGGGGATGGACGCCATGGCGTACTCCTTGAAGGGGGGCCGTCGGTCGTGCCGGCAATGCGGCCGCGCCGTAGCGGTATCGCGCTAGCGCGCGTCGGGCGCGTAAAACTGAAAATAACGCATCAGCGTGTTCGGCAGCCAGTCGAGCTTTCCCGGAGGCGGGCCGGACAGGAAGCCGACATGTCCGCCTTCGTCCGGCTGCAGCAAGGTCACCCAGTCCGAGACATCGTCCTCGCCGGGCAGCGCCGAAAGCGGCACGAAGGGATCGTTGCGTGCATTGATCACCAGCGTCGGCACGCTGACGTTGGTAAGGCCGGGCCTGCTGCTGGCACGGATCCAGTAATCGTCGACGCCGTGATAGCCGTGCAGCGGCGCGGTCACCAGATCGTCGAATTCACGCAAGGTTACCGCCGCCCTCACCTTGTCCAGATCGACAAACGGGTTCTCGGTGATCTGCAGCTTGGCCAGCATCTTGCGCTTGAGCGTGCGCAGGAAGTTGCGCGTATAGATCCGCCGGTTGACGCCGGTATCGAGCGCGGCGCCGCAAATCGTCAGATCGAGCGGCGCGCACACCGCGGCGGCCGAGGCGAGCACCTCGCCGGCCGCCTCGCCCTGCTCGCCCAGCCACTTCAGCAGCGCGTTGCCGCCGAGCGAAATGCCGACCGCGTACACCGGTGCATCGGGATGGCGATTGCGGATCCGTCGCAGTATCCAGTCGATTTCGTTGGCATCGCCGGCATGATAGGCACGCGGCAAGCGGTTGGTGACATTGCCGCAGGAACGGAAATGCGGCACGACACAGCGCCAGCCCTTGGGATAGAAGTGCTGGAACAGCGACAGCGCATAGTGGCTGCGCGAGCCGCCTTCGAGGCCGTGGAACAGCACCAGAATCGGCGTGCCGGCGCGGCCATCGACCCAGTCGACCGCAATGCTGTCGAGGTCGGGCGTGACCCAGGTCTCGCGGCGGTATGCCGGAGTGCGCTGCCATAGCAGCGTGGCTGGATAGATCGTTTGGGCATGCCCGCCCGGCAGCCAGCGCGGCGCGCGGTAGACGGGCAATTGCAGCTGGCGTTCTCGTTGCATCCGGACATTTAGCCCAAAAAAGTGGGGCGCATCAATGAGCAAGGCCACCTAGGGTGGCCTTTGAACATTCTCGGCAAACGGACTCAGTCGGCGAAAAAGCCAAAGCAGGTCATGTTCGCTCGACGCGCAGAAACCGGAACGGACACAAGGTCCATGAGGCTTTCACGCATCGAACGGGCACGAAATGCGCAGGCGCAGCCGCCGAATGAAGCGGGTTTACTCGAGGCCGCGGCTTTCCAGGTACTCCTCGTAACCGCCGAGGTAATGCGTGAACGTACCGTCGCCGTTGAGTTCGAGAATCTGCGTCGCCAGCGACGACACGAAGGTGCGGTCGTGCGAGACGAAGATCAGCGTGCCCTTGTACAGATCGAGCGCCAGGTTCAGCGATTCGATCGACTCCATGTCCATATGGTTGGTCGGCTCGTCCATCACCAGCACATTGGTCTTCTCGAGCAGCAGCTTGCCGTAGAGCATCCGGCCCTTCTCGCCGCCCGACAGCACCTTGACCGACTTCTTCACGTCGTCGCCACCGAACAGCAGTTTGCCGAGGATGCCGCGGATCACCTGGTCGTCGTCACCCGGCTGGCCCCATTGCTTGAGCCAGTCGAACACGGTGAGGTCTTGCTCGAAGTCTTCCTCGTGATCCTGTGCGAAGTAACCGATGGTCGCCTTCTCGGCCCACTTGAGCGTGCCGGCGTCAGGCTTGAGCACATCGACCAGCAGCTTCATCAGCGTCGATTTGCCGACGCCGTTGCCGCCGATCACCGCCAGCTTCTGGCCGGCTTCGAAAATCAGCGACAGGCTCTGGATCAACGGCTTGTCGAAGGACTTGGACAGATTGCTCGCCTCGAAGGCCTGGCGATGCAGCTTCTGCTTGTCGTCGATCTCGAAGCGGATGTACGGGTTCTGCCGCGACGACGGCTTCACCTCGACCATGTTTTCCTTGATCTTGTCGGCCAGCTTCAGGCGCGACGTCGCCTGACGGCTCTTGGACTTGTTGGCGGCAAAGCGCTGGGCAAAGGCCTGCAGCTCGATGACCTTGTCCTTGGCCTTGGCGTTGTCGGTCAGCAGCCGTTCACGCGCCTGCGTGCTCGCCAGCATGTAATCGTCGTAATTGCCCGGGTAAATGCGGATTTCGCCGTAATCGACGTCGGCCACGTGGGTGCAGACCTGATTCAGGAAGTGGCGATCGTGCGAGATGATCAGCATGGTCGAATCGCGCTGGTTCAGCGTGTTTTCCAGCCAGCGGATCGTGTTGATGTCGAGGTTGTTGGTCGGCTCGTCCAAAAGCAGCACGTCCGGGTTGCTGAACAGCGCCTGCGCCAGCAGCACGCGCAGCTTCCAGCCCGGGGCGACTTCGCTCATCGGCCCGGTGTGCAGCTCGATCGGGATGCCTGCGCCCAGCAGCAAGGCCCCGGCGCGCGCTTCGGCGGTGTAGCCGTCGTATTCGGCGACCTTGCCTTCGAGTTCGGCCGCGTGCATGTAATCTTCTTCGGTCGCCTCGAGATTGGCGTAGATCGCATCGCGCTCGTGAATCGCCGCCCACAGCTCGGCATGGCCCTGCATCACCACGTCGATCACGCGCTGCTCTTCGTAGCCGAACTGATCCTGCTTCAACTTGCCCAACCGTACGCCCGGCTCGAGCGAGACATTGCCACCGCTCGGCTCGAGGTCGCCACCGAGGATTTTCATGAAGGTCGATTTGCCACAGCCGTTGGCGCCGATCAGGCCATAGCGGTTGCCGTCGCCGAATTTGACGCTGACTTTTTCGAACAGCGGCTTGGCGCCGAACTGCATGGTGATGTTTGCGGTACTGATCATGGGTATAAATATCCGTCGTGGCGCGCCGGAAGCGGCCGAAGCGATTTAAAATCCTTGCCTGCAGCCCGATGTCCAGCACCGGTAGGTGCTTGATCGTTTTGCGAAATTCGCCGGATTTTAGCACAGATGACCCCAGCTTCCCGCCTCGCCGACATCGCTCCTTTTCACGTCATGCGCATCCTGGCCGACGCCCAGGCGCTCGAAGCCACGGGCCGCGACGTGATCCATCTTGAGGTCGGCGAACCCGATTTTCCGACGCCGCAAACGATCGTCGACGCCGGCATCGCAGCGCTGAGCCAGCACCAGACTTTCTACACCGGCGCCTGTGGCCTGCCGCAGCTGCGCGCGGCCATCGCCGGCTTTTACGACGAGCGTTTCGGCGTCCGGGTCGACCCGCGCCGGATCATCGTTACGCCCGGCGCCTCGGGCGCCCTGCAGCTGATTCTGGCGCTACTGGTCGGCCGCGACGACGAGGTCTTGCTCACCGACCCCGGCTATCCGTGCAACCGCCATCTGGTGCGACTGTTCGAGGGCAAGGCGGTCAATGTGCCGGTCGGCCCGGCAACGCGCTACCAGTTGCGCGCCACCGACATCGCAGCACACTGGACCGAACGCACCGTCGCCGCGCTGGTCGCCAGCCCGGCCAACCCGACCGGCAGCGTGCTCGAACCGTTTGAAATCGCCGAGCTGGCGGCCGCCTGCCGCGAACGCGGCGGCACGCTGATCGTCGACGAAATCTATCAGGGCCTCGTCTACGGCCGACCGCACGAAACCGCACTCTCGGTCGCCGACGACGTGTTCATCGTCAACAGTTTCTCGAAGTTCTTCCAGATGACGGGCTGGCGGCTGGGCTGGCTGGTCGCGCCCGAGCGGGCGGTCGCCGATCTGGAGAAACTGGCGCAAAACCTGTTCCTCGCGCCGCCGACGCCGGCGCAGCATGCGGCACTGGCGGCATTCTCCCCGGCAACTCAGCTCACTCTGGAAGCAAGACGTCAGGAACTGGATGTTCGCCGTCGCTATCTCACCGAGCGGCTGGCCGCCATCGGCTTCGCGCTGGCCACACCGGCCGAGGGTGCCTTCTATCTGTGAGTCGACGCCGCACGCTTCACCGACGACGCAGCCGCCTTCGCTGCGCGGCTGCTCGCCGATGAAGCTGTCGCCGTCACGCCGGGGCTCGATTTCGGCCTGGCGCCGACCATGCTGCGCTTTGCCTACAGCCAGCCGGTTGCGCGGCTGGAACAGGCCTGCGACAGACTGGCGAGATTTTGTAAGCAACCATTGAAAAACAGGGTTTCCGAACCTTAGTCTTACAATCATACTGACGCACCGACGTGGCTGGTCGGAGCAATGACACGGAGCAGATTATGTTCGACTTCAAAGCGTTGATCGGTGCGCTGCTGGGCCGCCGCGAACGCGAAGGCGTCTACGACTACAAGTCGGCAACCGTCCTGATGCAGGAGCTGCCAGAGAGCGACATCCTGCAGGCGCAGATCGAGATCGTACAAGCGCTGCGCCAGCTGAACGGCAACGCCGCCATCAGCCTGAAAGAGCGCCTGAAAACGGTGCCCTACCTCGATGAAAAAGCCCGTGCGCTGCAAGCCCATCTGGTCGCCATTTACCGCGGCCAGCTGATCGACGAAACGGCTGCGCCGCATCAGGTGCTGCCGACCTTGCTGGCGTTCTGGCACGAGATGGCCGACGCCTACCGGCTCTGCCTGAAGCAGGCACAGCAAACCAAGCACCTCGAGCATCGCGACCTGCCGCTGTACGCACTCCGGGGCCTGAACTATGCCGTCCAGCAAAACAAATGGGCGGCACTGCGCTACATGGAGAGCGATGCGCGCAGCTGGCGCCTGATACACCGGCTGTACCAGTACGCCGAAACGCTGGGCAGTGCGCGCGCGCCGCTGCAGCCCTATCCGGACGAGGAAATCAGCAGCGCCGAGCGTGAATACGTGCAGGCGCTGATGTTGACGCTGGCCGCCCCGGAGAAACTGCAGCCCGAGCAGATCGAACTGACCGCGCAGTGGCTGAAGCGCTGGAGCAGCCAGATCAATCTGGAAACCCAGATCCATCCGACCCAGCAACTGTACGCGGTCAACCTTGCCGGCTCAACGCCGCCCAAACGGCTGCGCCGCGACATGGTCGGTGAAAACTGGCGCTACTGGCAGACCGACACGCTGACGCAGCAGATGCACCATCTGCGCGATGCGCTGCTTGGCGGCGGCACACCCGCAACGCATGGCCTCCCCGACGAAACCGCCCTGCCGGCCAATATCGAACTGCTCGATACGCTGGCCGAGCGATGGTCTCGCGATGCGCCGGCGCCGATCCGCAAGCACGAACGCCACGCCGCCCGCCAGGCGATCACCGTCTGGCGCGGTCTTGAGGAAGCAGCACAGGCGCTGCGCAGTCCGGCGGCCGGCAAGGCGCGGCAATGGGAGCTGCTCGACGAAAGCGTCAGCGGACTCGGCATCCGCTGCCGCAGCGTCAGCGACGACAAATTGCAGGTCGGCGAACTGCTCGGCATACAGGGGCTGACACAGCGCCCCTTCTGCCTCGGCATCGTCCGCCGCATCGTGCGCAAACCGGACGGCGCGGTCGATCTCGGCATCGAGACGCTGGCCAGCAATCCGGTCGCGGTCGAGCTGACGCCGCTGCTGGGCGAGCGCAGCTTTACCGGCCTGTACGCTGCCGAAAATCCGGCCATGAACCAGGGACGCTTTCTGGTGCTGCCGCAAGGTTTCTACGCCGACCACCGCGAGTTCCGCCTCGGCGCCCAGCACAAGCGTTACCGCATCCGGCTCGGCGACGCGATCGAGCAGACGCCGCACAACGCCATCATCCGTTTCGCCGTGCTGGAAAAGCTGGCGGCCTGAGGGCTGTCAGACGCCGGCAGCTCTGGTAGAATCGCCGGCTTGCTGGAAGCGTGGCTGAGTGGTTTAAGGCAGCGGTCTTGAAAACCGTCGGGGATGTGAGTCCCCCCAGAGTTCGAATCTCTGCGCTTCCGCCAAAACAGCAAAAAAGCCCCTGATTCATTCAGGGGCTTTTTCATTGGTGCAGGTCATTCAGGGCGCCACTCCACATTGGCGACGGCAGCACCGAGCGGCGATTGGATCGCAACGGCCGGATCAGCACCGACTGCGTCTTGCGATGCACCGCGAACAACCCAGCGAGGGTTGCGACGTCCCCTTTACGTCAGCCGCGCAAAGCAGCGAGCTCGGCCGACGAGCGTGTCGTCACCCAGCGCAGCAAGGCGTCAAGCACCGGCATGGCGCCGGGCGCCTTCGGGTGGTTCAGCAGCGCGACGACGACCCAGTCCCGCCCCTGTTGGTCGCGCACATAACCGGCGACTGCGCGTACATTCTTCAGCGTACCGGTCTTGATGTGCGCCGCACCGGCTTCGTCCTTCAGCCGTTTGCGCATCGTGCCGTCGATGCCGACGATGGGCAGCGACGAGATGAACTCCGAGGCCAGCGGGCTGCGGTAGGCCGACACCAGCATCTGGCCGAGGTGTTCGGCGCTGATCCGCTCGACCCGCGACAGACCGGCGCCGTTTTCCAGATGCAGCTCGGCCATATTCAGCCCCTGCTGCTGCAGCCAAGCATGCACGCGCGCATCGGCGGCAGACTGAGTATCACGGGCGTCGTCGGGCGATGTGGCCCCCAGCGTAAGGAACAGCTGTCGCGCCATCAGGTTGTTGCTGAATTTATTGATGTCGCGAACCATTTCGGTCAACGGCGGCGACACGCTGGTCGCCAGCACCTTGGCCTGTGCGGGTGCCACACCATCACGCACCTGGCCGGAGAAGCGTCCGCCCTGCTCCTGCCACAGCGAACGGAACAGGCTGGCCGTGTACGACTTGGCGTCAAGCACCGAAAAATAACGGTCGCCAGCACAATCGACCGGGAAGCGCCCGCTCACGCTGACGCTCGCCTGCGGCCCGCCATCGTTGATCTTGAGCTGGACACCGTCCTTCCACGCCGCACAGTTGCCACCCGCCGCCAGCTTCAGCGTACTGTCGAGCCGGACCTTGTCGAGCGCCGGTTCCAGCGTCGCACGCACCGTTGCCCCATCGCTGCGCAACATCAGCCGCACGCTGCCGAAGTTGCTGACCAGCGCATCGGGCGTCACCAGATACGGCTGGCCACTTTCGTCACTGTCGTCGTCGAACGGCGACGTCGTTGCCGGCAGGCTGAATACGCTACGGTCGAGCACCAGATCGCCGCGCAGATCGGTGACGCCGGCAGCGCGCAGCTCGCGCACCAGCAACCACATCCGCTCGAACGTCAGCTTGGGATCGCCACTGCCCTTGAGATACAGTGGTCCGTTCAGCACGCCGTTCACCGCCGGCGCATCCGCCAGCAGCTGCGTTTTCCAGCTATAGGCCGGGCCGAGCAGATTCAGCGCCGACCAGGTCGTGACCAGCTTCATCGTCGACGCCGGGTTCATCGGCCGGCTGGCGTTCTCCAGCAGCACCGCCGGACCACCGTCGACCGGCAGAATCGCCGCCCCCAGCGCCGACACCGGCACACCGGCCTTGACCAGCGCCGACTCAACCTCGGCCGGCAGCGCCGCCTGCGCGGCACCGCTGCACAACAACAACGACAACAGAAGACGTTTCATCGACTCGGCAAATCCTTGAACTCGGGATGACGTTGCAACCACGCCGCACGCTCGCGGCGATAGGCATGCAGGGCTTCGGCATAGGTATCGAAAATACAGGGCTCGCAACCGCTGCCGCAGCATTCTTCCAGCGCCGGCTCGAACGGCGGCTCGGGTGGCGGATCGTCGATGGGGAAATCGGGGAGGTGTTGATTGTCTGCGGGCTGATTGTCTGCGTTAGGCATCTGTTAGAATCCGGGCATGGCTTATCAAGTTCTCGCCCGCAAGTGGCGCCCCAAGACCTTCGCCCAGCTCGTGGGCCAGGAGCATGTGATCAAGGCACTCGCGAACGCCTTCGCGAACGAGCGCCTGCATCACGCCTATCTGCTCACCGGTACGCGTGGCGTCGGCAAGACAACCATCGCGCGGATCATGGCCAAGGCGCTCAATTGCGAGACCGGCATCACCGCCGAACCGTGCGGCGTGTGTGGCGCGTGCACGCAGATCGACGCAGGGCGTTTTGTCGACCTGCTGGAGATCGACGCGGCGTCGAACACCGGCATCGACAACATCCGTGAAGTGCTCGACAACGCACAGTACGCGCCGACCGCCGGGCGGTTCAAAGTGTACATCATCGACGAAGTGCACATGCTCTCGAAGAGCGCGTTCAACGCGATGCTGAAAACGCTGGAAGAACCGCCAGGTCACGTCAAATTCATCCTCGCGACGACCGATCCGCAGAAGGTGCCGATCACCGTATTGAGCCGCTGTTTGCAGTTCTCGCTGCGGCAAATGACGCCGCAACAGGTCTCTGGCCATCTGCACAAGGTGCTCGACGCCGAGCAGATTCCCTTCGAGGCCGGCGCGCTGCCGATTCTCGGTCACGCCGCCAACGGCTCGATGCGCGATGCGCTGTCCTTGCTCGATCAAGCGATTGCCTACGGCGCCGGCAAGGTCGAGGAAGTGGGCGTCCGCGCGATGCTCGGCGCCGTCGATCAGGGCTATCTGTTCGAGCTGCTGAACGCGCTGCAGACCCGGGATGGCGCGCAACTGCTCGCGACCGCCGACAGCATCGCCGGCCGCGGGCTGTCGTTCGAAGCCGCGCTCGGCGAACTGGCGCACCTGCTGCAGCAAATCGCCGTCGCGCAAATGGTCCCCGGTGCGTTGGCCGACGACCTGCCGGCGCGCGAGGCCATCGTCGCACTGGCGGCGGCAATGTCGCCCGAGGACGCCCAGCTCTACTACCAGATCGTCTTGCACGGCCGCCGCGACCTGCCGCTGGCGCCGGACGAATACGCCGGCTTCACGATGACGCTGCTGCGGATGCTGGCCTTCGCGCCGAGCGACGCAGGCGCGCTGGCGCAGCTGCCCGAACGCGCCACACCGGCACGCGTGGCCGCACCGGTCACAGCCCCGGTCACGACAGCCGCGCCAACGCCTGCCGTGGCGCAAGCTGCACCTGCACCTGCACCTGCACCTGCACCTGCACCTGCACCTGCACCTGCACCTGCGGCCAAAAGTGTCGCCCCACCGCCGGCTACCTTAGCGATACAGGATGTTCCCCCCTGGGAGGAGGCCGCACCGGCCGGTGAACCCGCGCCACGCGCACCGTTCCCGGAGCAGGAGGAATTCGCCGCACCGCAGGTGCCGCCGCCTGCGGCCCGCGCAGCTGCGCCGTCCAGCGCAGTGGCACCATTCGACGGTGACTGGCGTGCGCTGGTCGTCCAGCTCAAGCTCGGTGCTGCCGGCATGCTGGCGCAGAATGCCGAGCTGCTTAACTGGAATGGCGACCGCTTCGAGCTGCTGGTCGCCGATGCCCACCGCGCAGTCGCAACCCGTGACTTCCAGGAGAAGCTGCGCGAAGCGCTGTCACTGCACTTCGATCGGCCGATCCAGCTGGTCGTGACGCTGGGCGAAGCCAGCGGTGATACCCCGGCGGCGCAACTGCTGCGCGAAAAGGAACAACGTCAGGGCGAGGCCGAGGCCGAGATCCAGAACGACCCCTTTGTGCAGACGCTGGTGCGCGATTTCGACGCCACCGTCCTGCCCGATTCGATCAAACCACTCTGACGGCGCCAGCCGTCGATCTTCACACTCAGGAGCACATCATGTTCAACAAGGGTGGCATTGGCCAACTGATGCAACAAGCGCAAAAAATGCAGGAAAAAATGCAGAAAGCGCAGGAAGAACTCGCCAACGTCGAAGTCGAAGGCCAGGCCGGCGCCGGCATGGTCAAGATCGTCATGACCTGCAGCCACGTGGTCAAACGTGTCGCGATCGACGATTCGCTGCTGTCCGACGACAAGGACATGCTCGAAGACCTGATCGCCGCCGCGTTCAACGACGCACAGCGCAAGGCCGAAGCAACCAGCCAGGAGCGCATGTCCGGCATGACCGCCGGCCTGCCGCTGCCCCCGGGCTTCAAGATGCCGTTCTGATCGACGACGATCCGGACACAATCCATCGGGGCGCGATCATCGCGCCCCTTTTCACGCTATGCTCTCCGCCATGACCGTTCCCTCCTCGCTCCAGCAACTGATCCAGGCCCTCAAAGTATTACCCGGCGTCGGCCCCAAATCGGCTAGCCGCATGGCCTATCACCTGCTACAGCGTGACCAGGCCGGTGCCGCCAACCTGGCGCATGCCATCGAATACGCGATCGGCACCCTCAGACACTGCCGGCACTGCAATACCTTTACCGAAGCCGAGGTGTGCGAGATCTGCCGCGATGACGAGCGCAGCCGGCGCCAGCTGTGCGTGGTCGAAATGCCGACCGATCTATTGATGATCGAGCAGACACTCGCGTATCAAGGGCTGTATTTCGTACTGATGGGCCGGCTGAGCCCGCTCGACGGCATCGGCACCAAGGACATTGCGTTCGAACGCCTGCTCGAACGCGCCAGCGACGGCGAGGTCGAAGAAGTCATCCTCGCGACCAACTTCACCGTCGAAGGCGAAGCCACCGCACACTATCTAGCCGAAACATTGCGGGCACGCGGCCTCAAGGTCTCGCGCATCGCCCGCGGCCTGCCGGTCGGCGGCGAGCTTGAACATGTCGACCCGAGTACGCTGGCCCAGGCACTGGTCGAGCGTCGCGGCCTGTAACGCGCAAAAAAAGCCCCGCACCAGGCGGGGCTATCGATGGCCCGGCGCTGCAACGCCGGGGAGGAAGCACATCAGCCGATCCGGATTTCGCTATCCGGATCAAACAGCACGGCCTTGCTCATGTCCGGCCGCAAATGCAGCACCGAGCCCGGCGCACGGACGTCGCGCGGATGCAAGCGCGCCTGCACCTCGATGCCGTTGACCTGGGTGAAGACGATGGTGTCCGGGCCGGTCGGCTCGGTCAGGTTGACCCTGCACGCCAGACCGGAACCGTCGGTTGACACATCCCATTGCTCCGGACGAATGCCGACGATCACGCGTTTGCCGATATAAGCCGCATAGCGCTGGCTATCAAGCAGCGGCACGAAACAAGCCGCATCACCGCTTTGCAGACTGACACCGATCGCCCCGCCCTCGCTGGCCAGGTGTGCCGGGATGAAATTCATCGCCGGCGAGCCGATAAATCCGGCCACGAACAGATTAGCCGGGATGTCGTAGATATTCTGCGGACTGCCGAACTGCTGGATCACCCCGTCTTTCATTACGGCGATCTTGTCGCCCAGCGTCATCGCCTCGATCTGATCGTGCGTGACATAGACGATCGTCGTTTTCAGCCGGTGATGCAGCTGCTTGATCTCGGTTCGCATCTCGACGCGCAGCTTGGCGTCGAGGTTGGACAGCGGCTCGTCGAACAGGAACAGCTTGGGATTGCGCGCCAGCGCCCGCCCCATCGCCACCCGCTGCCGCTGCCCGCCGGACAACTGTCCCGGCTTGCGATCAAGCAGGTGATCCATCTGCAGCATCTTGGCGACCCGGGCGATGACTTCGTCTTGCTCTTTCTTCGGCACGCCACGGGTTTCCAGCCCGAACGCAATGTTCTGTCTCACGTTCATCGTCGGATACAGCGCATAGCTCTGGAACACCATGGCGATGTCGCGATCTTTCGGCGCCACCGCATTCACCAGGCGATCGGCGATATGGATTTCACCACTCGTCGGTGACTCCAGCCCGGCAATGATGTTCATCAGCGTCGACTTGCCGCAGCCCGACGGGCCGACGAGGATCAGGAACTCGCCCGCTTCGACATGAATGTCGATCCCTTTGAGGATATGTGTATCACCAAAGCGTTTGGTGATGTTCTTGATGGCCAATGCACCCATCGCTTTCCCCTTATCCCTTGACGGCGCCGGCCGCGAGGCCACGCACGAAGTATTTTCCCGCCAGCACGTACACCGCGATGGTCGGCAGCGCGGCAATCAGCGCCGCAGCCATATTGACGTTGTATTCCTTGACCGAGGTCGAGGTATTCGCAAGGTTGTTCAGTCCGACCGTGATCGGCTGGCTCTCGCCACTGGAAAACACCAGACCGAACAGGAAGTCGTTCCAGATCTGCGTGAATTGCCAGATCAGCGTCACCATCAGGATCGGCAAGGACATCGGCAAAACGATGCGGATGAAGATGCGCCAGAAGCCGGCGCCATCGAGCCGCGCCGCCTTGATCAGCTCGTCCGGAATGCCGACGTAGAAGTTGCGGAAGAACAGCGTCGTGCCGGCGATCCCGCACACGACATGCACGAACACCAGCCCGAACATCGACCGCGCCAGACCGAACCAGCCCAGCGTCTGCGCCATCGGCAACAGCAGTACCTGAAACGGGATGTACAACCCGAACAGCAGCATGGCAAATACCCATTCCGAGCCACGGAAACGCCATTTCGACAGCACATAGCCGTTGAGTGCACCGAGTGCCGTCGAGATCAGTACCGCCGGAATCACCATCCGCACCGAGTTCCAGAAATAGCCGGACAAGCCCGAGCATTCGATCCCGGTGCACGCCGTCCCCCATGCCTTGCGCCAGGCATCCAGACTCACGGCGCCAGGTAGCGACAACAAGTTGCCGGCGCGGATTTCATCCATGGTTTTGAGCGACGTCGACAACATCACGTACAGCGGCAGCAGGTAATACACCGCAGCCAACAGCAGCACGGCGTAGAGCACGCCTCGCCAGGGTTTAGACATGGCGGCCTCTCCTCAGCTCGGAATAAAGATAGGGCACGACAACCGCCGACACGGTGACCAGCATCATCATCGCGCTGGCCGCGCCAAGCCCCATCTGGCCGCGCGTAAACGCCATCTGGTACATAAAGGTTGCCGGCAGATCGGACGAAAAGCCGGGACCACCGCCGGTCAGCGCCATGACGAGGTCAAAGCTCTTGATCGCGATGTGCGCGAGAATCATCAAGGTCGAAAAAAACACCGGTCGCATCGCCGGCAGAATGATGCGCAAATAGATGCGCGGCAGACTGGCGCCATCGATCTGTGCCGCCTTGATGATCGAATCATCGATGCCGCGCAGCCCGGCGAGAAACAATGCCATCACAAAACCCGACGATTGCCAGATACCGGCGATGACGATGGTGTAGATCGAGCGATCCGGGTTGACCAGCCAATCGAAACTGAAGCCGGCATAGCCCCAGTCGTGCATCAGTTTTTCCAGCCCCAAGCCCGGGTTCAGCATCCATCCCCAAGCGGTACCCGTGACGATGAACGACAGCGCCAGCGGGTACAGATAGATCGTGCGCAGCGCTCCTTCGAGCCGGATTTTCTGGTCGAGCAGGATCGCCAGCACGATGCCAACAACCATCGCACCACCGATAAACAGCGCGCTGAAAATAAACAGATTGTGAACCGCTACCCACCAGCGCTCACTGGCAAACAGCGCCTCATATTGAGTCAGACCGACCCACTCGTAGTTGGGTAGCAAACGCGAAGCGGTGAACGACAAGGCGCCGTTCCACGCAATGAAGCCATACAAGAACACCAGAACCAGCAGAAACGACGGTGCCAGTACCAGCCGAGGCAACCAGTGCTCGGCAAAACCGTAGTGCGCCGGGCGCGACATCACGGACATGAGAATCTCCAAGGCAGGCAAGATCCGGCCAGGCATAGCCCGGCCGGCCGGTACAGCAGCCGGCTGCGTCCGTGCGCAGCGCGGCACTCACCTTTCGGGTCAGCGAACCTTGGCGGCCGTTGCCAGTTTTTCGGCGGCCTTCTGCGCGCTGGCGGCGTCATCGTTCCAGAACTGCGAAATGACGTCATACATCGCGCCCTGTGTCGCGGAGTACATCGCCATGCCATGCGCGAACGACGGCAGCAGCGTGCCCTTGGCGGCATCGGCCTTGAAGTCCTCGGCCGACTTCTTGCCACACTCGTCGAACTTGCTCATGTCCATGCCCATGCGCGCCGGAATAGAACCCTTGTTGAGGTTGAAGAGCTCCTGGAACTGCGGGCTCATCAGCGTTTCGGCCAGATCCCGCTGTCCTTTCACTGCAGCCTTGTTCGGCAGCTTGAACATCACGAAACTGTCGATGTTGAAGGTGTAGGCGTTCGCTGTGCCCGGCGCGGCGAGACAGAGGAAATCCTTGCCCGGCACTTTGCCGGCAGCCAGAAACTCACCCTTGGCCCAGTCGCCCATGAACTGCATCGCAGCGGTGCCGTTGATGACCATCGCCGTGACGAGGTTCCATTCACGACCGGCGCTCGCCTTGTCGGTATACGGCTTGATGCGCTTATAGGTCTCAAGCACCTTGACCATGGTTGGGCCTTTCAAGGTGGCCTGATCAAGCTGGACGAAGGCTTTCTTGTAGAAATCGGCGCCGCCAACACCAAGCGCCACGGTTTCGAATACCGTCGCGTCTTGCCATGGCTGACCGCCGTAAGCGACCGGCTGGATGCCGGCCTTCTTCAAGGCATCCGCCACCTTGAAGAATTCGTCCCAGGTCGTCGGTGCCTTGACGTTGGCCTTCTTCAGCAGCGCCGGATTGACCCACAGCCAGTTCACCCGGTGCACATTGACCGGCGCAGCCACGTACTGCCCCTTGTACTTCATCACATTGGACACCGCCGGTGGCAGTACCTTGTCCCAACCGTCTTTCTTGGCGACGTCGTCAATCGACGCCAGCACACCCTCGGCGCCCCATTCCTGAATTGCAGGCCCCTTGATCTGCGCTGCCGCCGGCGGGTTCCCTGAAACGACCCGTGCCTTCAGCGCGGTCATCGCGTTTTCGCCAGCACCACCGGCAACGGCAAAGTCCTTCCACTTGTCGCCCTTGGCTTCGAGCATTTTCTTCAGCTCGCCAGCGGCCTTGGCTTCACCGCCCGATGTCCACCAGTGCAGCACCTCAACCTCGGCCGCATTTGCCGCAAACGCCATAGCCAGAACCGCCACCCCCACCGACATACGCACAGCTCGCATTCTTTTATCTCTCCTGTGGCAGGCCGCCCCTTGGCAACCTCGCAAGCTAAGCGTAGGCAACATGAATAGCGACTGATATCAGGTAATCGCCGATCAGGTACGGCATGTAGGGCGTATACCGTAGCCGACAAACAAAAACGGCGCCCCTTTTCAGGAGCGCCGAACAATTAAAAAAGGGCGACCGAAGTCGCCCTTTCTGAACTAGCAAATCGAATCAAACGAATCGATTAGAAGCCGGTCCAGGTACCGAACAGCAGACGGTAGCTGTTTTGGTCCGAGCCGATGGTCGCGTAGTCAGCACCCATCTTCGCGTTTTCGTTGGCGATCGAGTAACGACCTTGAACGTAAGCGGAGGTGTTGTTCGACAGTGCGTAGTTCCACTGACCGTAGATCACGTGAGCATCGCTATCGTCGATCTTGTTGCCGTTTTGCTCAGCTTCGTCGAAGTAGTTGTACGTCACGCCGACGGTGTTCTTGCCAGCCGAGTAGATACCTTGAACGAAGTACTGGTTCTGGTCGCCAGCGATACCGGCCCACGAATTTTCCCAGCCCTTGTAACCGGCCTTGAGGGTGAAGGCGCCGAAGTTGTAGCCACCAGCCACGAACCAGAACTTGCTCGGGTCCTGTTGGTGAGTAACTTCACCGGTAACCTTGTTCGTGCTATTAGCTTCAGCCTGCTGATAGCCAGCATCGATCATGAAGCCACCGCCCGAGTAACCAGCGGTCACGTCGAACATGTATTCTTGATCAACGCCATCGATTTGGTTTTGCTGACCCAGGAACGAGTAGTAACCCGAGAACGAGAAACCACCCCAGTTCGGCGAGTCGTATGCAATCGAGTTGTCCGGGTTGAAAGCAACCAGACCCAGCTCAGCAACGTGCATAGCACCGCCGAGGTTGCCGTACGGCCAGTCCAGCTTCAGGTACGACGGGGTGTAGATGCGACCAAAGCGCAGGGTACCCCAATCGCCTTGCCAGCCGCCCCAAGCTTCACGGTTACCCCAAGTCTTGTCGGACTGTTCGCGGTAGTTTTCAACACCGGTCCAGATCTTCCAGATCACCTTGGAGCCGTTGTCCAGCTTGTCGCTGCCCGAGAAGAACAGACGCGGTTCAACGTCGAGTTCGACTTCGTCACGGAAGCCGTCGGCATCCGAACCGTGGATATAGATGTCCGATTCGATCGAACCGCCGATGGTGACTTCGGCGAAAGCCGGAGCCGCGAAAGCAGCTGCCAGGGAAGCAGCAACCAGAGCACGTTTGAACATTTATAGGTCTCCTAGATACGAGAGTTGGTTTCTTTCTAATTAGATGAAGAACCAGCCGTAACAGCACGATTTGCGGTACGTCTGACGCAACCTTGCTCTACGGAGCCAGAATAAAAGAATCGACTTGTTACGGGCAAACCTGCTTGCCCCGCCTTAGAAAAACCGTTGCCCACATACAACACGGCAAATAAGAAACCGCCCGTAAATGGCGGTTTTTAAAAGGATTTAGTGCTCTTCGAAGGTTTGCTTTGCATACAAAAAGGGCTTGATTGGCTTGAGCTTGCGGCTCGATCGAATTCACCCATTGTCATGGGACGGCCAATACGCACGCAGCCTGCAGCCAACAAAAAACCCGCCGAAGCGGGTTTTTTGTTGGCTGCGTATGGCAAGGACTTACTTGGATGCCATCACACGGACCATTTCCAGCACCTTGCTGGAGTAGCCCCACTCGTTGTCGTACCAGGCAACCAGCTTGACGAAGGTCTTGTCCAGCGCGATACCGGCGTCGGCGTCGAACGTCGACGTGCAGGCTTCGCCACGGAAATCGGTGGAGACGACCTTCTCGGTGGTGTAACCCAGCACGCCCTTCATCGGACCTTCCGACGCGGCCTTCACGGCGGCGCAGATTTCTTCGTAGCTGGCTTCCTTGTTCAGCTCGACGGTCAGGTCGACGACGGACACGTCGGACGTCGGCACGCGGAATGACATGCCGGTCAGCTTGCCCTTCACTTCCGGAATCACCACGCCAACGGCCTTGGCAGCGCCGGTGCTCGACGGAATGATGTTTTCCAGAATGCCGCGGCCGCCGCGCCAGTCCTTGTTGGACGGGCCGTCAACGGTCTTCTGCGTTGCGGTCGCAGCGTGGACGGTGGTCATCAGGCCACGCTTGATGCCGAAGTTGTCGTTGATGACCTTGGCAATCGGCGCCAGGCAGTTGGTGGTGCACGATGCGTTGGAGATGATGTCCTGGCCGGCGTAGGTCTTGTCGTTCACGCCGTAGACGAACATCGGCGTGTCATCCTTCGACGGTGCCGACATGATCACCTTCTTGGCGCCAGCGGCCAGATGCTTCTCGGCGGTTTCCTTGGTCAGGAACAGGCCGGTCGATTCGACCACGACGTCCGCGCCAATCTCGCCCCACTTCAGTTCGGCCGGGTCTTTCACCGCGGTCAGGCGGATCGTCTTGCCATTGACGACCAGATGACCGCCTTCGACCTTCACATCACCCTTGAACTTGCCATGCACCGAGTCGTACTTGAGCATGTAGGCGAGGTAATCCGGCTCCAACAGGTCGTTGATACCGACGATCTCGATGTCATCGGCGAAATTGTAAACAGCGGCACGGAATACCATGCGGCCGATGCGGCCGAAACCATTGATACCTACTTTGATAGCCATGGATCATCTCCAGAGATAGAGGATGGGACAAATTGGACGGTCAGAGCATACAAGCACCGGCAGAGGCTGCCTTTGTGCCATGACAAGCACCGTTCGTACATTAGGGACTTACGCGACCGTCATAGGCAAATGGACCATTGCGCAAGCCCTCAGTTTACCAGTCGAGGGGGAAAGGCCAAGCACGCCCCCTCGCCGATGACCTGTGATCAGGGACGCAGTGCAGCCGCTTCGCGGGCCAGCTTGGTGATGCCGGCCCAGTCGCCCTTGGCAACCAGATCCTTCGGCGCCAGCCACGAACCGCCAACACAACCGACGTTCGGCAGCGCAAGTAGTTTCGCCGCCGATTCCAGCGTCACACCGCCGGTCGGGCAGAACAGGATTTGCGGCAGCGGGCCACCCATGGCCTTGAGCATGCCGAGGCTGCCGGCTTGTTCGGCCGGGAACAGCTTGAGGGCATCGAAACCTTCCTCGAGCGCGGCGATGGCTTCGGACGGCGTCATCACGCCCGGCAGCAACTGGATGCCGGCTTCGCGCGCAGCGGCGGCCAGCTTCGGCGTCAGACCCGGCGTCACCGCAAAAACGGCGCCGGCAGCCTGGGCCTGGGCAAACTGCTCGGGACGCACCACGGTGCCGACGCCGACAATCGCTTCCGGCACATTGTCGGCAATCGCCTTGACGGCTTCGAGTGCGGCCTCGGTACGCAGGGTCACTTCCAGCACGCGAATACCGCCGTCGACCAGCGCCTTGGCCAGCGGCACGGCGTGTTCGACTTTCTCGATCACCAGCACCGGCATGACCGAGCACGAACGCATGATTTCACGAATTTGCATGGCAGGATTCCTATGAGTTAAGCGATAAGTGAACGCCGGCCCGGTACGGGCCGGCTGGCAATGACATCAGTGCGCGAGACCCAGGCTCAGCGCACCTTCCTCGGCGCCGGTCGCCTGCAGGCGGAAACCGGCAAACAGCTCGCGGCCCATGCCATGGCCGTTCTTGCTCAGGTCGGCGGTGACGCATTCGCGCTTGGCCCATTCCGCCGCGTCAACCTTGGCAACCAGGGCGCCGGTCAGCGCATCCAGGCGGATGATGTCACCGGTGCGCACCTTGCCCAGCGGACCACCCGAGACGACTTCCGGGGTGATATGGATCGCCGCCGGCACCTTGCCCGACGCACCCGACATGCGGCCATCGGTCACCAGCGCGACCTTGAAGCCGCGATCCTGCAGCACGCCCAGTGCCGGCGTCAGCTTGTGCAGTTCCGGCATGCCATTGGCGCGCGGCCCCTGGAAGCGCAGCACGGCGATGAAGTCTTTCTCGAGCTCACCGCGCTGGAACGCCGCCAGGACGTCGTCCTGATCGTCGAACACGATCGCTGCGGCTTCGACAACGCGATGCTCTTCGGCAACTGCTGAGACCTTGATCACCGCGCGACCGATATTGCCTTCGAGCACTTTCAGGCCGCCGTCCTTGCTGAACGGGTGGGTGTGCGGACGCAGCACGCTGTCGTCACCGGACTGCAGCGGCGATTCGCGCCATACGGCCTTGCCGTTGTCGCCCAGGAAGGGTTCCTGCGAGTGCGTAGAAAGCCCTTGGCCCGTACACGTCAGCACATCGTCGTGCAGGAAGCCGCCAGCGATCAGCTCGCGGATCAGGTAACCCATACCACCGGCGGCATGGAAGTGGTTCACGTCAGCCGAGCCGTTCGGGTAAACACGTGCCAGCAGCGGCACGACTTCGGACAGATCGTGGAAATCGTCCCAGTTGATGTTGATGCCGGCGGCCCTGGCGATCGCAACGAGGTGAATCGTGTGGTTGGTCGAACCACCGGTCGCCAGCAGGCCGACGATGCCGTTGACGACGGCTTTCTCGTCAACCACTTTGCCGACCGGAATGAATTCGTTGCCGAGCGCGGTAATCTGCGCGACACGGCGCGCGGCAGCGGCAGTCAGCGCATCGCGCAGCGGCGTGTTCGGATTGACGAAAGCGGCGCCCGGCAAATGCAGGCCCATCACTTCCATCAGCATCTGGTTCGAGTTGGCGGTGCCGAAGAAGGTACACGTGCCCGGACCGTGGTAGCTGCCCTCTTCCGACGCCAGCAGTTCTTCACGGCCGGCTTTGCCCTCGGCGAACAGTTGGCGAACCTTGGCCTTGTCCTTGTTCGAGATCCCCGACGTCATCGGGCCGGCCGGCACGAAGATCGCCGGCAGATGACCGAACTGCAGCGCGCCGATCAGCAGGCCCGGCACGATCTTGTCGCAGACGCCGAGGCACAGCATGCCGTCAAAGACGTTGTGCGACAGACCGACCGCCAGCGACATCGCAATCACGTCACGGCTGAACAGCGAGAGTTCCATCCCCGGCTGCCCCTGGGTCACGCCGTCGCACATCGCCGGTGTACCCCCGGCGAACTGTGCGGTTGCACCAACTTCGTGCACGGCTGCCTTGATGATGGCCGGATAGGTTTCGAGCGGCTGATGCGCCGACAGCATGTCGTTGTACGAGGAGACGATCGCGATGTTCGGCTGACGCATCTCACGCATCATGATTTTGTCGGTTTCTGGCGCGGCGGCCCAAGCGTGCGCCTGGTTGGTACAGGCCAGCCCTTTGCGGACCGGCTCCTTCTGGGCTGCGGCTTCGAGGCGCTGCAAATAGCGGGTACGGGATTCACGGCTGCGTTCGACGATGCGGGCCGTAACTTCGATAAGACGGGGATGTAATGCCATGACGAACTCCGGTTTGACCGTACCCGATGCACGCAACTGCATAGATCACGGTAGTAAATGCCGCAAGAATTACGGCGTAGTTTTACTACAACCCCCTACCAAACTCAACCATAACTGCTTACGAAGCGGCAATGTCGCAACGCACCATTATCGTTCAGCAGTGCGGGTTTGCTGGTTTTTCCAGCAATCGATGTTCGGGAAATCCCGCAGACGGCCAAAAGCGTTTGCGCCGATTTTTAGGCATGTAGTAACATTACGAAGTCTTACTACGCCCAGACCTCGGCGCGTACGCCGCCCTCGCCCAACAGGCGCAAGGCAAGCCCATGGACGCGCACGCAGCCGAGTTCAACGAATAACTCAGGAAGGATGCTATGACCCAGATCGACGCGTTCGACATGGTGCTGTTTGGCGGCACCGGTGACCTCGTGATGCGCAAACTGTTGCCGGCGCTGTACCACCAACACCAGGACGGCAATCTACCCGCCGAAGGTCGCATCGTCTGTTTGGGTCGCAGCGTGCCCGACACCGCCGCCTACCTCGACAAGGCGCACGCGCTGGCCAAGGGCTATCTCGGCAAGCACTACAACGACGCCGACTGGGCCTCGTTCGCCGCACGCATTCAGTACCTGAAGTTGGATGCCAACAAGCCGGACGAGTTCGGCCTGCTGGCCGACACGCTGAACGAATTCCCGAAGCGCACCCGCGTTTTCTATCTGTCGACCGCCCCGGATCTGTTCGCACCGATCTCCAAGAGCCTCGCCGGCGTCGGCCTGACCAAGGGCAACGCCCGCGTCGTGCTGGAAAAACCGCTGGGGCACGATCTGGCATCGTCGAACAAGATCAACGACGAAGTCGGCGAATACTTCGAAGAACACCAGATCTACCGGATCGACCACTACCTCGGCAAAGAGCCGGTGCTGAACCTGATCGCACTGCGTTTTGCCAACACCCTGCTCGAGCCGCTGTGGCGCCGTGAGTGGGTGCGTGATGTACAGATCACCGTCACCGAGCAGGTCGGCGTAGAAACCCGTGCGGATTTCTACGACAAGACCGGCGCGCTGCGCGACATGATCCAGAACCACTTGCTGCAACTGCTGACCATCGTGGCGATGGAACCGCCGGCGTCGATCGACGCCGATGCCGTCCGTGACGAAAAACTCAAGGTGCTGCGCGCGCTCAAGCCGCTGACCGCCGAAGATGTCCACACCAAGGTCGTGCGTGGCCAGTACCGTGCTGGCGCGGTCGGTGGTCAGCCGGTACCGGGCTACCTGGACGAGCCGGGCGTCCCTGCCGACTCGAAGACCGAGACCTTTGTGGCGCTCAAGGCCGAAATCCAGACCTGGCGCTGGGCCGGCGTGCCGTTCTTCCTGCGCTCGGGCAAACGCCTGCAGGAACGTCTGGCCGAGATCGTCATCAACTTCCGCGAAGCACCGCATTCGATTTTCGGCAAGACCGGAACGCCGAACCGGCTGGTGATCCAGCTGCAGCCGGACGAATCGGTCCGTCTGTATCTGTTGGCCAAAGAACCGGGCAACCAGGCACGCCTGCGCCCGGTCCACCTTGACCTCGACTTCAAGGAAACCTTCACCACCCGCAGCCCGGAAGCCTACGAGCGCCTGCTGATGGACGTGATCCGTGGCGACCTGTCGCTGTTCGTCCGTCGCGACGAGCAACGTGCGGCATGGAAGTGGGTCGAGCCGATCATCGACACCTGGGAAGCCAGCCCGGATGCGCCGAAGGCCTACACGGCCGGCACCTGGGGCCCGGCGGCCTCGTCGGCCCTGCTGTCGCGCGACGGCCTGTGCTGGCACGAAGAAAGCTGATCCACGCAGACCAAGCCCCCTGCCGCCCGGCAGGGGGCTGTCGAATCAGCACGATCCGCCGCAGCGATTGCGGCAAACCACCGAATACAAGAAACCGAGGTCTCGATGTCCCTGCAATGGCATGAATTTGCATCGAAAGCACAGCTAGATACCGCGCTGGCGACACACATCGCCGAGCGTCTGAAGGCAGCGATCGATGCGCGCGGCGCGGCCAGCCTGGCCGTCTCCGGCGGCCGCACGCCGGCCGGCATGTTCGCCGCACTCGCGCAGTCCGCCATCGACTGGCGCCGGGTCAACATCACCCTCGTCGACGAGCGCTGGGTGCAACCTGACCACGCCGACAGCAACGAACGGAGCGTCCGCGAGCACCTGTTGCAAGGTCCCGCCGCCCAGGCGCATTTCATCTCGCTGGTCAACGGCGCGGCCACGCCGCACGAAGCCCTGACCGCGATCGAAGCCCGACTGGCTATCTTCCCGTCGCCGATCGACGTGCTGATCCTCGGCATGGGCGACGACGGCCATACCGCGTCGCTGTTCCCGAACGCGGCCGAGCTCGAAACCGCCTGCGCATCGGCAGCCCAACTGGCCGCGGTGACGCCGCCGGTTGCGCCGCATCAGCGCATTACCCTGACGCTGCCGACCATCGCCAAGGCCCGTGAAGTGATCGTGCACATTACCGGCGACAGTAAAAAAGCCCTCCTGCAGACTGCGCTCGGCGAAGACAAGCCGGTGCCACTGCAGTACCCGATCCGTCGCGTACTCGACCGTGTCGCCACGAACAAATCGGTGTTCTGGACGGCCTGAACCGTCATCAGCACAATGCGCGGGGCCGACAAGGCCCCGCGGCTTTAACCACGTTTGACAGAGACCCCGGCGAGACTGGCCGCACAACGCAGCCGGACCGCCGCATGAGTGAGACCCACCGACCATGCTCGAACGTATCAAGACTGTGATCGACACCCTGAGCAAGTCCGAGCGCAAAGTTGCCGAACTGGTGCTGGCACAGCCCAATCTGGTGGCCAACGCACCGATCGCCCAGATCGCCGACCTCGCCGACGTATCGCAACCGACGGTGATCCGCTTCTGTCGCAGCCTCAACTGCTCTGGGCTGCAGGACTTCAAGCTCCGGCTGACGCGCAGCCTCGTTTCCGGCGTGCCCTATGTGCACTCGATGGTCTCCGCCGACGACTCGGCGCACGATCTGGCCAAGAAGCTGTTCGACAACAACATCTCCCATCTGCTGCGTTGCCGCAACGAACTCGACACCGAAGCGCTCGAGCGCTCGATCAAGGTGCTGGCGAACACGCACAAGATCGAAGTCTGGGGCCAGGGGCAATCGGGCGCGGTCGCGATCGACGCGCAGAACAAGTTCTTCCGCCTCGGCGTGCCGACCGTCGCCTACACCGACCCGCATATGCACGGCATGAGCGCCTCGATGCTCAAGCCCGGCGATGCCGTCGTCGCCGTATCGAATTCGGGCCGCACGCTGGACTTGATCCGTTCGGTCGAAATCGCCCGTGATGCCGGTGCCGACGTGATCGGCATTACCCATTCGAAGTCGCCGCTGGCCAAGCGCTGCAATATCTGCCTGTTCGCCGACACGATGGAAGACCCGGATCTGTACACGCCGATGATCACCCGCATCGTTCACCTGGTGATCATCGATGTGCTGGCCGTCGGCGTCGCGCTCAAGCGCGGCCCCGAATTGATCGATCAGCTCGAGAAAATGAAACGCAACCTGAAGGAAAAACGGGTTCGCGGGCATGACAGCTAAGCACCTGTCCCAGTTGGCGAGCGAGCCAAAGCAGCTTGAAGCCGCCCGAAGCACAGACACCGGCATGGACAACAAGGCCATGGGGATCTCGAGCACCGGACGGCGGCAAGATGCGCAGCCGCAGCCACCGAATGGGAAAGGCTCCAAGACCGCGGCCCACCGCGGCTCCCGTACCGTGACGAACAACGTGAGAAGGAATGAGTCGATGTCGAAGTTGACCCAGTCGCCGGCGTGGCTGGCGCTCGCCGAGCACTACCAGAAAGTGGCTCCGCTGCACATGCGCGAGTTGTTTGAGCAAGATCCGCAGCGTTTCGAGAAATTCTCGATCGAATCGGGCGGCCTGTTCTTTGACTACTCAAAGAACCGCATCACCGAGGAAACGCTGGCGCTGCTGTTCAAGCTGGCCGAGCAATCGGGGCTGAAGGCGCGTATCGAGCAGATGTTCACCGGTGAAAAAATCAACATCACCGAAGGCCGCGCCGTCCTGCATGTCGCGCTGCGCAATCTGGACAAAAATCCGATTTTCGTCGACGGCGAAGACGTCATGCCCAAGGTCAACGCGGTCAAGGAGAAGATGTTCCAGTTCTCCGACGAGATCCGCTCGGGCGAGCGCACCGGCTACACCGGCAAGGCCTTTACCGACATCGTCAACATCGGCATCGGCGGCTCCGACCTCGGCCCGGTGATGGTGTGTAACGCATTGAAGGATTTCGGCCACCAGCGCCTGACGATGCATTTCGTCTCGACCGTCGACGGCGACCAGATCGTCTCGACGCTGAAGAAACTGAACCCGGAAACGACGCTGTTCATCGTCGCCTCCAAAACGTTCACGACGCAGGAAACGATCACCAACGCCCGCACCGCGCGTGCCTGGTTCCTCGACCGCGTCGGCAACGAATCCCACATCGCCAAGCATTTCGTCGCCGTGTCGACCAATGCCAAGGCGGTTGCCGAGTTCGGCATCGACACCAACAATATGTTCGAATTCTGGGACTGGGTTGGTGGCCGCTACTCGCTGTGGAGCGCCATCGGTCTGCCGATCGCGATCTACCTCGGCAAGCACGATTATCAGGATCTGCTCCATGGCGCCTACACCATGGACGAGCACTTCAAGAACAAGCCGCTCGAACAGAACCTGCCGGTCATCATGGGCATGCTCGGCATCTGGTACATCAACTTCTTCGGTGCCAACACCCAGCTGATTTCGCCGTACAACCAGTCGCTGCAGCGCTTCCCGGCCTACCTGCAACAACTGGACATGGAATCCAATGGTAAAACTGTCGATCTCGACGGCAACCGCGTCGATTACCATACCGGCCCGGTCGTCTGGGGTGATGCCGGCATCAACGGTCAGCACGCTTACTACCAGATGCTGCATCAGGGCTCGCAGATGGTGCCTGTCGACTTTATCGCCAGCATCGAGCACCCGGATATCCCTGAGCCACACAGCACCATTCTGATGGCAAACTACTTCGCCCAGACCGAAGCGTTCATGCGCGGCAAGAATGAAGCCGAAGTCCGGGCCGAGCTCGCCGTCGCAGGCATCGTCGGCGACGCGCAGGACGAACTGGTGCCGCACAAGATTTTCGAGGGCAACCGCCCGACCAACTCGATTCTGGTCCAACGCCTGACGCCGCGCCGCCTTGGCGCGCTGATCGCGTTGTATGAACACAAGGTTTTTGTCCAGGGCACGATCTGGAATGTGAACTCGTACGACCAATGGGGCGTCGAACTCGGCAAACAGCTGGCGAAAAAGATCGAAAGCGATCTGGTCACGCCCGGCCTGACCGCCAGTCACGACGCATCCACCAATGGACTCATCAACTACTACAAGCGGAACGTCCCGCGCTGAACCTCGGCGCGCTACCTAACCGCGACTCACCACTACTAACCTCTTCAGTTAAAAAGGTAGAGACATAAATGGCAGAGCAGCATCACGATCTCGATCCGCAGGAAACAAAGGAATGGCTGGAGGCGCTTGATGGCGTCCTGGCCAACGAAGGCGCCGAACGCGCGCATTTCCTGGTCGAGCAGCTTGTCGATCACGCCCGTCAGGATGGCGTGAACATCCCCTACACCGCCACCACCGCCTACATCAACACGGTACCGGCGCACCTCGAGGCCAAGAGCCCGGGCAATCATGCGTTCGAAGAGCGCATCCGCTCGTACACCCGCTGGAACGCCGCGGCCATGGTCGTCAAGGCCAACAAGCCGGGCAAGGGCGATCCGGGTGGCCACATCACCTCGTTCGCGTCGGCGGCGACGCTGTATGACGTGGGCTGGAACCACTTCTGGCACGCGCCGTCTGACAACCACGGCGGCGACCTCGTCTACTTCCAGGGTCACTGCGCCCCGGGCATGTACTCGCGCGCCTTCCTCGAAGGCCGGATCACCGAAGATCAGCTCGACAAGTTCCGCAAGGAAGTCGACGGCGGCGGCTTGAGCTCGTACCCGCACCCGTGGCTGATGCCGAACTTCTGGCAGTTCCCGACCGTGTCGATGGGCCTTGGCCCGATCATGGCGATTTATCAAGCGCGCTTCATGAAGTACCTCGGCGATCGCGGCTTCGAACAGAAGGGCGACCGCAAGGTCTGGTGCTTCTGCGGCGACGGCGAAATGGACGAACCGGAATCGCTGGGTGCGATTTCGCTGGCCGGCCGTGAAAACCTCGACAACCTGATCTTCGTGATCAACTGCAACCTGCAGCGTCTCGATGGCCCGGTGCGTGGCAACGGCAAGATCATCCAGGAACTCGAAGGCGATTTCCGCGGTTCGGGCTGGAACGTCATCAAGGTCGTCTGGGGTTCGGGCTGGGACTCCTTGCTGGCCAAGGACACGAAGGGCCTGCTGCAACGCCGGATGATGGAAGTCGTCGACGGCGAATACCAGACCTACAAGTCCAAGGACGGCGCCTACGTGCGCGAGAACTTCTTCAATTCGCCAGAGCTGAAGGCACTCGTCTCGAACATGTCCGACGACGACAT
This sequence comes from Jeongeupia wiesaeckerbachi, assembly GCF_050916355.1. Lineage (GTDB taxonomy): Bacteria > Pseudomonadota > Gammaproteobacteria > Burkholderiales > Chitinibacteraceae > Jeongeupia > Jeongeupia wiesaeckerbachi. The sequence goes on from NZ_CP136946.1 coordinate 74,720, forward strand.
CTGGCGTCTGACCCGTGGCGGTAACGATCCGCACAAGGTCTTCGCCGGCTACAAGGCCGCGGTCGAGCACAAGGGCCAGCCGACGCTGCTGCTGGTCAAGACCGTCAAGGGTTATGGCATGGGCGCGGCGGGCGAATCGCAAAACGTCGCTCACCAGACCAAGAAGCTGTCGGAAGACGACCTCTTGCACCTGCGCGACCGTTTCAAGATCCCGCTCACCGACGAAGAAGCCAAGGCGTGCAAGTTCTACGCACCGCCGGCCGACGCGCCGGAACTCAAGTACATGCACGAACGCCGTGCGGCGCTCGGCGGCTACCTGCCGGCGCGCAAGCCGGTCGACGAACCGCTGCAAGTACCGGGTCTCGACGCCTTCAAGGCGCTGCTCGATTCGTCGGGCGAGCGTGAAAGCTCGACGACCATGGCCTTCGTCCGTCTGCTCGGCACGCTGGTCAAGGACAAGAACATCGGCAAGCGTGTCGTGCCGATCGTCCCGGACGAATCGCGCACCTTCGGCATGGAAGGCATGTTCCGTCAGCTCGGCATCTGGTCGCACGTCGGCCAGCTGTACGCGCCGGAAGACGCCGATCAGCTGATGTTCTACAAGGAATCGACCACCGGTCAGATCCTGCAGGAAGGCATCAACGAAGCCGGCGCGATGAGCGACTGGATCGCCGCGGCCACCGCCTACGCCAACCATGGCGTGACGATGATTCCGTTCTACATCTACTACTCGATGTTCGGCTTCCAGCGTATCGGTGACCTGGCCTGGGCGGCCGGCGACCTGCGCGCCCGCGGCTTCCTGCTCGGCGGTACCGCCGGCCGCACCACGCTGAACGGCGAAGGCCTGCAGCACCAGGACGGCCATACCCAGCTGTTCGCCGAATACATCCCGAACTGCGTCTCGTACGACCCGACCTTCGCTTACGAACTGGCCGTGATCGTCCAGGACGGTATGAAGCGGATGTATCAGGATCAGGAAAACATCTATTACTACCTGACCCTGATGAACGAGAACTACGCCCATCCGGCCATGCCGGAAGGTGCCGAAGCCGGCATCCTCAAGGGTCTGTACAAGTTCCGCCAGGGCGAAGCCGGCAAGCTCAAGGTCCAGCTGATGGGCTCGGGCACGATCTTCCGCGAAGTCATCGCTGCGGCCGATCTGCTCAAGGCCGACTTCGGCGTCGACGCCGACATCTGGTCCGCGACCAGCTTCAACGAACTGCGCCGCGACGGCGTCAATGCAGCGCGCTACAACCTGCTGCACCCGACCGCCGAGCAGCAAGTGCCGTACGTGACCCAGTGCCTGAAGGGTTCCGAGGGCCCGGTCATCGCCGCGACCGACTACAAGCGCACCTTCGCCGATCAGGTCCGCGAATACGTACCGAACCGTTATGTCGTGCTCGGCACCGACGGCTACGGCCGTTCGGACAGCCGCGATGCGCTGCGCAACTTCTTCGAAGTCGATCGCTACCACGTTGCCGTTGCTGCACTGAAGGCGCTGGCCGATGAAGGCAAGATCGGCGCCGACAAGGTGGCCGAAGCCATCAATAAGTACGGCATCAACGCGGATCGTCCGGCACCTTGGACCGTCTGATTGCGTGAGTGAGGCGTCCGGCCCGCGGGCCGGACGTGATTGATCCGAGGCAGGGCCTATTCCCTGCCCCCAACCCCTCACAGGGAACAACAATGAGCAACATCATTGAACTGAAAGTCCCCGATATCGGTGGGCATGACAACGTTGACGTCATCGAAGTGCTGGTCAACGTCGGCGACACGGTCGACGTCGAGCAATCGCTGATCACGCTGGAAACCGACAAGGCGACGATGGAAGTGCCGTCGACCGCCGCCGGCGTCATCAAGGAAATGAAGATCAAGGTCGGCGACAAGGTCTCCGAAGGCAGCATCGTCCTGCTACTGGAAACCGCAGCTGCCGCACCGGCACCGGCTGCTGCACCCGCGCCCGCCGCCGCTGCGCCCGCGCCGGTGGCCACTCCGGCCGCTGCACCTGCTGCCGCACAATCGATCGAAGTACGCGTGCCGGACATCGGCAACTTTGACGCCGTCGAGGTGATCGAAGTCAGCGTCAAGGTCGGCGATACCGTCGCCATCGACGACAGCCTCGTCACGCTCGAATCGGACAAGGCCTCGATGGAAGTGCCGTCGACCGCCGCCGGCGTCGTCGAGTCGGTCGTGATCAAGGTTGGCGACAAGGTCGCTCAGGGTGCGCTGATCGTCACGGTCAAGGGTGCAGCCAGCGCCGCTGCCCCGGCTGCAGCACCCGCGGCTGCAGCGCCGGCGCCTGCACCGGTTGCCGCCCCCGTACCGGCGCCGGCCGCTGCGGCCGTCGCTGCACCAGCCGCCAAGATCGACGACGCAAGCTTCAAACAAGCCCACGCCAGCCCCTCGGTTCGCCGCTTCGCCCGCGACCTCGGCGTCGACCTGTCGCGCGTCAAGGGCACCGGTCCGAAGGGCCGCATCTTGCATGAAGACGTGCAGGGCTTCGTCAAGTCGGTGATGTCCGGCGCCACCGCCGCACCGGTCGCCACTGCGGCTGCCGGTGGCTCGGGCGCAGGTCTGGATCTGCTGCCGTGGCCGAAGGTCGATTTCGCTAAGTTCGGCCCGATCGAAACCAAGCCGTTGTCGAAGATCAAGAAGATCTCCGGTGCCAACCTGCACCGCAACTGGGTGGTCATCCCGCACGTCACGTTCAACGACGAGTGCGATATCACCGAGCTGGAAGAATTCCGCAAGACCATCGGCAAGGAATGGGAAAAGGCCGGCCTGAAGCTCTCGCCGCTCGCCTTCATCATCAAGGCCGCGGCCGAAGCGCTCAAAGCCTTCCCGGAAATGAACTCGTCGCTCGACGGTGACAACCTGGTGCTGAAGCAGTACTACAACATCGGTTTTGCTGCGGATACGCCGAACGGCCTGGTTGTGCCGGTCATCAAGAACGTCGACCAGAAGGGCCTGAAGCAGATCACCAAGGAGCTGTCCGAACTGTCGGCATTGGCACGCGACGGCAAGCTCAAGCCGACCGACATGCAGGGCGCGACCTTCACGATCAGCTCGCTCGGCGGCATCGGCGGCACCAGCTTCACGCCGATCGTCAATGCACCGGAAGTCGCGATCCTCGGCGTCTGCAAGAGCCAGATCAAGCCGGTCTGGAACGGCAAGGAATTCGCGCCGCGCCTGATGTGCCCGCTGTCGTTGTCCTTCGATCACCGCGTGATCGACGGCGCGCAAGCCGGTCGCTTCACCGTGCATCTGGGCAAGCTGCTGGCCGACATCCGTCGCCTGGTCCTCTAAAACCTGCGTCGTTCGGTGGCTGCGCCTGCGCAATTGTCCCCGTCCGATGCTCGGGATCCTCATGGACCACGTGTCCATTCCGGTCCCTGCGCTTCGGGCGGAAACAAACGGGCTCGCTCACCGACCGAAACAGGTTTGAAACTTTGCTGGGCGACGGCCGTTTTCAGAACAACGTCGCCTTTTCTGCGGTGATCCGGCCCACGGCCGGCTCACCCCAAGCAACTGAATGGAAGCAACCATGAGCACCATTGAACTCAAGGTTCCGGATATCGGCGGTCACGACAACGTCGAGATCATCGAAGTTTTCGTCAAGGCCGGCGATACCGTTGCCGTCGAAGACAGCCTGATCACGCTGGAAACCGACAAGGCGACGATGGAAGTCCCGGCGACGCACGCCGGCATCGTCAAGGAAGTGAAGGTCAAGGTCGGTGACAAGATCTCCGAAGGCGGCCTGATCGCCGTCGTTGAAGTCTCGGCCGGTGCGGCGGCGCCGTCGCCAGCCCCAGCTCCCGCCCCTGCTGCTGCCGCCCCCGCGCCTGCAGCTGCTCCGGTCGCAGCACCGCAAGCCGGCAGCCATAGCGGTGGCGCCGACATCGAATGTGAAGTCATGGTCCTTGGCGGCGGCCCCGGCGGTTACTCCGCCGCGTTCCGCGCGGCCGACCTCGGCATGAAGACCGTGCTCATCGAGCGTTTCGCCACGCTGGGCGGCGTCTGCCTCAACGTCGGCTGCCTTCCGTCCAAGGCACTGCTGCACAATGCCTTCGTCATCGACGAAGTCGCCCACTTGGCCAAAAACGGCATCAAGTTCGGCGCGCCGGAAATCGATATCGACGCGCTGCGCGGCTACAAGGAAAAGGTCATCAACCAGTTGACCCGCGGCCTTGCCGGCATGGCCAAGACCCGCAAGGTCGAGACCGTGCGCGGCATCGGTACCTTCATCGACCCGCACCACATCGAAGTGCAGCTGACTTCGGGTGCAGGCAAGGAGATCACCGGCGAGAAGAAGATCATCAAGTTCAAGACCGCGATCATCGCCGCCGGCTCGTCGGTGTTCAAGCTGCCGTTCGTGCCCGATGATCCGCGCGTGGTCGACTCGACCGGCGCGCTCGAACTGAAGTCGGTACCGGGCAAGATGCTCATCCTCGGCGGTGGCATCATCGGTCTGGAAATGGGTACCGTGTACTCGACACTGGGTTCGCGTCTGGACGTGGTCGAAATGACCGACGGCCTGATGCAGGGCGCCGACCGCGACCTCGTCAAGGTCTGGGAAAAGTGGAACGCCCACCGCTTCGACAACATCATGCTCAACACCAAGACCGTGGCGCTCGAAGCCCGCGAAGACGGTATCTGGGCAACGTTCGAAGGTGAAAAGGCGCCGAAGGAACCGGTCCGTTACGATCTGGTACTGCACGCCACCGGCCGCGCACCGAACGGCAAGAAGATCGGTGCCGAGAACGCCGGTGTGATCGTCGATCAACGCGGTTTCATCAACGTCGACAGCCAGCAGCGCACCAATGTGCCGCACATCTTCGCAATCGGCGACCTGGTCGGCCAGCCTATGCTGGCGCACAAGGCCGTGCACGAAGCGCACGTGGCCGCCGAGAATGCGTTTGGCGAAAAAGCCTACTTCGACGCCCGCGTGATCCCGGGTGTCGCGTATACCGATCCGGAAGTGGCATGGGTCGGCATCACCGAAGACCAGGCCAAGAAGGAAGGCCGCGCGATCAAGAAGGGCGTGTTCCCGTGGGCCGCTTCGGGCCGCGCGATTGCCAACGGCCGTGACGAAGGCTTCACCAAGCTGATTTTCGACGCCGACAACGGCCAGATCATCGGCGGCGCCATCGTCGGCCCGCACGCCGGCGACATGATCGGCGAAATCTGCCTGGCGATCGAAATGGGCGCGGATGCTGTGGATATCGGCAAGACCATCCACCCGCACCCGACCATGGGCGAATCGATCGGCATGGCCGCCGAAGTGGCCAAGGGCGTCTGCACCGACCTGCCGCCGCAACGCAAACGCTGACAACCATCAGCAAAAAAAAAACGCCGCATCGATGATGCGGCGTTTTTTTTCGCCCTAGGCCCAGAAAACCATCGGCCCCTTAGCCGACGGCAGCTCTTCTAAGCCCCTACAGGTCAGGCTAGCGCGTGGTGACTAGCACCGTCGATGCCATTCTTTCCAACCTTCAAATTGGGTGTTGAACTCGGCACCGGATCGATGCCGGTCACACTGTTCATGCGATTGGCGATGTGAAGCAAGCATGTGTTTCTTACGAACAAGATTTGATTATCAAATAACAAACTCAATAAAAGCCATATAAAACTTACTAAAAAATCCAGTTTGACCCGTTTTAGATGAAACTTTGTCTCAGATTGAAATGACAGGATAAGTTACATAAATTTACAATCAACGCCATTGTAGTACCGATATTTACGTCAGATTCAATCGTTAATTACTTGATTTTTTACTTACAACCAATGAATTTTATGGTTGGCAAAACTCAAGCACCACCGCGAATGTGCTCGCAAGCAAGCTGCCTACGATTTCTCGCTGAGGTGAAATGGATGAGTGATGCAGTGCGAACGATTACTGCCCATTTCGATGATTCTCTTCCGAAACTCATCGTCAGGCACCAATGATGAAGACTGATGCTGCTTAGAAATAATTCTTTGTTGAATAATGCAATGCAAGATTTCCATATCATGAAATCCGACCGCCTAGAGAGTCCAGAAGATTTTCCTAGTCTGCGCCGCATCGACTTTGACGATTATGAGCAAGATCTATCCATCAAAATAGGACGTGCCCTGGAAGAAATACGCGGCCGACTCAGCGTGAGTCAGGCCAGCATGGCACACGGTTTCGGAGTCACCGTAGGTCAATACCGGAAGTATGAAGCAGGGATCGATATGCCGAAGCTGCATGCATCCGCACGTTGGTCGATCATATCGGGCGTTCCGATCGCTATGCTGTTCCACAAGACTCGTTATGTGGATTTTCTGGAAATCAATGAGTGTGATATCGAGCTTATACCGCTTTATCACACGATCGCCAATGCGACAGACCACGTATTCTACTCTGGTCTAAAACTGGTTTTTCAGGATAGCAGCTGGCCTGTGCAGGAAGAACTCCGCCAATGCACCGCTCTTGATTCTTCGCTCGATGGCATTGGCGAACAGTATTGCCAAGTACTCTCCAAAAATCTTGAATCCGCCCGAGCCTCTCTTGCCCTAGGCAAGGCCGATATGGCTGAGTGGCTTGGAATAGCAACAAACACATACTCAAGGTATGTTTGCGAATCCAAAAAAGGCAGCATGCCCGTCTACTTGTATGCTCGGATCGCCGCTGTTTCCGGGGCCAAGCAATCCTGGGCCATGTGCGGCGAAACCACCTACTCCAAGCTGGCACTCAAAAGAGATATCCGAATCCAAATACTGAAAAGCCTCCTCTCCATCGAGAAAGGAGGCCGGCTTCAGGCGATCAAGGGACTATTCTCGCACATCGGTCTGAACTTATCGATGTACAACAACCCCGCCATGCCCATGCTCAACCACTAAGCCTGTAACCTGCATGACTATCTAACTTGCACATTTAGACCGAATACATCACAACACCGGCCACTAAATTAGTTTCTTCATTTCGTTTCTGTAGATCAACGGCGTCATGCCTGTTTCCGCCATAAATGCCCTATAGAAATTGCTGGGACTATTGAATCCACTCTCGGCACCAATTACTGATGCTGGCTTGGCACTGTATAATAAAAGGTTGCAGGCATGCTCAATACGATATTTTGTCAGCATTTCCGAGAAGCAGGTATCAAGACTCAAGCGCAACAGCCGTTTTAATGAAGAATCGCTCAAATTAGATGCCATCGACGCATCCGATAACGTGATTTTTCGGGTGAAATTCTTGTTGATGAAATCAAGGGCAGCCTGGAGACGGGCATCTGCATGAAGATGACTCTGCTTGACCCGTTCCGCCCCATCACTCAAGCGCGATCGCCTTTCCACTTTACCCAGAATACCGAGAATTGACATCGCCCGTTCCAACTCAGGCTTTTCGTGGAGTTGCTCAAACTCTACAGATAATTCCATTGCCAATTCCGGACCAAAAACAATACTGGCCCTTATCCCTCTCAACCAACCGTACAAGAATCCAGCCTCCGGAAGCCCATTATTGGACAAGGCTTCGATCCATTGCGGATCAAAAAAAATGACGTGAACGATTTTTTTCACGCCTGATTTTGGAGAATCCCAGCTGTGCGGTTGATTTGGAGCAATCAGTACCAGATCTACATCTGTGCACCGTGCAATTTCACTGCCAATATATCTGGAGCCGGCACCATTCTGAGTAAAGGTAAGCTCAAACTCTGGATGGTAATGAAGGTTGACGGGAATCTCATCAACTTCATAACGAAAATACCTATAGCGCGTTGTATCCTGGCCGCTTAGCCATTCACGTTTCAGCATAAATCTTTACCACTTGATTCATTACTTAAAAGCACCGACCCAAAAACACAATATTTGCACTGCTTATTTTTCAAAACCACCTCTTTCAAGAAGCAAGCCTCGGTGAAACATTACCGCCAAACTGGCGACCAGCGTAGCCCTTCAGCAAATAGCGGCACCTACCTAATTCCCCAGAAATCAGCGGTTAAATTGATCAAGCCGCTTCGTTCAGCTAAAAACATTAAAGCGCCAAAAGAATCGATGCACAACGAGGGTCAGCCATATCAGCCCCTTGGCTTGTACATCCGTCAACACCGGGAGCATGCAATTGGCATGGACTCTAGTTGCAAACTAGAACATTGTCAATGAAAGACACCACCGGCAATCGCACTCAAAAAATAAAATTGTGTGTAGTAATGCAGCAATCGACTACACGATCGATGCGTAATCATTGCGCCTGCTTCTATCGTCGTCTGCCAACACACATTTGCGATGAAGATGGCGGTTCCAGCCCCGCAAGGACTGTACCGACCTTGTCGTACTTTCTCTGCGTAGCAAGGTCCTGCTTTGAGCGCAGGCCCAATCCTGGTCGTCAACTCGGCATCGCAAAAGCACGTATCAGCACATGACCGCAATTGCTGTTGGATCCAAGCTCCGGCAAAGGCCCGCCCGATGAGCGTTGCCGTCTTTTGCCTGCAATGCCAGCTCCGATGCGGGTCTGCGGTCCTCCTCATCGAGCAGCACCCCGACCACAAAATCCTTCACGCACTCATAGGCAGCCCCCTGCTTTCAATAGCGCCGATTTGACCGAATAATGAATGCCATATTAAAAGATTGAAAAATTATAAAGACTTTACCATTTCAAAAAAATGAAAGAATAATGACCAAATCCAAGCGCTCACCAGAAAGTACCAATTTTCACAAAAAACAATACACTTTCCATCGTTTCAATTTTCGGCCTGTAAATTTACGATTGCATCCGACATAAACCAAGGAGAAAGCAATGAAGTCCTTCCAGGCTGAAACAAAAAATGCAGGCCATTCCGGTTTTTCCAGGGAAATGCTGGCTGAAAAAATGGAATTTTATCGGCAGCAACTCGATGAAAACGGCTATGTCGTCATCGAAGGCTTGATCGATTCGATCAAATGCCAGAACTCCATCGATGCGATTTGCGATTTCATGCAGGTTGAACAGTTTGATCGGCATACCTGGTACAAGGATGCACCGCTCAATTCGATTGGTCTCGTGCCGATGCATCAACACCCGGCGTTCTGGGCGATTCGTCAGGATGAGGTTGTCTATGATGCGTTTTCCGGTTTGCTGGACGAAGAAAAGCTCTGGGTCACGATGGATCGCGCCTCGTTCAGACCGCCTTGCCGCTATGATCTGGAAAAGTATGGTGATGACGCCAACTACATGCACTGGGATTACGATTTCCGCAAATCGGCCCGTAACATGTTCCAGGGGCTGATTTACCTCGCCGATACCGATGCAACCCAAGGGGCATTTTCATGCGTCCCTTCGGTGTACAAGAAAATCCGCGCAGGTGAATACGAACACTTCGATCAGTTCGACAAGTTCACGAAGAAGGGCTTGTTCCTGTCGCACGCTCAGGAATTTTCGGACAAAGACATTGTGCCGATTGCCGCTCCGGCAGGCAGCCTGATCATTTGGGATTCGCGTCTGCCCCATGGTTGCGTCAGCAATCATTCGCCAATGCCGCGCTTTGTCCAATTCATCAGCATGTATCCGTCCGGCGACTCGGAGTCCAGCTCGGCCAAGATCGAAGATGACCGCGAATCCCGCATTCAGTGCTTCAACGACAAGCGGGCGCCGGAGTGCCATCGCGGTCTGAATGGCCAACATGATCCGGAAAGGCATGAACGATTCGAACTCAGCGAGCTCGGCAGAAAGCTGGTCGGCTTCGATCACTGGGAATAACACGGTTTTTTGATTGTCACCAAAGCATGCATGCAAATGCATGCTTTTATATTTGGAGAAATACTTTGGCTGTCGCTTTTGAATCTGATGTTTTAAAGAAAGGGCTGGTCAGGCTGACGTTGCCGATCTTCATCGAACTGCTCTTTACCTACATGATTACGTTCACGGACGTGTTCTTCCTCAATCATGTCTCCGAAACATCAGCAGCAGCCGTCGGCACGCTGATGCCCATCATTGTCATTCCCATCGTCATTCTTCATTCACTGGCGATTGGCACGATGGGGGTGATAGGCATTGATCTAGGTGCAGGAAACACTAAAGGCATCGAGCGGAAGTATTTCTATACGCTGCTGTTCAACATTGCCTTCGGCTTGATCATTTTGATGTTTTATCTTGCCACGCACAATCTCATCGGCCCGACCATGGGTATGGATGAGAACATGAGTTCGCTCGCGGCAGCGTTCCTGCTTATTTTCTGCCCATCGTTCCTGTTGAAATCCATCCATATTGCTTATGGCAGCATTTTGAACGTAAATGGCTGGACGAAGCAGAACATGTACGCCACGGTAGCGTCCAACCTCGTCAATATCGTGTTGAACTATGCCTTCCTCGTGCACTGGATCGACATCGGCCTGTCGCCGATCCAGAATGTGGCGCTTTGCTCGACCATTTCCTACCTGTTTGGCTTGTTGCTCGTCATCTATGCCGCCCACGTATCGAAAGGCATCCGGTTTGATATCAGCCTTGATTTCAGCGACTTCCTTGGCTTCATGAAGCGTGTCTTCAAGATTGGCGGCCCGGCTACCGTTGAGCCGCTGTCTTATGAGTTGAATCGATTCTTCATCACCGTGCTCGTGGTATCGCTCGGCGCAATTGCGTTGTCCACGCGGATTTACACGCTGAATCTGATTCTTCTGGCCGTTATCTTTTCCCAATCCGTCGGCGTGGGTAATCGTATTCTGGCATCGCACCATATCGGTGCGCGCAGTTTCGACAAGCTGCAAAAGCAGATCCTTGAGAGTTGCATTTTGAGTGTCGGCATCAGCGTAACGCTGCTGTTCGTGACCTGGGGATTTTCCACGGTCGCATTCAGCATTTTCACCAAAGATCCGCAAATTCTCGCTCTGGGTGCACAGTTGCTGTTGATTGACCTGCTTCGGCATCCTGCCGGCGCGGTCAATATGGTGATCGTCAATACGCTCGTGGTTTCTGGCGATTCCAAGTTCCCGGTGACGCTCTCGGTCGCCAGCATGTGGTTGGTTTGCCTGCCGCTGGTGTATCTGTTTGCGATCCACCTGGGTTACGGCTTGATCGGGGTGTGGCTTGCCTTGCTGGTGGACGAGTATCTGCGCTGCGCGATGAACACCATCCGCTGGCGCACCGGCCAATGGCAGCAACACGCCGTTGCCATGGCGGCCTGATCGCACACCGCTGAGCTGTCGTGTAATGCCCGATCCGTTCGATCCCTCGGGCTAGCCGCAAATGGGTATTACGCAGACCGGGCGGGACATCACAAGCTGGTGTCCCGCCCCGCCTTTTGTCCGCCCGCTGAATACCGCGCGGCGCATGTGTATCCGGGGCAAGTAGCGCCGGGCGCTCGCAGATCGCCCCGCATCAACCGGCATCAACGGTGACAAAAAAAACAGCGGCTTAGCCTTGGGGCTAAGCCGCTGTTTTGTCTGCTACCGAAGGATCAGAAGCTGTGCGACAGGTAGAGCCTGCCGGTCCACACGTCCAGATCGTTCTGACCGATGCTTTCGTAGCCGATGCTGGCCTCGAACATCGTTGCGGCTGACCACAAGGTACGGATGCCGATGTGTGCCGAACCCGACCACGGGCCGGTTTTCATCTGGCCAAGATCGCCGGTCATCACCATGCCATCGTTGGCGCGCTCGAACTCGTACTTGATCGAGGCGTCGGCGTACGGCATGTAGCGCAGGCCGTTCTTGCCCTCGAAGGTGCGGTTGAACTCCGAGCCAAACTGCAGATAACCATAGTTCGAGCTGCTGCCGTCGTTGTCGAACGCCCAGTCGCGGCCCAGCACCGTCCCGTTCATCTGGTAGGCGCCCGAACTGTTATGCCCGTAGTACAGCGACAGCTTCGGCCGGACGTAGGTCTCGCCATACAGATACTGGCCAGTGCTATTCACCGAGGCGGACCACTGTGTCGCCGTGTAGTCGCCCGAGAACATCAAGATGCGCTGTTCGTAATCGGTACGGCCATAGGTCAGCGATGCGTCGGCGACCCAGTTCTCGGCGTACTGATACGCCGCGTACGGACCGACGGTAAAGCCATTCGACTTCAGTTTCATATCACCGTCGAACTGCTCGCTGCGGCTGTTCTGCATGCCGAACATCCCGCCAAGCACCACGCCATTGTCGAGGCGGCGGTCCACGCCCACGGTCAACGAATACGAATGACCGCTCAGATCGAGCCCGTAGCGCTCGTCCGAGATCTTCGTGTAGCTATTGTCGACCCAACCGTTCCAGTTGCTCTCGACTGGCAACTCGCGGCCCGGCGTTTCCGGTAGCGCTTGCGTGCCGGCCAGATTACGTTCGATCCGCTCGCGCTCATCGGTGCGGATGCAATCGAGCGGCCGCTGCTGGCCCGCCGCCGTCGCGGCCTGATCCTCAGGCGTTGCCGGGCACGGCTCCGCGTAGCGCGTCGCGCCTTCGGTATACGTGCGCATCCGGTCGGCCTGGTCCGTTGCGGCGGCGCCCGGCAGCTGTGCAATCTGCCCGCCTCCGTCCGGGAGCCGCGCATTCGGAGCAACGGGAAGCGTCGGCATGACCCCCTCGGGCGGCTGAACACCACCCGGTACCGTTGGCGTCAGACCTTGCGGCGGCGGCAACGTACCCACCGGTGGCTTTACCCGATCTGGCAACTTCCAATTACCGAACGCCGGACGCGACGGCATCAGGCCTTGTGGCGGCAGCGGCTGAACGCCGCCCGGCAACGTCGGCGTGATTCCTTGCGGTGGCAGCGTACCAATCGGCGGCTGGACGCCACCCGGCAGCGACGGCGTCAGGCCTTGCGGCGGCAGCGTACCAATCGGCGGCTGAACGCCACCCGGCAGCGACGGCGTCAGGCCTTGCGGCGGCAGCGTACCAATCGGCGGCTGAACGCCACCCGGCAGCGACGGCGTCAGGCCTTGCGGCGGCAGCGTACCAATCGGCGGCTGGACGCCACCCGGCAGCGACGGCGTCAGGCCTTGCGGCGGCAGCGTACCAATCGGCGGCTGAACACCACCCGGCAGCGACGGCGTCAGGCCTTGCGGCGGCAATGTGCCAATCGGCGGCTGAACACCACCCGGCAGTGTCGGCGTCAAACCTTGCGGTGGCAACGTGCCAATCGGCGGCTGAACGCCACCCGGCAGTGTCGGCGTCAGGCCTTGCGGCGGCAGCGTCCCAATCGGTGGCTGAACGCCACCCGGCAGCGACGGCGTCAAGCCTTGCGGTGGCAGCGTGCCAATCGGCGGCTGAACGCCGCCCGGCAGCGAAGGCGTCAGACCTTGCGGCGGTTTCCCCGGACGCGACGGTGTCAGACCTTGCGGCGGCAGCGTCCCAATCGGTGGCTGAACGCCACCCGGCAGCGAAGGCGTCAGACCTTGCGGCGGCAGCGTCCCAATCGGTGGCTGAACGCCACCCGGCAGTGTCGGCGTCAGGCCTTGCGGCGGCAGCGTGCCGATCGGCGGCTGAACGCCGCCCGGCAGCGAAGGCGTCAGACCTTGCGGTGGCAGCGTGCCAATCGGCGGCTGAACACCACCCGGCAGCGACGGCGTTAAGCCTTGCGGTGGCAGCGTACCAATCGGTGGCTGAACGCCACCCGGCAGCGAAGGCGTCAGACCTTGCGGCGGTTTCCCCGGACGCGACGGTGTCAGACCTTGCGGCGGCAGCGTACCGATCGGCGGCTGAACACCGCCCGGCAGCGAAGGCGTCAGACCTTGCGGCGGTTTCCCTGGACGCGACGGTGTCAGACCTTGCGGTGGCAGCGTGCCGATCGGCGGCTGAACACCGCCCGGCAGCGATGGCTTCACACCCTGAGGCGGTTTCCCCGGCAGGGTCGGCATCACCCCCTGCGGCGGAGCAACCGGCAGCGTTGGCATCATGCCCTGCGGCGGCGGCGCGGGAGGCACGGTGCCACCGCCGTTGCCACCACCATTACCGTTGTTACCGCCGCCATGATGGTTGCCGTTGTCACCACCGCCACCACCGTTGCCGCCGCCATTCCCTCCGCCGTTACCATTGCCGCCATCACCCCCGCCCGGCGGGCGGAGAAACGGTGGCAGTTGATCCGGCAGCGATGGCGGTTTGAAATTGGGGGGGAAGGTAATCCTGCCCGGCTGCTGATTGGCAGAGTCAACAAACCGGCGGTCATTCACCGAGGTCTGGGCGTTTTCATAGTTGTACAGAATGTGCGTGCCGCCCCATTCCGCCTGCTCGGGCGAGACGGTGACATGCAAGCCCGGACGATTTTGCGTCCAGCGGTCATACGGCTGGTTGGTCATCGCGGAGCTGACATCGAATTCGCCCGGAGACACCTTGGAGAGCCAGACCGAATGCTTCAAATCCGAGGTTCGGCCCAGGAAATAAATTCTTCCGCTGATATCGCCGATGCAATTGGTACACGTACCGGCCCACGCTGCGGCAGGAATGGCGGAAATGGAAATCGCCAATACCGTCGCCCGCGTCACCCCGGAAAGTTGCTCCAATGCACCATTCGAATTCTTGTTGCTTGCCATAAAAAACCCTTACCAGTCGATCGAGAGCCATCTTGTTCGCATGCTGAGTCGTCCAGCCCTAGCCCCCACTGAAACAGTGGACTTCGGGCAAGGCATGGCCCCATGCACGTTTATCGTGATCAGCCTATCACACAAAAAAACATCGATTTTTATGCGCAGTGCGCAGCGTTGTCCGCTGGAAACATCGCTTTCCACCCCAAAAACGATGCCATGCCAATACCCGTTTCGGGTAACAACAAACCAATCAATGCGCTACACCAACGACAACGAGTCAAAATTGACCCTTAAATCAGCGCACCCAAGTGATGCGGAATATTTACCATTGCCAAGCCAACAACGCCAGAAAGAAAATGATAATAATGGGGTAAATTTACACAGCCATTTCATTTGGTAACAAAACACCCTCTACCCGCGCCTGAAACAGGCGCTGCACGCGTGTCGCGCGTACGCATTGTTGCAATTGAACTGTGCGATCTTACCGTTTGAACCGGGCCTGCCGGCCAACGCCAGCGCCACTCGAACGTTTATATTGATGATCGATCAGGACCGAGCCGCCAAGCCCGCGCCCGCCCCCCTCAACTTGCCCAGCGACCGCGCATGATTCGTTTCCAATATTTTCCCCGTCAGGTCGTCGACGCCGGCGGTAACCGCTGGGACTGGGCCTTGCTGCCTTTGGTTCTCGCGACCCTGGTCCTGCTCGCCTACGGTGCGCGACAAATGATCGCGCCTTACCAGATCGGGGCGGTGCTGCCGATCTCGCTCGACCCGACCTCGCTACCGTACTACCTGCTGCGCACCACCTTGCGGATGTTCATCGCACTCGCCGCGTCGTTGCTGTTCAGCTTCATTTTCGCCGCCCTCGCCGCCAAGGTCCGCGTCTGCGAAAAGGTGCTGGTGCCGATGCTCGACATCCTGCAGTCGATTCCAGTACTCGGCTTCCTGTCGATCACCGTCACCGGCTTCATCGCACTGTTTCCCGGCAATCTGTTCGGGGTCGAATGCGCGGCCATTTTCGCGATCTTCACCTCACAGGCATGGAATATGGCGTTCTCGCTGTATCAGTCGATGCGCACGGTGCCGAACGAATTGTCCGAAGCGGCGCGCGTATTCCAGCTCTCGGGCTGGCAGCGCTTCTGGCGGCTGGAGTTACCGTTCGCGATGCCGCAGCTGTTGTGGAACATGATGATGTCGATGTCCGGCGGCTGGTTCTTTGTCGTCGCGTCCGAAGCGATCTCGGTCTCAGGTCAGGACATCAAGCTGCCCGGCATCGGTTCCTACATTGCCGCGGCGATCGATGCGCGCGACCTCGGGGCGATCGGCTGGGCGATCGCGGCCATGGGCATCGGCATCCTGCTGTATGACCAGCTGTTCTTCCGGCCGCTGCTCGCCTGGGCCGACAAGTTCCGCTTCGAGGCCACCGGCAGCGACGCAGCGCAGTCGTCGTGGCTGCTGACGCTGCTACGCCGCACCGACGTGATCCAGAAAGTGGCGCGCGCCGGAATCGCCGTGTTCGAGCGCAGCTTCACCTGGTTCCGCAAGACGCACGACGGCACATCGATCCTCGCCCGCGCCCGGCCTGCACCGGCCTGGCAGTCGCGCGCGGCCGACGCGGTCATTGCGGCGCTGGT
Organism: Jeongeupia wiesaeckerbachi; assembly: GCF_050916355.1. Classification (GTDB taxonomy): domain Bacteria; phylum Pseudomonadota; class Gammaproteobacteria; order Burkholderiales; family Chitinibacteraceae; genus Jeongeupia; species Jeongeupia wiesaeckerbachi. Next base: position 90,783 of record NZ_CP136946.1, read on the forward strand.
GCTGATCGCGCTGTGGCAGCTGTCCGGCTTCATCCATGCCGAAGTCGGCTGGGCTGAAACCGGCCACGTGTTCGTGCTCGGTTTCTACACGCTGATCCGGGTCCTGCTGCTGATCGCGCTGGCCGCGCTGGTCTGGGTGCCCGTCGGCATCTGGATCGGCCTGAACCCGCGCTGGGCCGATCGCTTGCAGGCCATCGCGCAGTTCCTCGCCGCCTTTCCGGCCAATCTGATGTTCCCGATCGCCGTGCTGGCCATCGTGCATTTCGGCCTGAATCCGAACATCTGGCTGGCGCCGCTGATGGTGCTCGGCACGCAGTGGTACATCCTGTTCAACGTCATCGCCGGCGCATCGACGGTGCCGACCGAACTGCGCTACGCCGCGCAGAACCTCGGCCTCTCCGGCTGGCTCAAGTGGAAGCGCTACCTGCTGCCGGCGATCTTCCCGAGCTTTGTCACCGGCGCGATCACCGCCAGCGGCGGCTCGTGGAACGCCAGCATCGTCGCCGAGTTCGTCTCCTGGGGGCCGACGACACTGCAGGCGCAGGGCCTGGGCAGCTATATCGCGCAGATGACCGCCGCCGGCGATTTTCCGCGCATCGCGCTCGGCATCGGCGTGATGTGCGTGTTCGTGATGGGGCTCAACCACTTCGTCTGGCGCCGGCTGTACCGGATCGCCGAATCGAAAATGCATTCTTGAAAGATCGAAGACCATGACCGAAAAACTGATCGAACTGAAAAACGTCGGCAAATCCTTCCGCTCGGCCGATGGCGCCGCGCGCACCGTGCTATCGGGCGTCGATTTCACCCTGGGCGACGGCGAGATCGTCGCGCTGCTCGGCCAATCCGGCTCGGGCAAATCGACGCTGCTGCGCATCATGGCCGGGCTGATCAATGCCGACGGTGGCGACGTCAATTATCGTGGTCAGCCGCTGTACGGTCCGGCGCGCGGCATCAGCATGGTGTTTCAATCGTTCGCGCTGTTCCCTTGGCTGACGGTGCAACAGAACGTCGAACTCGGCCTCGAAGCGCAAGGCGTCGCCGCTGCCGAGCGTGCGCGCCGTGCCGAGGCGGCAATCGACATGATCGGCCTGTCGGGCTTCGAGGGCGCGCTGCCGCGCGAGCTGTCGGGCGGCATGCGCCAGCGCGTCGGCATCGCCCGCGCCTTGGTGATGGAGCCCGACGTGCTGCTGATGGACGAAGCGTTCTCGGCGCTCGACGTACTCACCGGCGAACAGCTGCGCGACGACATGCTCGAGCTGTGGGAAGGCAAGACCACGCCGATGAAGGGCATCCTCGTCGTGTCGCACAATATCGAGGAAGCGGTGATGATGGCCGACCGCGTGCTGATCTTCGCCAGCGACCCCGGCCGGGTGCGCGCCGAGCTGCGCATTCCACTGCCGCGCCCGCGCGACGCCGACAGCCCGCAGGTGCGCTCGCTGATCGACCAGATCTACGCGCTGATGACCGCCAAGGCGCCGCGCCGCGCCGCCGAGGAAACGCGCCTGACTATCGCGAGCCGCCTGCCCGAGGCCGACGTGCACCGGATGGAAGGCGTGCTCGAACTCCTGATGGAACCACCGTTCAACGGCCGCGCCGACCTGCCGAAACTCGCCGAAGACACCGAGCTGACCGACGACGAGCTGCTGCCGCTGACCGAAGCGCTGCATCTGTTTGGTCTGGCGCAACTGGCGCACGGCGACGTCGTCGTCACCGCGCTCGGCCAGCGCTACCTTCAAGCCGACAACACCGAACGCCAGCGGCTATTCGGCGAACAGCTGCTCGCCCACGTGCCACTGGCCGCGCACATCCGCCACAGCCTGCGACAGGAAAACGATGGCGAGCTGCCGGAAGAACCCTTCCTCAAGCTGCTGCGCGAATCGTTGCACGCCGAGGAAGCCGAACAGGCGCTCAAGACCGTGATCGAATGGGGCCGCTACGGCGAGGTCTACGAATACAACTACCACACCGGGATGATCCAGTTGCCCGACGTGGACGCCGGCTGAGCGCGACAGGCGCTGCAGGCGGCGTGGCGCTTGCTCGTCGTACTTGCACGCACTACCGCCGCTTCGGCGCCTAAAGGGCCCCTTGGCGGCACCGTGACCCTGGGGTTTGGCTCGCCGCGGCTTTCGGCTTCCACCCCGTCATTGTCGCCCGCATGACGCCGGCGTAGGCTGAACCGATGTTCACGGAGATCACCATGTTCCGCTTCATTCCGGCCCTGCTGTTCGGCCTCGCCATCGGCGCAGCCCAAGCGGCGTGTCCGCCGCTGCTCAACCATCAGTTCAAGACCCTGCAAGGCCAGCCGTTCGACCTGTGCCAGGCCGCCGGCAAGCCCGTACTGGTCGTCAACACCGCGAGCAAATGCGGCTTTGCGCCGCAATTCGAACAACTCGAAAAGCTCTACGCCAAATACAAGGATCGTGGACTGCTGGTCGTCGGCTTTCCATCGAACGATTTCAAGCAGGAACTCGAAACTAATAAGGAAATCGGCGACTTCTGCCGGCTGACTTATATGGTGCAATTCCCGATGATGGAAAAATCGGCGGTGCGCGGCGACGACGTCAATCCCTTCTACCGCGACCTGATCAAGGCCAGCGGCACCACGCCGAAATGGAACTTCTACAAATACCTGATCGCCCCGGACGGCAAAACCGTCACCGCGTATACGCCGATGACCAAGCCGGATGACAAGGAGATTGTGGGCAAGATTGAGGGCTGGTTGCGCTGAGCAGCACTCCGCACAGCCCAAAGCCCCGCATAGCGGGGCGTTGGTCGTGACCTCTGCCGGGACAAAACTCCAACAACCCGCGCCAAACCCTTCTAAGCGACATCACGAGACATTAAGATGAATGAAACATTCATGAAAATTATCCATCATCGATGTGGTTGCAGCGGACAATGCACAAGAATGCGTGAAAACCTACGGTCACAAGCAACAACATTCATCAAGATCACCGCAACCGGCATCACTCTCCTAAAGAGCGCCTTGACCCGATCTGAACCCGCTCAAATCGCCCCCAACCAAAATCGACGAGTTTCGGTCCGGGTTTCACCTCTGCCCCATTCTCACAACCAGCCTAACTACCGATCAACCGACCCATCCTCTATCCGCCTTTGCCACCTGTGGAGAAAACGGCATGAAGTCCTTCTGGAAGCAACTCAGGAACGTACAGGCAGGGCCGAATACCTTGGGTCAAATCAACCTTGTTGGCCAGTATTTGCAGACTGAGTTGAATGATTACGCCAGCAACCGCGGCATCATACGAGTGAAAGCCCGGCCACTCGCCTTTGGCGCGAACGGATACGCGCTGGAACAGACATTGGAATACGGGCCCGAAGTCGCTGAAGTGTTCTGGCTACCGTGGCGGAATCATGAAGCCACTGTGGCCGCTAGAGCGGAGTTCGAATACTCGAAAAGGGACATCTTTTTCATGACGACGACGCTGTCAGGATGCCGGTTCAGCGTAACGCCCGATGTCGTCATCCACGTTGCACACGCGGCAGGATACAACTCTGCGGGCCGAACGATCACCGAACAGAACATTACCGGGCCGCGCCACGCTTTGACCCGACGTGTATCCGTTTCCGCAGCAGCCGGACCAAATGATTTCCAGTACGGTGGCGCTCTTGTCGGAGCTTACACTCGCTCTTTGATTTTTGGTGCCCGAGTCAATGGCAACTACACGTACAAGGTGTTGCATACCTCTCCGCCACCAGGAAACTGGGAAATCATTCTGTAATCAAAGCTAGACTTCCTCAGCACCAACTACGGTCTTCTTTACGTCCCCGCTGAACTTTATTTCACCGCCAATGCCATCCAAGAAAATATAAATCCACACTGGAAACCTAGTCGCATTCGTGCTGGACAACGCGGGGATGAAAACCGCTAACCTCGCCTGCGATCGGCTGCCCATCTAGGTCGCAGCCACAGTAGCGGGTGTGGGTGTGGGTGTGGGTGTGGCTCGGATTGGCATAAATTGATCGCTTTATGTCTCGCGGCAAGCTCCGACCAATTGCGGATATTGATCCGACAAGTAGTCAAGACTGCGTGCAATACTGGCCATCGGATCGGTCGGCTGATCGTGCTCGACAAAGATATGCTCCACGCCGGCGACATCCAGTTCAGCGAGTATCGGTACCCAGTCGACGACGCCAGGACCAACATCGGCAATTTCCTCAAGCAGGCCAGAAAACGAAGCGTGCAGTGGCGGAAGCCTGTTGATTTGCTTGAGGTGCAGCAATGGCACTCGACCCGGGTTTTGACGAAAAAACGTCACCGTACTTTGTCGACCAACCGCCATCCAGCATACGTCCAGCTCGAATTTCAGGTTATCCGGATCACATTCGCAGGCGAGAATCTGCATTGGCACCTCACCGTCAACGGCTATCCATTCGAAATGATATGGTGATAAGCCAAACCAATGCCAAGCTTGCGCAATAGCTCGCCGGCAACGTTGAGCCTGTCGGCAATGCGCCGCCAATCATCGGCACTTTGCCGCAACGTTTCATCGATCCAAGGCACAACCAGATAGCGATGTCCGAGTATGCCGGCCTGATCAACAAGCGCCCCCAGTTCCTGAGGCAGTCGATTGTAATCAATATGTGCAGCAGGGGCGGTCAGACCACAATCGCCCAAGTAGCGTGCAAGCCCTTGTGGCGAAGTCGGCAACTGCGCAGCAGGCTCCACTTCGCGATAGCCCAGCCTCGCCACTTCAGCCAGCACGGCGGGTACATCAATTGCAAGCGCATGACGCAGCGTATACAGCTGTACACCAAGCGCCCGCGCACTGGCCCGTGCATTCATGTATTCCACAGCCTATTGGTGGGGCAATCACGCCCATTCCTTAGAGAGGCCGGAATGGCCTGCTGAATCAGTGCAGAAAATCGCAAGTCGACCGATGGCACTCAGCCGGCGCTCAGACTGAGGCGTATCACTCCTCCGGCGTATCGTTCACGCCCGGAAATAGCACATCGGTAAACCCGAACCGCGTCATATCCCGAATCCGCTGCGGGTAGAGCACGCCCCACAGGTGGTCGCATTCATGCTGGACGACGCGAGCATGGAAGCCGCTGACTTCGCGGGCGATCGGCTCGCCGTACTGGTCGAAGCCGCGGTAGCGGATGCGGGTATAGCGCGGGACCTCGCCGCGCAGGCCCGGTACCGACAGGCAGCCTTCCCAGCCGAGTTCCTCGTCGTTTGAGAGCGGCGTGATCTCGGGATTGAGCAGCACCGTCTGCGGCACCGGCTCGGCGTCCGGGTAGCGCGGGTTGGCGTCGAAGCCGAAGATCACCACCTGCAGGTTGACGCCGATCTGCGGCGCGGCGATGCCGACGCCATTGGTGGCGCGCATGGTGTCGAACAGATCGGCGATCAGCGCGTGCAGCTCGGGCGTATCGAACGCCACGACCGGCTCGGAGCGTTGCAGCAGGCTGGGGGCGCCCATTTTCAGGACGGGGCGGACGGCCATGGTGTTTCCCTCTTTACCGCCAGCGCGCGCCCACGCCGAAGGCATGGCAAGCGCCGCGCTGATTCAATTGGCCGGGCTAGCAGCCGGCCGGTCTGCTCAATGCAGCAAGGCTTGCCCAAAAGCGTGGGCGATGCGCTCGACTTCGGTCGGGCCGACCTGCCAATGGGTGACGAAACGCCACACCCCATCCTCGGGCGGATTGGCCTTGATGCCCTGGGCGAGCAGCCTGGCGACGAGGTCGTCGGGGTTCTGGTGGATATCGAGCAACTCGAAGAACACCATATTGATCTCCAGCTGGTCGCGATGGACGACCACGCCGGGCAGCTTTTCGAGCAGTTCGGCCAAGCGCTTGGCATTGGCGTGGTCGTCGCCGAGTCGCGCACTCATTTCATTCAGCGCAATCAGACCCGGCGCCGCCAGCACGCCGGCCTGACGCAGCCCACCGCCCATCAATTTGCGCTTCTTGCGCGCCTTCTCGATGAAATCCACCGGGCCGGCGAGAATCGAACCAACCGGCGCGGCCAGGCCTTTGGACAGGCAGAACATCACGCTGTCGGCGTACTGCGTCAGTTCGCGCGCTTCGACACCCAATGCCGTGGCGGCGTTGAACAGCCGGGCGCCGTCGAGATGAACCGGGATGCCGGCGGCTTTTGCCACCTCGTAGATCTCGCGCATCGTCTCAAGGCGCGTCACGCTGCCTGCGCCACGCGCGTTTTCGACACAGACGAGGCCAGTGCGCGGCAGGTGGATGTCGCCGCCGGGGCGGATGCGCGTACGCACGGCGTCACCGCTTAGCACCGCCACCGGCCGCAGATTGACGCCGGCAATGATCGCCGCGCCGCCAACCTCGTGCCAGACGATGTGGCTGTCCTCGGCGACAATCACCTCGTCGCCGCGCTCGCAGTGCGTGAACAGCGCCAGCTGGTTGCCGAAAGTGCCGCTGGGCACGAACAGCGCCGCGGCCTTGCCAAGCCGCTCCGCTGACGCGACTTCGAGCGCGACAACGGTCGGGTCGTCGCCGTAGACGTCGTCGCCAACGACCGCCTCCGCCATCGCCGTGCGCATCGCCGGCGTCGGCTGGGTCACGGTGTCACTGCGTACGTCGATCCACTCCATGTTCATTTCCTTTGCATTGGGGTCTTTAAACACCGGCAAACTGCCTTGCCGTATAGATCAACAGGCCGATCAGCCCGCCAACCAGCGTACCGTTGACGCGGATGAACTGCAGGTCGATGCCGACATTCAGCTCCAGGCGCTCGACCAGCACCTTGTCGTCCCAGCCCTTGAGCTGGTCGGCGATGAACACGCCGATTTCGCCGCGATAACGCGCCAGCGATTGCGCCGCAAACGTACGCAGCCGTGCGTTCAACCAATCGACAAAAACCGTATCGTCGCGCAAGCGCAGGCCGAACTGCTTGACCGCGGCACCGACCTTGGCGCGGATCTGCGAATCGTCACGCTCGAGGTCGTGCCGCAGCCAGCCAACCGCATCGCGCCACAGCTGTTCCAGTCCGTTCTGCAAGCCCTCGTCATCAAGCAGCTTGCGCTGCCATTGCGCCAGTTGTTCGCGCGTCTCCGCATCGTGGCCCAGCGCACCGATCCAGTCACCGAGCTGTCGGTCGAAGGCTTGCCTCAGCGGGTGATCGGGCTCGGCCAGCGAGCGCTCGAGCGCCTGCGACGTAGCGCCGATCAGCTTGCGCGCCAGATAGCGCCCACCGGCTTCGTCGAGCGCCACCCAGCGCAGCACATTGAATTCGTTGGCGATCACGCCGGCCAGATAATCGTGGGCATTCGGCGTGTCCAGCCGCGACAGCGCCGCCTCGATGACGCCGTCGAATACCTTCTGGTGCTGGCCCGAATGGCGGACGATCTGCAGCAGCGCGGCGCCGCGGCTGCCCAGATCGAGCTGGCCGAGTCGCTTGACCGCCAGATCGCGCACCAGTTGGGACAGTTTCGGATCGTCGAGCATGTCGAGCACGAAACGGAACAGCTGGGTGCCCTGTTCGGTCAGCTGCCGCGCATTCGCCGGCCGGGCCAGCCACACCGCCAGCCTGCGGGCCGGGTTGAAGTCATCGATGCGTTTGGCCAGCACCTCGGGCAGCAGGAAGTGGGTTTCGATGAACTGCCCCAGGCTGTCGGCAATGCGGGCCTTGTTCTGCGGCACGATCGCCGTATGCGGAATCGGCAATCCCATCGGATGCTTGAACAGCGCCGTGATCGCGAACCAGTCGGCCAGGGCGCCAACGACCGCGGCCTCGGCAAACGCCGCCAGATAGCCCCAGGCACCACGCCCTTCACCAACGCTCAGCGCCAGCAAGGCCAGCGCAGCCATCAACAGCAGCAAGCCGGTCGCACCGGTGCGGGCACGCCGCAGTCGATGGCGCTTTTCAGCCTCACGATGGGTGTACAGGTCAGCGGTAAAGTCGTCCGTCGACATTGCGGCTCGATATTGTGGAAACAGCCGTAACAATATCAGTGGCAGACCTGTCGACCAACGCCAGCTTTGCCGATGCGTCGCACCGGTGCGCATCCAATCGACATGATATGGTGCTATATCATCTGGATGCCCCCCATCGGAGAACGTCATGCTCAACGGTAAAGTCGCACTGGTCACCGGTTCAACCAGCGGCATCGGCCTCGGAATTGCCCATGCGCTAGCCCGCGAAGGGGCCACCGTGGTCCTCAACGGTCTCGGCAACGCCAGTGATATCGAGGCCACCCGGGCGCAGCTCGCGGCCGATACCGGCGCCGACATCCGTTTCATCGGCGCCGACCTCAGCAGCGCCGACGCTGTCGCGTCCCTGATCGCGCAGATCGAAACCGATCTGGGCCGGCTGGACATCCTCGTCAATAACGCCGGTGTCCAGCACGTTGCTCCGATCGAAGACTTCCCGCCAGAAAAATGGGATCTGATCCTGGCGCTGAACCTCGGCGCCGCCTTCCACACCATCCGCCTCGCCGTACCCGGCATGAAGCAGCGTGGCTGGGGCCGAATCATCAATGTCGCGTCGGCGCACGCCCTCGTGGCCTCGCCGTTCAAATCGGCCTACGTCGCATCGAAACACGGCCTTCTCGGCCTGACCAAGACCGTCGCGCTCGAACTGGCCGAACACGGCGTCACCGCCAACGCGATTTGCCCCGGTTATGTGATGACGCCGCTGGTACAAAAACAGATTCCCGACACGGCCAAAGCGCGCGGCATCAGCGAAGAAGAAGTCATCCGCGATGTGTTGCTCGCATCACAGGCCACCAAGCGCTTCGTCGAAGTCGATGAACTCGGCGCGCTCGCGGCCTTCCTGTGCAGCGACGGCGCGGCATCGATCACCGGGACGGCACTGCCGGTCGACGGAGGCTGGACCGCGCACTAATTCAGCGTATCACCAGGGAGAAACCACAATAATGAGCAAACGACGCATCGCCATCGCCTGCCAGGGCGGTGGTAGCCAGACCGCGTTTACCGCCGGCGCACTGAAAGCGCTGTACGACGGCGGCTTCGACGACCACTTCAGGCTCACCAGCATCAGCGGCACCTCCGGCGGCGCACTCTGCGCCACGCTGGTCTGGTACGCATTGCTCAAGGGCGACGAGAACGTGCCGCAGCGCCTGATGGACTTCTGGGCCGACAACACCGCCCAGACGCAGGCGGAAGAGCACTTCAACCACTATGTCACCGAATCGCTGCGCGCAACCAACAAGGGCCACTTGCCGCAGTTCGCCTTCAGCCCGTACTCGCCGCTGATCAGGACGATGCTGAGCCTGACGACATCGCAGTTGCGGCCGCATTTCACCGATCTGCCTACGTTGCTGAGCAAGCACATCGACTTCGACGAACTCGCCGCGACCGGGCCACGTCCGGACCTGCCGGCGCTGCTGCTCGGCGCGGCCGAGATCCTTTCCGGCCAGTTGGTGAAGTTCAACTCGCGCGAACAGGCGATCTGCATCGAACACCTGCTGTCGTCGTGCGCCGTGCCGAACATTTTTCCGGCGGTCGAATTCGAAGGCGGCGCGTACTGGGACGGGCTGTTCTCGGACAACCCGCCGGTCGACGAACTCGCCAAGGCCGCCTTTGTCGGCGCCGACAACCTGCCCGAGGAAATCTGGGTCATCAAGATCAACCCAACGGGCTGCAAGCAGGTACCGCAGGCGCCCGAGCAGATCGCCGATCGGCGCAACGAGATGATCGGCAATATGTCGCTGTTCCATCAGTTGACCCACGTCGGCTTCCTCAACGACCTGTTGCTGCGCGGTGCGTTCAACACCGACTTCCTCGGCCAGTTCCACATCACCGAGCCGATCCTGATTCCGCGCTGCTTTGACGACGAACCGGCCCAGCCCTACCACATCCCGTTCATCGAAATGTCGCAGCCGCTACAGGAGGCGCTGGACTACGAAACCAAGATCGATCGCAGCCCGGAAAACCTCGGCCGACTGATCCGAGACGGCGAAGCCCAGGCAAAGCAGTTCCTCCGCGAACGGATCGCTGCGCTGAAAACGGGCTGAAACCGGCGGGGGATGACGGCTGCACAACAGCTTCGTCCCCCGTACACGCGAGCCTGATGGGCGCTGCTAGACTCGGGCTCTCGCACCCGCTTGGAATGGCCATGCACCTGCTCTGCCCGCTGGACACCGTTCAGTCCGACATCATCACACCGGCGCTCGACCGCGTGTTCGGCATCCGTCACATGACGATCGCTGCACACCGCCACCGGCTCGATGCCGCGGCGGCCGTGGCCGAAACCGCGGCGGCGGCGCAGATCGGTTGCGACATCATCGAACTGTCCAGCGAAGACTCTCCCAGCCTGCTGCGCGGCGCGCTGGCGCAGATCATCAACGACGCCGGGATGCCGACGCTGATCAATCTGAGCGGCGCTAGCCCCATTCTCGCCGCGCTGGCACAGGAAGTTGCATTACTGCGTCAGGTACCCAGCTTCGTCATCCATCCCGAGCGCGATACGCTGGTCTGGCTCAATCACCTGCCCAACGTCACGCCGGAGCAGGGCTACAACATCGCCGACCGGCTGACGCTCGATGGCTACTTCGGCCTGTTCGGTTGCGAAATCATCGAAGCCTCCGTCGATCTGAAGCATCGCAATCCGCAACTGGAAAAACTCGCCCGCCATATGGCGTGGTTTGCCAGCCGCGATTCGCGCCAGCTCTACTCGCTGATGCAGCACGTCATCCGCGCCGACGAGAATGGCCTGACGGCGCCGTTGCCACGCGAACTGCAACCCTATCTGATGCCGATCGAACAGGCCGGGCTGGTCACGCTGCTGCACGGTGGCGAACTGAAACTGCACGACGCGCAGGCGCTGCGCTATCTCAACGGTGGCTGGCTCGAATACTGGCTGTTTGCCGAGGCGGCCAGCCTGATCGGCCAATGCCCGATCCACGACCTTGCGTGTGGCGTACAGATCATCACTCAGGACGGCGTCAAGAACGAGTACGACTTGGCCCTGCTGTGCAACAACCAGCTCTATCTGGTCGAGTGCAAGACCCAGCAACCCGAAAACCGCCAGACCGGCCTCGGCGTTGGCAACAATGTCCTGTTCAAACTCGACAGCGTCTCGCACCTTTCCGAACTCGATGCACGCGCTATGCTGGTCAGCGTCAGCCGGCCGACCGAGCACGAAGTACATCGTGCCGACGAGCAGGACATCGAAATCGTCTGCGGCCATGATCTGGTCAATTTGCGCGAGCGGCTGCGGGACTGGCTCAAGGCAAGCTGAGCCCGGCTGGCGCATAATGGCGGCTCGCCGGCTTGCCGGCAGCCCGTCATCGATTTGGACCATCCATGAGCAATAACGACATTCAACGCCACAACCCGACCTCGCTGTGGTCGGACGCCGTGGTCTTCAACCGCATCGCCTGCTTCGTCGAAGTCCCGGAAAGCGGCAACACCTTTGCCGAGCAGACCCGCGCCCTGCTGGCCCAGGCCGACCGGACGCTGGCCGCCATCAACTCGGACAAGAGCCGCCTGATGATGGTGACGATCTATCTGCCCGACCTTGCCAACCGCAAGGCATTGAATGAAATCTGGGCCGAGTGGCTGCCAGAAGGCTGTGCGCCGTCCCGTGCCTGCGTAAGGGCGGAGCTGGCATCGGCGGAGCTGCAGATCGAAATCGCCTTCACCGCGGCAACGCGGAGCTAAACCCCATCCCTTAGGCGAGCGGGCCGAAGCGGTTCGTTGCCGCCCGAAACACGGGGGCCGGAATCAACATGAAATCCATGAGGATGACTCGATACCCCTGACGGGGCCCGGGTACCGTCGCCGAATGGCGATGCGTTCGAACCCTGCGGGGCCGCCTCACCATCGACAGGCATGAAAAAACGGCCTGACATCACTGTCAGGCCGTTCTCTGAATGCTGGCGTCCCCACGGGGATTCGAACCCCGGTAGTCACCGTGAAAGGGTGGTGTCCTAGGCCTCTAGACGATGGGGACTGAAGCAGGTAATGGTGCACCCGGAGCGATTCGAACGCCCGACCCTCTGGTTCGTAGCCAGATACTCTATCCAACTGAGCTACGGGTGCACTGTTACTTTCTGCTGTTACTACGGTACTGCGAGGTCCGCTGGCGGAGACGGAGGGATTCGAACCCTCGATAGAGGTTTTGGCCCCTATGCTCCCTTAGCAGGGGAGTGATTTCAGCCACTCATCCACGTCTCCGTCAAGGGAGGCTGGATATTACCTTCGGGCCCAAATCCCGTCAACCACCTTGGCGGATTTTCTTGAAATCAGCCTTTGTCGAGGCCGAAAGCCTTGTGCAGCACGCGCACGGCGAGCTCGAGATACTTCTCGTCGACGATAACCGAGATCTTGATTTCCGACGTCGAGATCATCTGGATGTTGATGCCCTCTTCGGCCAGCGTGCGGAACATCGTCGCAGCAACGCCGACGTGCGAGCGCATGCCGACACCGACGATCGAGATCTTGCAGATCTTGTCGTCGCCATCGATCTGCGCCGCGCCGATGTGCGCCTGCACACCTTCGAGCACCTTGATCGTGCGAGCCAGATCCGGCTTCGGCACGGTAAAGCTGAAGTCGGTGGTGCCATCCTTGCCGACGTTCTGGATGATCATGTCGACGTCGATATTGGCATCCGACACCGGGCCGAGAATCTGGTAGGCGATACCCGGCTTGTCGGGCACGCCGGTCACGTTGATGCGGGCTTCGTCACGGTTGAAGGCAATGCCGGAGACGACGGGCTTTTCCATGTTCGGGTCTTCCTCGAAGGTAATCAGCGTGCCCTCGCCCTCTTCCTGGAACGAGGACAGCACGCGCAGTTTGACGTTGTATTTGCCGGCGAATTCCACCGAGCGGATTTGCAGCACCTTGGAGCCGAGGCTGGCCATCTCGAGCATTTCCTCGAAGGTGATGGTCTTGAGCTTCTTGGCTTCCGGCACGACGCGCGGGTCGGTGGTGTAGACGCCGTCGACGTCGGTGTAGATCTGGCACTCGTCGGCTTTCAGCGCGGCCGCCAGGGCGACGCCCGAGGTATCCGAACCACCGCGACCCAGCGTGGTGATATTGCCTTCCGGATCGACGCCCTGGAAACCGGCGACGATGACGACACGGCCGGCGTTCAGATCGGCACGCATTGCGTCGTCGTCGATCGACTGGATCCGGGCCTTGGTATGGGTCGAATCGGTGAGGATCTTGACCTGGCCACCGGTGTACGACTTGGCATCGACGCCGGCTTCTTTCAGCGCCATCGCCAGCAGGCCGATGGTGACCTGTTCACCGGTCGAAACGATCACGTCGAGCTCTCGCGGATCCGGATTCGTCTGGATTTCCTTGGCCAGCGCAATCAGCCGGTTGGTTTCACCGCTCATTGCGGAAACGACGACGACGATGTCGTGGCCCTGGGCCTTGAACTTGGCGACGCGCCGCGCGACATTCTTGATGCGCTCGGGCGTGCCAACCGAGGTGCCGCCGTACTTCTGGACGATCAATGCCATGATGCAACCTGCAGGTTGAATGAAATGAGAAATCTGGCCCGATCGCGCGGCACCGTCAGCAAAGCACAACGGATTCGCGCGGAAAAAGTGCCAAAGCGAAAGATTGTAATGAAAGCCGTGCGCGTTTACGAGACCGATCAACAGGCCGTTACAGCGTTTTGACCTGCACCCGCGGCGCGATGGCGCACATCAACTCGTAGCCGATCGTGCCGGCCGCCGCGGCGACCTCGTCGATCGGCAGACCCTTGCCCCACAACTCGACCGGCGTACCGATCTGCGCTTGCGGCACGTCGCTCAGATCGACCGCAAGCATGTCCATCGACACGCGCCCGAGCAAACGAGTCCGCACACCGCCCACCAGAATCGGCGTGCCGGTCGGCGCATGGCGTGGATAGCCGTCGGCGTAGCCGCAAGCAACGATGCCGATACGCATCGGTTCGGGCGCGGTAAACGCAGCGGCATAGCCGACTGCATCGCCAGCCTGCAGCATTTGTACGCCGATGATTTCGCTCTGCAAACTCATCGCCGCAATCAGCCCCAGCGATGCCGCACTACGGTGTGCAAACGGCGTGGCGCCGTAGAGCGCGACGCCGGGGCGGACCCAGTCGCGGTGCACGTCGGGAAAATCAAAGGTCGCGGCCGAGTTGGCGAGCGTCATCGGCAGGTCGAGTCCGGCGACCGCCGCATCGAAACGGGCCAGCTGCATTGCAATGCCGCGATCGGGATCGTCGGCGGTCGCAAAGTGGGTCATCAAGGTGATGCTGGCGACATTGGCACAAGCCTGGAGCCGCGCGACCACCGCAGCGGCGGTATCGGCCACGAAGCCGAGCCGGTTCATGCCGGTGTTGAGCTTGACGTAGACATCCAGCGGCTTTGGCAGCACCAGCGTTTCCAGCCAGGCCAATGCACGCTCTTCGTGCACGGCAACGGTCAGCGCGTGGTGCGATGCCAGCCGCATTTCATCGGCGCTGAACACGCCTTCGAGCAGCAGGATCGGTTGCGTGACGCCCGCCTCGCGCAAGCCGATGGCCCAGTCGACTTCGAGCAGCGCAAAGCCGTCGGCTTCGGGCAAGGCAGCGACGACACGCGCCAGACCATGGCCGTAGCCATCGGCCTTGGTCACCGCATAGACCTTCGCCTTCGGTGCCAGCGCCTTCATCCGGCGGTAGTTGTGGGCAATGGCGGCTGGATCGATCAGGACCTGAATGGGGCGGGACATGGCGAACGGTCGGACGTATTGTAAGAGAGGGTCAGTCTTGCGTTGCCTGCGTCGATCGGTTGCAGCGGCGATGCCGCCAATACCAGACACCAACGATAACGGCGATCAACGCGATGAGAATCAGGATGCCGGTCTGCCCGCGCTTGATCCACAGCAACAGCCATTCGTGATTGTAGGCGCCGTAGTAACCGAGGTAGACCCAGATCGGGACGCTGATCAGCGCGGCCAAGCCGTCGAGCAACAGGAAACGCCAGTACGAAATACAGTGGCTCATGCCTGCAGTGAGGAAAATCGGCGAGCGCAGTCCTGGCAGGAAGCGGGCGACAAACAGCACGCGGTTGCCATAGCGGGAGAATTTGTCCTGAACGGCGGCATAACGTTCGGGCGTCATGATCCGGGCGACCCAGCGCCAGCGGAGCACATGCGCGCCGTAATAGCGGCCGAGCAGAAACATGACCGAATCGCCGACGAGCACGCCGGCCATACCGACAAAGAACATCGTATGCACATTGGCATACCCGAGGCCGGCGATGATGCCGCCAGCCACCAGCGTGATGTCTTCCGGAATCGGCACGCCGAAGCCACAGGCAAGCAGTACGAGAAACACGGCTAGATAGCCGTAGTCGGTGAAAACGCTCACCAGCAATGACAATGAATCCATATCGGCGCGCGGGAGCGGGAGCAGAAACGGTCCCCATCTTAGCACGCAGCCACGTCAGACCGGCGCATTGTCTCCGGCATATTGCCGTCACCGGCCTCGCGGACCGGAACACGACGGCCGACGGGGCAAACGTGTTATAACCCCCGACGTCTCCGCACCGGCACCGATCACAGAATGGACCGTGGATTTTTCCTGATTCTGGGCGCGCAGTTCCTGTCCGCACTCGCCGACAACGCCCTGTTCATCGCTGCGCTGGCCTTGCTCAAACAGCAGCTGGCCCCCGAATGGCATCTATCGATGCTGCTCTGGTGCTTTACCGTTTCCTACGTCGTTCTGGCGCCATTTGCCGGTTCGTTCGCGGATTCGATGCACAAGGGCAAGGCGATGATGATCTGCAACGGCATCAAGCTCGCCGGCTGCGTCGGCATGCTGGTCGGCGCACCGCCGATTCTCGCCTACGCCGTCGTCGGCTTCGGCGCCGCGGCGTACAGCCCGGCCAAGTACGGCCTGATTACCGAATACCTGCCACACGAGAAACTGGTCGAGGCCAACGGCTGGCTTGAAGGCGCGACCGTCGCGGCGATCATCTTCGGCACCGTGCTGGGCGGCTTCCTGACCGGCGGCCAGGCCGCCGCGCTGCTGCACCAGCTCAATCTGCCTTGGCCTGCGACCACGGCCGAACTCGCCATCGTGGTCATCGTGGCGATTTATCTCGCTGCAGCATGGCTGAATCTCTACATCCCCAAGCTCAACGTCCAGCTCAAACCATTGATTCACGGCCCGGTACAGATGACCAAGGACTTCATCGTCTGTGCCCGCCGGCTCTGGCTCGACCCGCAAGGCCAGCTGTCGCTGGCGGTGACGACCTTGTTCTGGGGCGCCGGTGCGACGATGCGGCTCGTCGTCCTCAACTGGGCGGTGATCTGGCTGGCGTACAGCATGGAAAAAGCGACGATGCTGATCGCCGTGGTCGCCTTCGGCACGGCTTTCGGCGCGGTCATCGCCGGTCGCTTCGTGCCGCTCAAGCGCGCGTTTTCGGTGCTGCCGGCCGGTATTGCAATGGGCATGCTGGTGATGAGCATGCTGCTGATTTACGACGGCACCGTTGCCGCGACGCTGATGTTCATCGTCGGTGCGTTGTCGGGTTTCTTCGTCGTCCCGCTGAACGCCATCCTGCAGCATCGCGGCTACCTGCTGATGGGCGCGGGTCATTCGATCGCGGTGCAGAATTTCAACGAGAACCTCGGCATTCTCGTCATGGTCGGCCTGCACGCCATGCTGGTGAAGTATCTGAGCACGCCATTGCCGGCAGATGCCTCCGCGCTGCTGATCAGGCAGTTCGGCAGCGGCGGTCTGCCGCCGATGCACACCATCGTGCTCGGCTTCGGTCTGTTCGTCTCGGTGATGATGGTATTGATCACCGTGCGCCATCGGCGCGGCATGCGCGCCGGCGTCATGCACGACTGATCAAATCGGACTCGGCGCCGGGCTTCATCTGGCGCTCAAGCCATCGCTTCCGCTCGAAGCCAAGGCGCCTCGACGGCGCCCGGGCATCGCACGACAAAGCGATGCCCGGGCACCAGCGTCAGAAAACGTCGCCAACTACTCCTTGGCGCACTCGAAACTGGACGCCGCGTTAACGTCACCGCCGCGATAGCGTGGCCAGGTCGGGTACTCGCACAGCGGCCGGCTCCGTCCGCGGGTATCGGCATTGGCATCGGCAACCAGCTGCTGCGTCGGCGCCACGCCGTCAACGACCCAGCGATCGAGCGCCGACAGCGAATCCCACGATGCCATGAAGGCGCCAAGCACGTGACCATAGCCGGGGACCACGTAGAAGCGCGAGAACGCCGCTGTCGCCGCGTCGCCCATCGTGGATTTGACCCGCCCCATGTAATCGATGGTCGATCGGGTACTGACCAGCGCATCGGCGGCACCGTGCAGCACGAGCAGCTTGCCGCCACGCCCGGCAAAGCGGCTCAGGTCGGTCCGGTTGACATCCTGCAACCCCGTCAGCGCACTGACCCTCGCCGTCCACGGCCCGGGCTGCGCCGGATCGAGTGACAGGGCATCGAAGGCCGGGTCGCGCGTGACGGCGTAGCGGACCCAGTGGTCCCAGAACTGCGCCATATACGGCTGCCCCAGTTGTCCCGGACTCGTCGGTGCCTGCTCGCCCCAACCGAGGAAACCGCGCAGATCTGCGCCACTCAGCACATTGAAGCCCGGGTAGCCTTTTTCACCGCTCGCCACCGGATAACGCAGCGTCAGCGGTGTCGCCATCGTCGTCACCGCGGCGATCTGCGCATCGCTCAGACACTGTGCGCCAGCGGCCTTGCCGCGTGCGCAGCGCAGCTTGATCGGTGTGAAACGGCAGACTTCCGGATGGCTGATCAAGCCGTCGCGTACACCGTCATCGCCATCGCAGGCGGCAATCTGCGCCTGGTACAGCAAGCCTTGCGCCGCCGGATCGAGGTAGGCGCCGGGGCGGGCCAGCGCACGGGAAATCCGCCCGAATGCCAGGTCAAGCGTTGCCGCATTCCAGGCCGGATAGGCCGCGATTGCGCCATCGTAGTCATCGGGCCAGCGCTGCACCACGGCGAGCGCCTCACGCCCGCCGGTGGAGCCACCGGCGAAATAACGCCGGATCGGCGCCTTGCCGTAGAACGCGACTTGCAGCGCCGTCGCAACATCGCGGGTTTTCTTCAGCGCATCGCCAGCGAAATTGCGCAACGCTTCGTCATTCTGCAAAAAGCGGCCATCGAGCGAACGGTTTTTCGGGTCGGCAGTATACGGTGGTGCAGACTCGTGACCGCTGTCACTGCCAAATACCGCATAGCCGCGCGCCAATGGCGACAGCATGTCGAGCGGCGGCGCGGGAACGTCGCTGGTGGCGAGAATGACGGTGCCGTTGTAGCCACCGCCCCCCAGATGCAGCGATTTGCCGTTCCAGCCAGCCGGCAGCCCCAAATCGAAACGGATCGGCGGTGCCGCCGGATCGACCGGCAGAATGCGTCCCTGTACGTGGCAATAGTCGCCCTGCCCGCCCGGAACGGCCGACCAGTCTGCGCTATCGACTTTTGCGCCGCAGGTCGGCAAGCCGATATCCGCCGCGGCAAGCTGCCAGCCCTGCAAGGCACCGCAGCCCTGCTTGCCCGGTTGCGGCACCGTTTGAGACGGAACGCCGGCGCACGCCGCCAGCAATAGCGCAGCAAACGACGGAAAAACTTTCAACGAAAGAAATCTCATAACAACTCCTGCGTTAGATTCGGTTCAGCATAGCCAAAACCGTTTCATCCCGAAGGCGCTGTTATCGCTTGTCGTGCAGCTAATTGCTCGGCGAATGGGCCGGGATGACCCGCACGCTGACAATGCGCGGACCATGCATTTTCTTGACGACGACACTGAACCCGTCAAACGCCAGCCGCTCGCCCTCCTCGGGTAGCCGGCCGAGCTTTTCCTGAATCAGCCCGCCCACCGATTCGGCCTCCGGACTGTCGACATCGACACCCAAAGCACGCGACAGCGTGAACAAGGGCAGCGAACCCTTGCCGATCAGGCTACCGTCGTCGAGCCAGAGCCAATCGTTGTGGGTCTGGCGGAATTCGTCGCGGATTTCGCCAACCAGCACGCCCAGCAGATTGTCGAGCGTGATGAAACCGTAAGGCGGCTCGCCCTTGGGGCCGACGATGGCGAAGTGCACCGCACCGCCGCGAAAACGCCGCAGCAACTCATCGGCCGGCAGGTCTTCGCTGACGCGCAAGGCCGGGCGCAAATGGACGTCGAGATCGGGCTCGTCCTCATCGTTGCTCAGCAGCAGCAGATCCTTGACGTGAACCATGCCGAGCACGTGATCATCTTCGCCGATCACCGGATAGCGGCTGAAACGGTGCGCACGGATCGTCGCCAGCTGCTTGCTCCACGGATCGTCGCACTGCAGCGTCACCGCTTCCGAAAACGGCCGCATCAGATCGGCAACGGTCAGTTTGCCGAAGTCGAGCGAATGCGCCAGCACCCGCATCGCATCGCTGTTGTACGCCGGGTCATCGCGGTTGGCGCGCAGGATCAGCTTCAGTTCTTCGGCCGAGTAATGGCTTTCGTGGCCGTGACCGACGTCGAGTCGGATCAGCCGCAGCAGCCAGAAGGCGCTGTTGTTGAGCAGCCAGATCGCCGGATACATCGCCCAGTAGAAGCCAAACAACGGCGCCGCGGTCCACAAGCCGACCTTCTCGGCCATGCGGATCGCCATTGATTTCGGCGCAAGCTCACCAACGACGATGTGCAGAAAGGAAATCGTACTGAAGGCAAACACAAAGGAAACGGTGTGAACCAGCGCCGGGCTGCCGATGCCGACCCAGCCGAATACCGGTTCAATCAGTGCGGCAAAGACCGGCTCGCCAACCCAGCCCAGGCCGAGCGATGCGAGCGTGATGCCGAGCTGGCAGGCGGAAAGGTAAGCGTCGAGGTCATGGTGGACCCGGGCGAGCATGCGGCCGCGGAAACCCCAAGCCTTGGCGATGGCCTTGACCCGTGTCGGGCGAAGCTTGACGAGGCTAAATTCGGCGGCGACGAAGAAGCCATTGAGGAAGACCAGGAGCAGGGCTCCGGTGAGCATAAAGAACTGACTAAGCGCAGGGTCCATGTGGTCGAGGCGAGGGCCTCGTGGAGAACGAAAACGGTTACGGAATGTACACGATGCCCGGCCTATTGTCTGCACCGGGCCGGCGGGTCAGTGCCCGGCGAACTCGCCGGCCGCCACCCGCGAGAGCAGCCGCGCCAACGCCTCCTGCTGCAGTGGTTTCTCCAGAAAATCGTCCATCCCGGCAATCAGGCAGGCGGTTTTTTCTTCGACCATGCCATTGGCCGACAGCGCGACAATCGGCACCCGCGGCCGGCCGGTCACATCCTCGGCACTACGAATGCAGCGGGTCGCGGCCAGGCCGTCCAGCTCGGGCATCTGCAGATCCATCAGGATCAGGTCCAGCCCGCCAGCGCGCGCCGCCTCGATCGCCTGCTGACCGTTGCTCGCAAGCCGAACCCGATGCCCCTGCGCCTGCAACAACCGCTCGGCGACCAGCCGGTTGACCGGATTGTCCTCGGCCACCAGCACCGACAGCGGTCGCGCCGCAGCGGGCTGGCTTGGCAGGGCGCTGGCATCGCACGCCAGCAGCATCGCGGTAAAGTGGAACACGCTGCCGCCGCCCGGATTCGCCTCGACCCAGAGCTCGCCCTGCATCATCCGCACCAGTCGGCGCGAAATCGACAGCCCCAGACCGGTGCCGCCGTACTGGCGTGAAATCGAGCTGTCGGCCTGAGAAAACGCCTCGAAAATCCGTCCAACCTGTGCCGACGGCACGCCGATGCCGGTATCGGCGACGCTGGCATGCCATTCGACGACGTCGGCCTCGCGTAACGTCAGCGCAATCCGCACGTCGATCCGTCCCTGTGGCGTGAACTTGAGCGCATTGCCAATCAGGTTGACGAAGATCTGCTTCAAACGCACCGGATCGCCATACAGCGCCGGCGGCAACGCCGTCTCGGGCCAGTGCAAGGTCAGCCCGCGCAATTGCGCCTGCGGACCGAACATCTTCGCCAGCGACTCAAGCAGCTCCTGCGGCGAGAACGGCAGCGGCGCCAGATTGAAATGACCGGCTTCGATCCGCGACAGGTCCAGCACATCGTTGACCAGCGTCAGCAAGGCATCGGTCGACGAGCGGATCACCGTCACCTGTTCCCGGCTGGCGGCATCGAGCGGTTGATGCTCCAGCAACTGGGCCATGCCGACGATGCCGTTCATCGGGGTACGAATTTCGTGACTGATATTGGCCAGAAATTCGCTTTTGGCACGGCTGGCCGCCTCGGCCTCGTGCGTCGCCGCCCGTAATTCGTCGTTCAGACCGCCCTTCTCGATCTCCAGTTCGATCGCCTCGGCCAGCATTTCGTTGAAGAAGCCGGCACTGCGCAGCACGGTGTAGAGAAACAGTAACGACATCACCGCAATCAGCGCGTCGTAGGATTCGCCATTGGCCAGCGCCGTCACCGTGACCGGCAGCACCAGCATCGCAGCGTAAAACTGCAAGGCAGGCAGCACCGGCGCGAGAACCGGCACCGCGCCGGCGACCATGCCGCAAACGACCAGCGAAATGACCAACCGCGGCGCCGGCGGCATGCCGAACATGAAGACCAGCGCACCAGCGCCCCACCACAATGCCACCAGCGCGGTACCGATCAGGTAGCGCCGACGCCACAGCAACGCCGAGGCCAGATCGTCCGGTGCGCGTCGATAGCCGTAGGCCAGACCGATCCGCAGCAAAGACATCAGCAAGACCGGCAGCAACCAGCCAAACAGCTCGGCTTCCGGCAGCGCATCGCGCAGGCCAAAGCACAGCAGCGAGGCGATCACGATGCTCATTACCTGACCGATGACGGCGTTGCGGTACAGCAGACGGGTCGTGCGGATCAACACATCGGGGTGTTGGCGAAGAGCGGAAACCATGGCCGGAATCATGAATGGGGGTGGCCAGTATAGTGCCGCAACTGTGTCAGCTCGACGACCGCCGCCGCGGTGGCGTCGTTTGCCAACACGGGACTCGCAACATACACTGGCGGGGTATGTGCGTGTCCTTCCTTGCCCTTCGCCCCCGACTCGGACGCTGGCTCTTGCTGGCGCTGATGTGCATGCTGCCGCTGCAGTCGCTGTACGCGGCAACAGCGGTTCAGCCTGCGCCTGTGCTGACGCACGCAACAAGCGAAGCAAAGCAAGGACATGACTGTCATGCCGATAGCGGCACCGTCAGCAAGTCGCAGTGCGATACCGTCCACTGCGCGGCGTGCACGCCGCCGATCGTCGTCCAGCAAGCGCCGGCCCTGCCCGCGCTCACCCCGATCCGCGTCGCGGCCGTCTCGCCGTCCACGCTCGACATCGTCTCCGCCCCCGCGCGCAAGCCCCCTCGGCATTAAGCCACCCCTCCGAGACGCGCTGCGTCTCGCGCCCAGCCTCCCCATTCCAGATCGACGCCCAGGTCGGCACTAGACCGACTCCGGACCATTTACTGCCGCGCGGTGCGCTGAAGCAGGCACAGCCTTGCTGCGCGCCGGCCGGCTAGCCAGGAAACACCCAATGAAAACGATACTCCTCGCCGTCGTCGCCACCCTGTTTGCGTCGTCGGCCTTTGCCAGCGGCCAGCACGCTGGTGATCACGACAGTTTCGGCCGGCCCGGCCGCGCCGCCGACGTTACCCGGACCATTCAGGTCCGGACACTCGATACGATGAAGTTCGCGTTCGAACCTGCCGTCGGCACGATCAGCAAGGGCGAAACGATACGCTTTGTGGTCAGCAACCCGGGGCAGTTGACGCACGAATTCGCCATCGGCGATGCGGCCAGCCAGCGCGCCCACGCGGAAATGATGCGGAAAATGCCGGGCATGCAACACGAGGCTGATCCGACCACGGTGTCGCTTGCCCCCGGTGCCAGCAAGACGCTGATCTGGAAGTTCGACAAAGCGGTGAGCGGCGGCATCGTGCTTGCCTGCCATATCGCCGGCCACTACGAAGCCGGCATGCACACCCAGATCAAACTGAACTGAACGCCCTCGGCCGCGCCGTTCGGGCGCGGCAAGTCGTCCAAAGGATTCCATCATGAAACACATGACCCTCATCGGCGCACTGCTCGCCTTCTCGACCACCGTCTGGGCCGGACCACAGGCCACGCTATACAAGTCGCCGGGTTGCGGCTGCTGCGGTGAGCATGCCCGCTACCTGGAGCAACAGGGCTGGCAGATCAAGCAGATCGAAAGCAACGACATGTCGAGCATCAAGACCCGCTACGGCACCGCTGCCGCGCCATCGTGCCACACGCTGATCGTCGGCCAATATGCGATCGAAGGCCATGTGCCTGTCGCCGCCATCGATCGGCTGTTGAAGCAAAAGCCCAAGGGCATCAAGGCCATCTCGGCACCGGGCATGCCGGCGAACAGCCCGGGCATGGGGCCATATACCCCCGGCACCATCGACGTCGTCGCCATCGACGCTGCCGGTCAGGTCAAGCCTTGGGGCAAATTCTAAGCAAGGACAAATGCGGCCGCGCGCTATTGCGCGGCCGGCGTCGGGTGCGGTGTTTCGAGTGGCAGCACCGCCACCTCGTCCTTGTTGTCGGCAAGGATATTGAGCGTCACCCGCCGGTTGCGGGCGCGGCCGTCGGCAGACTCATTCGGCTCCACCGGGCGGAATTCGGCGTAGCCGATCGCGACCATCCGCCGCGGCGCGATGCCGTTTTCAGCAAACAGCCTGACCACGCTGGCCGCGCGCGCCGACGACAACTCCCAATTCGACGGGTATTGCGTCGACCGGATCGGCTGGTTGTCGGTATGGCCTTCGACCTGGATCAGGTTGTCGTTGTCCTTGACCAGCTCGGCGACGGTTTTGAGCATGGTTACCGATTCGGGTTGCAGCTCGGCCCGCGCCAGGTCGAACAGCACGCTGTCGCTGATTTCGACCGCGATGCCCCGCTTGGAGTGCGTGACCCTCACCTTGCCCTGCTCGATCAAGGGGCCGAGTGCGCTGCGAATATCGCCGGCCATGCCGCGCATCTTCTTCGCCTGCGCTTCGAGTTCAGGTGCCCGGGCAACCGCCGACGCGGCAAGCCGCGGCGGCGTACCGGCATGTGCCTGGTTCGGCAGCTGGATCACGCTGATGCTGGACGGCGTCTGGTTGCGAAATGCGCTGACCAGCGAGTCCGACAACACCCGGTACTTGCCTTCGTTGACCGAAGAAATCGCGTACATCACGACGAAGAATGCGAACAGCAGCGTGATGAAATCCGCGTACGAGACCAGCCAGCGTTCATGGCTCTCGTGCTCTTCGTCGTGCTTGCGCCTGGCCATGGTTTACCGGACCGAATAGCCGAGCAACTGCGTACCCAGATGGGCAGCGGCGCTGACGCCGACACGCTTGGCAAAGCGATCGAGATAGCTCGGCTGGGTCGTGAAATCGACGACATCCTCGGCCTTGACCACGTCACGCGCCACGCTGTCGACCGAACCCAGCGCATCGGCCAGGCCGAGCTTGATGCCGGTCGCCCCACTCCATACCAGCCCCGAGAACAGGTCGGGCTCGTCCTGCGCCAGCTTCTTGCCACGGCCGGCCTTGACGGTATCGATGAACTGCTGATGAATCTCGTCAACCATCGCCTGCGCCTTGCCACGCTGTTCGGGATTCATCGGCGAAAACGGATCCATGAAACCCTTGTTCTTGCCGGCGGTGACCAGGCGACGCTCGACGCCGACCTTGTCCATTGCGCCGGTGAAGCCGAAACCGTCCATCAACACGCCGATCGAACCGACGATCGAGGCCTTGTCGACGAAAATCTTGTCGGCGGCGACGGCGGCGTAGTAACAACCCGAAGCGCAGATGTCGCCAACCACGACGTAGAGCGGCACCTTCGGGTGCTGCTTGCGCAATGCGCGCATCGCATCGTTCAACTGGCCAGCCTGCACCGGGCTGCCGCCCGGGCTGTTGACTTCGAGCACGACGGCCTTGGTGTTGCGATCGTCGTAGGCTGCCTTGAGGCCGTCGATCACCGGCACGACGTCGCCCTCGCCACCGGCGGCGATTTCGCCGTCCAGCCGCACCAGCGCGGTATGCGGACCCGTCGAGACGCTGTCGAGCTCCTTCGGACCGAACCAGCCGAAAATACCGGCCAGCACCAGCAACAGCACGCCGAAGCCCAGCAGCTTGAAGAAAATGCCCCAGCGCCGTGCACTGCGCTGCTCCTTGATGCCGGCTTGCAGCAGATCGGTCAGCGCCTGGCGCTCCCAAGGTTCTTGCATGGATTGGTGCCTTGTCAGTTCAACGGTTTGAAGTTTGTTTTCGGGTCTTGCAGCCAGACGGCGCCGTCATGTTCGACAACGTCGATCGCGGCCAGCCTGCGCCCCGGGCAAGGGCCACCAAGGCAGAGCCCGGTCTCTGGCGCATAGTAGGCGCCGTGGGTAGCGCAGACAAGATAGCGCCTTGAAAGATCGAAGAATTCACCATCGCGATAATCGAGCTGGACCGGGACATGCGCGCAGGCGTTTTCATAGGCGTAGACCTTGCCGTCGTGGCGGACGACGAAGGCCGGGCGCGTCGCCCCGCCCAGCTCGACGTCAAAGCGCACGCCGAGGCCGCCGTCGACCAGATCGGCGCCGCGGCAAATCGGTTCAGCCATCCGCCAGCACCCAGCGGGTCAGCGATGGAAAATCGTCGAAAATCGCCAGCGGCGCACACGCTTGCAGCTGATCGATCGGGTGCGCGCCGTAGCTCATGCCCAGACTGGCACAGCGCGCATTACTGGCCAACTGCAGATCGTGTGTCGTATCGCCGATCATCACCGCCCGATCGGCTCCGGTGAAGGTGACCTCAAGCAGTTGCTCAAGCATCGCCGGATGCGGCTTCGAGAACGTCTCGTCGGCGGTCCGCGTCGCGACGAAGTAACGACCGAGGCCGGTCGACGCCAGTACGCGATCCAGCCCGGCGCGCGACTTGCCGGTCGCCACCGCCATCTCGAACCCCGCCTCGGCAAAGGCATCAAGCCCTTCGCGCACGCCGTCGTACAACAGCAGCGCATGATCGCCGGACAAATAGTGATGGCGGTAGGCATCGACAATGCGCTTGATCGTGGCATCGTCGACGCCGGGCGCCAGATGCTGCATCGCTTCGTTCAGCCCGTAGCCGATCACATAGCGGGCATCCTGATCATTCGGCACCGCCAGTCCCACGTCGGCAAACGCCGCCTGGATCGACCGGGCGATGGTGCCGGTCGAATCCATCAGCGTGCCATCCCAGTCAAAGACCAGCAGATCGAAACGTCGACTCATTCGGCAAGGGTATCCAGATAGGTTTGCAATTCCTTGGGCAGCGGCGCTTCCAAGGTCAGTTTGTCCGCCGTCAGCGGGTGGCTCAGCGTCAAGCGCCAAGCATGCAGGAACATGCGCTTGAGCCCGGCACGCGGCAACAGCCGGTTCAACGCCGGATCACCGTACTTGTCGTCGCCAAGGATAGGGTGGCCGCTTTCGGCCAGGTGCACGCGTATCTGGTGGGTACGACCGGTTTTCAGCTCGCATTCCAGCAAGGATGCATCGGCAAACTTGGTCTTGCGGTTGACCACCGTATGCGAGGTCAAACCGTCCGCCGATTTCTTGACCCGACGCTCGCCTTCGGGCGTTTCGTATTTCAACAGTTTGAAGCGCACGTGACTGCGCGGCTCGGGCCACACGCCCTGCACCAGCGCCAGATAGCGTTTATCGATCTGGTGATTGTCGCGCAGCATCTCGTGCAGCTTGATCAGTGCCGAGCGCTTTTTGGCGATCAGCAGCAAGCCCGAGGTCTCGCGATCGAGCCGGTGCACGAGTTCGAGGAACTTGGCCTGCGGCCGCTGCGCGCGCAGCAGCTCGATCACGCCGAAGCTGATCCCGGAACCGCCATGCACGGCGATGCCGGACGGCTTGTTGATCGCGATCAGCGCATCGTCCTCGAACAGGATTTCCAGCTCGAGCTGACCACTGGCGGCCTGCACCGCCGTGCTCGCCGGTCGTTCGGCAACACGCACCGGTGGAATCCGCAGTACGTCGCCCTCCGCCAGGCGATAGGTGACGTCGGTTCGCCCCTTGTTTACCCGCACTTCACCACCACGAACGATGCGGTAAATATGGCTTTTCGGCACCCCCTTGAGGCGGCGAATCAGGTAGTTGTCGAGGCGCTGTCCGGCCTCTTCGGGACCGATTTCAACGAATGTGACAGACGCTTTGCTCGTTTCAGACATATTGACATATACTCGTTGGCACGCTGCCCGTTTTTACTGGCCTCGCAGGCGAAATCGCTGCGACGCCGTCCGGTCAGCGCCGGCCATTATTCCGGCCCGTTTTTCATTCCGTTCTTTGCCTCTTCGTCCGGATACGCCGGCGACTCCCTTCCCGCCGTACAGCATGCTGTACCCCTCAGCCCTGATCTTTCATCGGGCCCAGAGTGAGAGCGCGGGCATCGCCAGACGTCCTGCTTCGGGGGCCAAGTCCCGGGTTGCGGTTAACTTCGCTCACCGCAAAACAAGTAGCGATGGTAATTGATTCATACCATTCACGCACTCATCGGATTCCCGCCGGCGCCCACTCATCGGCGTCGGCCAGCCCGGCCAAGCCGGCCCCGACATTGACCCTCAAATAGTCAGATTCTGGAGCCAGAACACTCCCCGTCGCCCCGCAATAGTCTTTCGCAAGATGCGCCCGATGCCCAGTTGGCATCCCGCGACATCGCGCTAGCCGGGCGGCTGGCGTAGCCGGGCATCCCTGCCGTCAGTGCGTGCAGGAGCCCTCATGAAACGCATGCTGTTCAACGCAACGCAAGCCGAAGAGCTTCGCGTTGCGATCGTCGACGGTCAGAAACTGATCGATCTCGACATCGAAACCGTTGGCAAAGAACAACGGAAATCGAATATCTACAAGGGTGTCATCACCCGGATCGAACCGAGTCTCGAAGCCTGCTTCGTCGACTACGGTTGTGATCGCCATGGTTTCCTGCCGTTCAAGGAAATCGCTCGTTCCTATATGTCCGACGACGGCGGCCGCGGCCGCGTTGCCGATCAGCTGCGCGAAGGCCAGGAACTGATCGTCCAGGTCGAGAAGGACGAACGTGGCAACAAGGGCGCGGCGCTGACCACCTATATCAGCCTCGCCGGCCGTTATCTCGTTCTGATGCCGAACAACCCGCGTGGTGGTGGCGTGTCGCGCCGCATCGAGGGTGACGAGCGTCAGGAGCTGCGCGCAGCGATGGATCAGCTCGAAACGCCGCAAGGCATGAGCCTGATCGCACGTACCGCTGCGATCGGCCGCGCCGCCGAAGAGCTGCAGTGGGACCTGAACTACCTGCTGCAACTGTGGCGCGCCATCGAAGGTGCCGGCACCACGCAGAACGGCGCCTTCCTGATCTATCAGGAATCGAGCCTCGTCATCCGCGCCATCCGCGACTATTTCCAGCCGGAAATCGGTGAAATCCTCATCGACAAGGCCGACATCTACGAACAAGCCCGCCAGTTCATGAGTCACGTGATGCCGGGCAATGTGAACCGGGTCAAGCTGTACCAGGACGACGTCCCGCTGTTCTCGCGCTTCCAGATCGAACACCAGATCGAAACCGCGTTTGCCCGCGAAGTATCGCTGCCGTCGGGCGGCGCCATCGTCATCGACAAGACCGAGGCGCTGTACTCGATCGACGTCAACTCGGCGCGCGCCACCAAGGGTTCCGATATCGAGGAAACCGCGCTGCGCACCAACCTTGAAGCGTCGGATGAAATCGCCCGCCAGATGCGTCTGCGTGACGTCGGCGGCCTGATCGTCATCGACTTCATCGACATGGAAAACCCGAAGAACCAGCGCGAAGTCGAGAACCGCCTGCGCGATGCGCTGCATCACGACCGTGCTCGCGTGCAGACCGGCAAGATCAGCCGCTTCGGCCTGATGGAACTCTCGCGTCAGCGCCTGCAGCCGTCGCTGGAAGAAACCACCCATATCGCCTGCCCGCGCTGCCACGGCACCGGCTTCATTCGTGGCACCGAATCGTCGGCGCTGCACATCCTGCGCATCATTCAAGAAGAAGCGATGAAGGACAACACCGGCGCGATCCACGCGCAGGTGCCGGTCGACGTCGCGACCTTCCTGTTGAACGAGAAGCGCAGCGAGCTGTTCGCGGTCGAAGCCCGCCTCAAGGTCGGCGTCATGCTGATCCCGAACACGCACCTCGAGACGCCGAACTACAACATTACCCGTCTGCGCCACGACGACCTGAACCTGCTCGACGAATCACTGCCGTCGTACCGCATGGTCGAAGCGCCGAGCGAAGAAGCGTATCAGCCGGGCCGTGCCAAGGAAGAGCTGGCCAAGCGTCCCGAAGCGGCCGTCAAAGGCATCACTCCGGCACAACCGGCGCCGGTCTCCAAGCAAGATGACATCAAGCTGGAAGCCGCCGCACCTGTCGTCGCCGCCGGTCCGTCGCTGTGGACGCGCATCGTCAGCTGGTTCCGTGGCGAACCCGAAGCAGTTGCCGCCGCACCGGCACCGCAGGCCGAGCCGGCCAAGCGCCCGCAGTCGACGGGTGGCAACAACCGTCGCGGCGAGCGTGGTGATCGACGTGAACGTGGCGATCGTCGCGAACGCGATGGCCGTAACGAGCGCAACGAGCGCGGCGATCGTCCTGCCGAGCGCGGTGAAGCCCGTAGCGAGCAGCGCAACGACAAGGAACGTCGCAGCAAGCAACCGCGGATCGAAGAAGATCTGAACGCCCGTCAGCAACGCAACGAAGCCCGTGATCAGCAGCGCGCTGAACGTGGTGAGCGCAGCGAACGTGGAGAACGTAACGGTAACGCCGAGGCCCGCGAGCAACGCGAACCGCGTGAACCGCGCCAGCCGCGTGAACCGCGCGCTCCGCGTAACGAACGCGCGCCGCAACCGGCACCGGTGAAGGACGAAGCCGTCGAAGCTGAAATCCTCGCTGCAGCAACTGTCGAGCCGACCGAGGGCGCCGCACCGGTAGCCGCACCGACCGAAGGCGAAGGCCGTAGCCGTCGTCGTCGTGGCCGCCGTGGTGGCAATCGCGGTGAGCGTAGCGAGCAGACCGAAGCTCAGGCCGATGCATCTGCGGATGAAGGTGTCCAGGAAGCCAGCGCACCGGCCGTCGAAGCCGCTGCCGCCGTGGTCGCCGCCGAAGTGGTCGCCGCGCCGGTTGTCGAGCAGGCACCGCAAACGGCTCAGGTCATCGAACCGGCAGTTGAAGTGATTACCGCAACCGAGCCGGCCGCTGTTGCTGTGGCAGAGGAACCGGCTCAGCCGGCGGTCATCGCCAGCGAAGTGCCTGTCGAAACCGTGGCAGCCGAAACCGTCGCCGAGCCTGTCGTCGCCGCCCCGGTCCAGACGACCGAAGTCGCAGCCGCAGCGCTGGTGGACGCTGCACCGGCCGAGACCACGCCGGTCCCGAGCCAGGCTGGTCTGCCTTTCGAAGCCGCTCCGGCAGCTGCACCGGTTGCTCCGGCTCCGGCCGCTGCGCCAGTACTCGAAGTCGCAACGCCGGAAGCCGCCGGTCTGGTCATGGTCTCGACCCGCAACGATGTCGCCGTGACACCGGTGGTTGCCGTCGAAACCGATACCAAGCCGCGTCGTCGTCGTCGCAGCGATGCACCGAAGGCTGCGGAGACGGTTGAAACCGTGTCGCTGCAACAGGTCGAAACGGTGGCAGATGCCGCGGTTGTCGCCGAGCCGGTCGCCGCTGCGCCCGCACGCGCCCCGCGTCGTCACGCCGATGCAACAGTCGCGACCGATGCCGCACCGCTGGTGCAAATCGAAACCCGCGACGCCTGATCGATGTCGATGGAATGAAAACCGCCCTTCGGGGCGGTTTTTTTTCGCTTTCGAGACACAAAGGCCGGTTTCTTACGCCTTGCATGCCGCATTGAAAGCACAACGCATAACTCATCGAAACCCGACCGAAATCCATCTGCTATACCAGACTGCAGCCCTAGGGAATCTCCCTATACTGCCTGCCCCGCCAGCGCCTCTAGGCTCAGCAAAGAGGCCAATGCAAGCCTTTAGCCGCCGACCGAGCGGCCCCTCCCCACCAAAGAAAGGACGCCTCAATGAAACCGATCGCCTCGACCCTGCTTGCCGCACTGACCGCGACCGCGCTGCTCGCCGCAGCCCCAGCACACGCCGCCGACAAGACCTTCCAGGTCGCCACCGACGCCGCGTATGCCCCCTTCGAGTCGCTGAACGAAAAGCAGCAGGCTGTCGGCTTCGATATCGACGTGCTCAGCGCCGTCGCGGCCAAGGCGGGCTTCAAGGTGAAGTTCATCAATACGCCGTGGGAAGGCATTTTCGCCACGCTGTCGACCGGCGACCGCGACATCGTCGCCTCGGCGGTCACGATCACGCCCGAGCGCAAGTTGACGATGGATTTTTCCGACCCCTACTTCGAAGCCAAGCAGCTGATCGCGGTCGGCCCCGGCAGCAAGATCACCAAATTCGCCGACCTGAAGGGCAAGAAGATCGGCGTGCAGACCGGTACGACCGGTGACGAGATCGTGCAGAAGCTCGTCGGCAAGACCAACCCGGACATCCGGCGCTTCGAATCGACGCCACTGGCGCTGAAGGAGCTGCTGAACGGCGGGGTCGATGCCGTCGTTGCCGACAACGGCGTCATCGTCAACTTCATCGCCAACAACAAGAGCGACAAGCTCAAGGTCATCGATGACAGCAGCTTTGCCAAGGAGTACTACGGCTTCGCGGTGAAGAAGGGCAACAAGGAAATGCTGCAGCAGATCAACAAGGGTTTGGCGGCCATCAAAGCAGATGGCAGCTACGAGCGCATCTATAAAAAGTACTTCGGCAAGTAAGCGCAAGCGCGGTAAAATCCCGGCCAACAAAGCGCAACTCGCCACCACGGGTTGCGCTTCTTTTATTGCGGAAACCAAACCGAGCTTATGAATTTCGACCAATTCTGGACACAGGTTCAGCAAAGCGTCCCGCTGTTGCAGCACGTCCAGCTGCAGATCATCTGGGAATACCGCGCGCTGTTCATCGACGGCATCAAGATGACGCTGTGGATCACCATGATTGCGGTGGTCCTGGGTACCCTGATCGGCCTCTTCATGGGCATGGCTCGCCTCGCCGAAGTCAAACACGGCGCATGGAAATACCTGCTGCGCTTCTTCGTACGCTGGCCAGCCAACGCCTACGTCACCTTCTTCCGTGGCACACCGCTGTTCGTACAGATCCTGCTGATCCATTTTGCCGTGATGCCGCTACTGGTTCATCCGGTGGACGGCATCCTGATCAATGGCGATCTCGCTGCCGATTTGCGCCAGGAACACGGCGCCTTCATGTCCGGGCTGGTAGCACTGACGCTGAACTCGGGCGCCTATATCACCGAGATCTTCCGCGCCGGCATCCAGTCGATCGCCAAGGGCCAGTTCGAAGCCAGCCGTTCGCTCGGCATGAACTACTGGCAGACGATGCGTTTCGTCATCATCCCGCAGGCCTTCCGTCGCATGCTGCCACCGCTGGGCAACGAGGCGATCATGTTGCTGAAGGACAGCTCGCTCGTGTCCGCCATCGGTCTGGCCGAGCTGGCCTACGCCGCGCGCACCGTCGCCGGCGCCTACTCGCGCTATATGGAGCCCTATCTGGTGATCTCGATCATGTATCTGGTCATGACGCTGGTCATGGCTGCCGGGGTCAGCTGGCTGGAGAATCGTTACAAGGAAAGCGGCGGCATCCACTGATGCTGCAATGCTTGAGAAACGGGCCGCAAGGCCCGTTTTTCTTTTGGCGCTGGGACAGCGGCGGAGCAACCGCGCAAAAAAAACCGCGCCTTTTGGGCGCGGTCTAAGTTGCCGTGATGATTGCCGTGCTACAACGCCCCGGCCTCGGCCGGATCGATGTTCAGTTGCGATATGCCGCCGCAGCATTGCTGGCGCTGTGGCGGCTGGCCGCATAATCAAGTGCCCGCATCGTCATGCAGGCGGTACATACACCCAAGGCATTGACACGCTGATGGGTGATGCCGCAATCGCGACAGCGGACCACTTCATGTGCTCCACCACCGCGCGCATCTGCTCTACTCTCTTGTCCGTTCATGACGACCTCCTTGTAATTGCAATTGCGGAACTACGCCGCAATGCAACAACCACCTCATCGGTAGGCAGGGCAAGCGCTGCTTCCCCCGCCCGGGGGTCGAACGAGTTATGGTCTTCGGCGATTATGGGTAGGTCGCCGTGACCCGTTGCCACCATGGTCTGGCAGCCCAGAAACGCCTTGATTCTGGCGCCTATCATCCCCTTTGCTCTA
The DNA here is from genome assembly GCF_050916355.1 of Jeongeupia wiesaeckerbachi. GTDB lineage: Bacteria > Pseudomonadota > Gammaproteobacteria > Burkholderiales > Chitinibacteraceae > Jeongeupia > Jeongeupia wiesaeckerbachi. Next base: position 123,947 of record NZ_CP136946.1, read on the forward strand.
TTCGGGAATGCTCATTCTCGGCCTGGCCACAACCAGGCACCGTACCGCATGCAGTACATCTGCCAAGGCAAAACCGTAATTTGATTTTACGCAGTGCAACATGGGCATCAAGCCTTTTTGCGTAGTGAATTTCCCTGAGACTACACAACGGCCACCATGACCGGGCGCAAGGTGGCCCAATGCGCCGCTGCGTACGCTATCGACATGGATACCTTATTGATCTGCTACGCCAGCCGTGACGGGCAGGCGGCAAGGATTGCCGATCGCCTGGCACGACGCCGCCGCGACGATGCGGTCATGCTGTGCGACCTCACCCGGCAAACGCCCGATGCGGCGATGCTGTCGGCGGCCGACGCCATCGTCGTGATCGCCGCCGTCCGCTATGGCAGCCACCTGCCAGAAGCCGAACGCTTCTTGCAGACGCGGCGGGATACCCTGGCGTGCAAGCCGGTCGCGATCGCATCGGTCAACCTCAGCGCCCGCAAGCCAGGCAAGGACAGCCCCGAGCACAACGCCTACCTGCGCCGATGGCTGGCGAAGCACCAGCTGCAGCCGGCACTGGCCACCGCTTTTGCCGGCCGGCTCGACTATCCGCGTTACCGCTGGTTCGACCGGCTGATGATCCGGCTGATCATGGCCATCAGCGACGGGCCGACCGCCCCTGGCACCGTGATCGAGTACACGGACTGGGCCGCCGTCGACCATTTTGCCGAGAAGATCGGCCGGCTCTGCGTCTAGCCGTGCCGCTCAGCGGCCGCGGATGTAGCGGTTGACCGCGGTATTGTGTTCCTCGAGGCTGCTCGAAAACTGCGAGGTGCCGTCGCCGCGCGATACGAAGTACAAGGCCGACGTCGTTGCCGGGCGCACCGCTGCCATCAGCGAGGCCTCACCCGGCATCGCGATCGGCGTCGGCGGCAAGCCGGCGCGGGTATAGGTGTTGTACGGCGTATCGGTCTGCAGATCGACCTTGCGCAGCTTGCCGGTATACGCCTCGCCCATGCCGTAGATCACCGTCGGGTCGGTCTGCAATCGCATGCCGATCTTCAAGCGGTTGGCAAACACGCCGGCAATCATCGGCCGGTCGCCGCCGTGCCCGGTTTCCTTCTCGACCAGCGACGCCATGATCAGCGCATCCTGCGGCGATTTGACCGGGAGGTCGGGCGCGCGCTGCGCCCAGACGGCGTCCAGCTTCGTCTGCATCCGCGCATGGGCGCGTTCGAGCAGCGCCAGCTCGGAGCTGCCCGGGTTCACGTGATAGGTATCGGGGAAGAACAGCCCTTCCGGGCTGCTGGCATCGATCTTCAGCGCCTTCAGCAGCGCCGCATCGTCGAGCGGCGCCAGATCGTTACCGAGTTGCGTCTCGGCGACCAAGGCACGCCGGACGTCGCGCCAGTTCCAGCCTTCGACGATGGTGAAGGCCACCTCGACGACATCGCCGCGCGCCAGTTTGTCAATCAGCGCCCATGGGCTGGTCGGCGCATCCATCCGGTAGACGCCGGCCTTGAGGCGGGTCTCCTGCCCGGACAGCCGCGCCAGCACGCGGAACAGCAGGGCCGAATCGGTCGCGCCCTGTTTTTCCAGCTGATCGGCAATGCGCGTAACGCTGCCGGGGCCGACATTGAACGTCAGCGGCACCTTCTGCGACTGCGGCGTCACCGCATACCAGTACAAGCCACCGCCGGCGGCGATGACCAGCACGAGCATCAGCACCAGCAGCTGCTTGATCCGGCGGAGGAAGCCGCCCTGCTTTCTAGTCGTTTTGCGTTTCACGGCCATGCTGGCGCTTTGCCTCAAAGAAGCGTTGAACGGTTTCGAGTTCGCGGGTGCGGAACATCGGCGGCAGGCTCTTCCACAGCACCTTGCCGTACGGTTTGTCGACGAGACGGTTGTCGGCAATCATCAGGATGCCGGTATCGGTCTCGTCGCGAATCAGCCGGCCAGCGCCCTGCTTGAGCGTGATCGCCGCGTGCGGCAGCTGATAATCGATAAAGGCATTGCGGCCTTCCTTGGCCAGCTGCTCGACCCGCGCCGACAATACCGGGTCGTCGGGCGGCGAGAACGGCAGCTTGTCGATCACCACCAAGGACAACTGCTCGCCGCGCACGTCGATCCCCTCCCAGAAGGTCTGGCTGGCGACGAGGATGGCGTTCGGCGACGCGCGGAATTTGTCGAGCAGCTCGGTCCGGCTGCCCTGCCCCTGCAGCAGCACCGGCCAGTCGAGCCCGGCGTCCTTGAGCCGTTGCGTCACCAGCTCGTGCGCCTCGCGCATCGCCCGCAGGCTGGTAAACAACAGGAAGGCGTGGCCCTGCGTCAGTTGCAGCAGCGGCCAGGCGCGCTCGACCACCTTGGCGGTGAACTCGGGCGAGTTGGCTTGTGGCATGTCGCGCGGCACGTACAGCGCCGCCTGCTGCTTGTAATCGAACGGGCTGTCCCAGGTTTCGCAGCGGGCGTCCCACAATCCCAGCTCGTGCTGGAAGTGCTTGAAGCTGTTGTTGACCGCCAGCGTCGCCGACGCGAACACCCACGCCTTCTGGCCGGCATAAAGCTGCTTGCGGAACAGCTCGGCGATGTTCAGCGGTGTCGCGTGCAGCAGGAAGCCGTTCGGCGTGATGTCGATCCAGTGCACCGCCTCGGCATCATCCGGCTCGCACCACGCCGCCAGCGTCTCGCGCAGCGTCTTGGCACGCTCGAAGCACTTGGCCAGCGATTCGCCGCGCTCGGCCTGTTTTTCCAGCTCGGCAGCGAGCTCGGTCAGCTTGAGCATCAGTGCATCGAGCGCGTCGGCGTACTTCGGATATTTGCCGACGAGTTCATGCTGCGGATGCTTGGCCGGCTCGGGCCGGAACGCCAGGCGGAAATCGCGGACGACTTTTTCCAGCGCTTCGGCCGCCTGCGGCAGGTGGACGTAATCCTTGGCGACGACCAGTGCCTCGGCACGCGCATCGCGCGCCAGCTCCACCAGCTGGCCCGATGCGATCGTTTCGCCGAAGAACAGGCTGGCCACCTCGGGCAGCTGGTGCGCCTCGTCGAAGATCACCGCATTGCACGCCGGCAGCAGCTCGCCGGCGCCTTCGTCGCGCAGCCAAACGTCGGCAAAGAACAGGTGATGGTTGACGACGACGACGTCGGCCTCCTGCGCATCCTTGCGCGCCTTGAGCACGAAGCAGTCCTTGTGATGCGGGCAATCCTGGCCGAGGCAGTTGTCGCGCGTACTGGTCACCTGCGACCAGATCGCGGCGTCTTCGGCGACGCCGGTACAGCCGGCCTTGTCGCCGGACTGCGTCAGCTTGGCGTAGTGCTCGATCTTCTGCAGGTCGACGATGTCTTCGCGCGAGCGGAAACGGCCGTTATGCCTTGCCTGCTCCAGATGGTAGTGACAGACGTAGTTGGCGCGCCCCTTGAGCAGCGCAATCGTCACCGGCACCTTGAGCAGATCGCGCACGGTCGGAATATCGCGGGCGAACAGCTGGTCCTGCAGCGTCTTGGTGCCGGTCGAGACGATGACCTTGCCGCCCGACAGCAGCGCCGGGACGAGATAGGCAAAGGTCTTGCCGGTGCCGGTGCCGGCCTCGGCGATCAGCTGGCCGCGCTCGTTCAGCGTCGCCTCGACGGCTTCGGCCATCTGCAGCTGTTGCGGGCGCAGCTTGTAACCGGGGAAAGCCTCGGCCAGCGGGCCGTTGTCGGCGAAGAGCTCGGCAAGCGTCATGACGGAAAATGGGGAAAAAATCGCATGCCGAATTGTACCGGCAACGCCGCGCCGCATCCCGGCAAAATGGCCCGCCGGAACGGCGCGGCGCGGTGAACATCCGAGCGGGTAGCCGGCAAGCCCGCCCGACGGTGCCGGCAAGGCGCGCGAGGCCCAGACGGCACAAGGCAACAAGCGTGTGCAGCCCGCCGTGCGTGCTGCCCGGGCTTATTCCTCGGCTTTGCGCGCCTTGGCGATACGCTTGAGGAAGACCGTGATCTCGCGCACAGCCTGCATATCGCCGCGGCCTTCGGCCACCATCAGCCCGCTCTGCCAGACCGACTCGGCGGCATCGGTGTCGCCGGCCTGCAGCAAGGCCTTGCCGAGCAGCTTGTAGGCGGCCGAATAAGCCGGATCAAGCTCGACCGCCTTGCGCAGGTGTTCGATGGCCGAGGCGATCTCGCCGTCGTTCAGATACAGCGTGCCGAGCGACAAACGCAACAAGGCATTGTCGCGGCCGTTCTCGAGCATTTTCAGCAGTGCCGTCTTGTCCATACACCCTCCTTCTGACCCGAGGCTAGCATGGCAGGCGCCACGAGCAGGCAAAAAAACACCCCGCACGTGGCGGGGTGGAACTTGCTACAGGGAGAGATGAGACGCTCAAGCAAACCGGTTTCGCTCAAACCAATCTGCTCCGGGCTTGCGCCCGAGTCACACGTATAAGTGTCTCATTTTCGCAATAAGTTCATAGTAAATTTTGACAAAACGATTGTTCATTTTTTGAACAACAGCGTCTGCCCACTTTGACCATGACTGGCCGGGCCGAGCCAGTAAAGCAGTGACGGAACAAGGGCTTCGATGCCGGGCAGCGTCTCGGGCGATTCGCCCGGATGCGACTTGGTGCGGAACGGCGAATGAATCGCCCCCGGGATCAGCCAGTTGATTCGCAGTTGCGGATATGCCTCCCATTCGTCGGCGGCGATCCTGACCCAGTTCTGCTGGCCGATCTTCGAGACGCTGAACCCGCCCCAGTAGGCCTTGGCATCGAGCGCATGCTCCTCGCCGATCACCAGCACGGCGGCGTCCGGCGCTTGCGTCAGCAGCGGCATCAGGCCACGGGTGATCGCGAACGGCGCGGCGACGTTGACGCGGAACTGCTCGACCCATTCGTCGAGCTTCTGGTTCGACAGCGGCGAGAGGAAAGTGAAACCGTTGGCGGCGTGCAGGATGCCGTCGAGCCGGCCGAACTCCTTGTTGATCAGCACGCCGAGCTGGGCAATCTCGGATTCGCCGATCTTGGCCAGATCCATCGGCACCGCGGCCGGCTCAGGCCCGCCAGCGGCAACGATGTCGTCGTAGACGCGGGTCAGCTTCTTTTCGCTGCGGCCCAGCAGAATCACCGTGGCGCCCTGCCTTGCCAGCGCACGCGCCGCGGCGGCGCCGACGCCCTGACCGGCACCGGTGACGAGAATGACCCGGCCGGTAAAGGCATCGGCGGGCACCTGATAGTCTTTCCACTCGCTCATATCGTTGTTCCTGCTGAGAATGCTGCAATTATTCCACGGCTTGCCGCCTGACCGCTGCGGATTGCGCCTTCGAGCGTCGCCGGATAATCGCCGGCGGTGTAATCACCGGCGAGCCACAACGTCGGATCGGCCGTTGCATTGGCGGGGCGCCACAATCCCGGCGTCGCCGCGAAGGTCGCGCGCTTCTCGGCAATCACGCGCCGCCAGCCGGGCTCGCCCCAACCGAAGGCACTGTCGAGTTCGGCCACGACCTCGTCGATCAGCTGCACTTGCGACCATGCCGAATGCGCGCCGCGTGCCGACAGCACCACGGCGATCAACCCCGGCTGATCGTGCGTCTGGCCGCGATCGAATATCCACTGGCTGATGCCGGCGGCGATGCCGACCATGGGCTGCGACAGGGCAACCGACGCCGGATACTGCAGGTAGACGGTAACGATGGGCTGGTAATCCCATGCTGCCAGCGCCGCGACCAGCGCTGCATCTACTTCGGCCAGCGCCATGCCGGCCCGGTGCGGCGGCAAGGCGCAGACGACGCCGTCGAACGCTTCGTCATTGACCAGCCAGCCTTCGCCGACGCGCACCAACGCCCGGACCGAGGTGCCCAGACGAACCTCGCCGGCCCTCGCCGCGATGTATTCGGCAGCGGCATCGGGAAACAGCGCGGAGAAATCGAGCTTGGGAAACAGCAGATCCGACGCCGCGCGCGGCCCGCCCAGGCTGTCGCGCAGCACGTTGAACAGTACCTGCGTCGATGCGGTTTCCAGCGGTGTATTCAGCGCCGCAACCGTCAAGGGCCGCCAGAACGCTTCGACCAGACGCTCGGGCTGGCGCTGCGCCTTCAGCCAGTCGGCGACCGGCAGATCGGCGGCCAGCCGCCAGCGTGCGCCTTCGGCCGCGCGCATCGCCCGGATCAGCGCCCAGCGTTCGCGCCAGCTCAGGCCTTGCGCACCCACTAGCGCTGCGGCCAGATGCAGTGGCGCAGGCAGCTTCGGCGCCCGCAGCCGGAAACCGGGCACGACGGCCAGATCGAGCGGCGTGCGCAAAAAAGCCGCGTCCGGATCGACGCCGACACGGCGCATCAAGCCGAGCAGTTCAGAGTACGCGCCGATCAGCAGGTGCTGGCCGTTGTCGATCTCGCGGCCGTCGATACTGATCCGCCGCGCCCGGCCGCCAAGCACCGGCCCGGCTTCGAATACCGTGACCTGCGCGCCGGCGTCGGCCAGCTCGACCGCGGCGGCCATTCCGGCATAACCGCCGCCAAGAATGGCGATTTGCTTATTCTTCATTACATTTAGCACGCTGTGGTTGCGCCGGCGCTCGCCGCGAAAAGGTGCGCCGCGCCCAGTCCCTTCAGAAGCGCCGAGCAGCGCAGCCCGGCGCGGGGTTTCGGGGGTCGAGTGCCTGAGCCCGAAGGGCGAGTTTTCGACCGCCGCCGCGTCGGGCTGTGATGCGAGGGAACCCGCGAAGCGGACGCGGATGCAGGGTCGTCTTCTTGCGGATACTTTTCTTGGCGAAGCAAGAAAAGCATCCCGTCCGCCGGGCGGAACCGGCGTTCAAATACCGCGCCGCAGGCGCTGCGACTCACGGCTTTAACCGAACCACCACGTCCGCCACGCCAGCCACAGCTTGCGGATCGGCGTCAGGCTCAGCCGCTGGTTCAGCACCTTGTCGGCGCCATCGCGGCGGATTTCGGCCAGCGTGGCGCGGTAGATCGCCGCCATCAAGAGTCCCGGGCGCTGGGCCTTGCGATCGGCCTTGGGCAGTTGCTCGAAAGCCTGCCGGTAATACTGTTCGGCACGGTCGATCTGGAACGCCATCAGCGATTTGAACTCGGCGGTCTGGCGGAAGTTGAACACGTCGGCCGCCGGCACGTTGTAGCGCTGCAATTCGTCGACCGGCAGGTAAAGCCGGCCGCGGCGCGCATCCTCGCCGACGTCGCGGATGATATTGGTCAGCTGGAAGGCGATGCCCAGATCGTGCGCATACTTGAGCGTTTTGCGGTCGGTGTAGCCGAAGATCTCGGCGGCCATCAGGCCGACGACCGAGGCGACGCGGTAGCAGTACAGCTGCAGGTCTTTGAAGCTGGCGTAGCGCGCCTGATCGAGGTCCATTTCCATGCCGTCGATGATCTCGAGGAAATGCTCGCGGCTCAGGTTGAAGGTCTTGAGCACCGGCAGCAGCGCGCGCGTCACCGGGTGTTGGGGGCTGCCTGCGTAAAGCTGGTCGACCTCGCCGCGCCACCAGTTCAGCGTGGTGCGCGCGACGCCCTCGTCGTGCGTCTCGTCGACGACATCGTCGACCTCGCGGCAGAACGCATACAGGGCGGTGATCGCCCGGCGTTTTTCCTCGGGCAGGAAACGGAAGCTGTAATAAAAGCTGGAGCCGCTCTTGGCGGCCTTGTCTTCGCAATATTGATCCGGGGTCACGATCTGCCTTCAATCAATCGGGTTGGAGCGTCTGGCCTGGCGCAGCAGCCAGACCAGCGTTGCCATAATCAGTAGTACGCACGACAGCCGCAACAGGCCGCCGAGCACGGTATCAAGGCGCAGCAGATGCCAGCGCGAGAGAATTTCGGTCCAGTCATGCAGGCGATCACCGTTGCCGACCAGCGGCAGCGCCTGGGCCCGGGCATCGGCCATATAACGACCGATGTTCAAGCCATTCTGCCCTAGCCAGATGACACCCACGGCGGCCCCGGTCGCATCCCGCTGGCGGCGGAACTCGAGGTAGACCGCAAGCGGGAACGCCAGTTGGCCAAACGTGCCGCCGTACACCATCAGCCGTTCGGAAAACATGCCGACAATCGGGTGGCCTGCTTCGTGAAACAGCAGATTCGCCCCATCGAGCAGCGGCACCCAGCGCTCTCCGGTCAACGCGCAGTACAGCACCCAGAGCGTGACCAGCAGCACGGCGGACGCAGCCGGCCATGGCACCGGCTTCCAGCCAGCATCGCCAACCGGCACGTCATGTCGCGGCGGCATGGTCGACCGGAAGTACAGCGAGCGGTTTCGGCAACATCATGGCTTCAAGGTTGAACCGGCAAGGGCAACCTGACCGTGCGCGTGCCGGTCGCGCCGGGGAAAGTCTGGAATAGCGCGCGGCTCAGGTAGGGCAGCGCATTGTCGAATTGCGGGCTCGCGCTGCGGTTCTTGGCCTCGCCCTCATAGAGCTTGGCAAAGTCATTCCGCGCCAGCGCCTTGCGGTCGTAAATATCGACGGCGAGATAGCGGGTGTACACGGTTTCGGACACGGGCTGGCTGCCGACGACTTCGGTGCTCGGATAGTAGTACGGCACGATGACGTAGCTGTTGCCGCTGTAAACGCGCCGGTAGTAGGTGTAATAGGTCGTCCCCCAGACCGGCTGGTTGTAGGTGACCGTCTTGCCGTCGTCGACGCCGTAGGCGAGCTCGACCAGCCAGTCGGCCCTGCCCGGATTGCTTTCCTGCGTCAGTCCGTAGCCCTCGAGCGCGACGGCGATATCGTGTTCGACATCACGCTGCAGCAGGCTCTGCGCCTGGCTGGCTTCGCGCTTGAACGCGAAGCGCTTGCCGGCGACCTCGGACGCCATCTGGTGACGGACGCTGACCTCGGCGTTGAACGTCGGCGGCGACGTTGCGCAGCCGGCAAGCAGCGCCAGCAGGGCCATGAGGACAAGCGCACGCATGGGGTTCTCCAGTTAAGCGATCTTGCCGGGGATGCGCGGCGTATCGACGACGACGTCGCCGCACTGGGCGCGGTGGCGAAGCGCGTGATCAATCAGCGTCAGCGCCAGCATCGCCTCGGCGATCGGCGTCGCGCGGATGCCGACGCACGGGTCGTGGCGACCGGTCGTGGCCATCATCACCGGGTTGCCCTGCTTGTCGATCGAACGGCGTTCCTGCGCGATGCTCGATGTCGGTTTGACCGCCAGATTGACGACAATATCCTGACCGCTGGAAATGCCGCCGAGCACGCCACCGGCGTGGTTGGTCGCGAAGCCTTGCGGCGTCAACTCATCGCAGTGCACCGAACCGCGCTGGGCGACGCTGGCGAAACCGGCGCCGATCTCTACGCCCTTCACGGCGTTGATATTCATCATGTTGTAGGCGATGTCGGCGTCGAGGCGGTCGTACACCGGCTCGCCCCAGCCGACCGGCACGTTCTCGGCGACGACGGTGATCTTGGCGCCGACCGAATCGCGCTCCTTGCGGATCGCGTCCATATAGTCTTCGAGCTGCGGCACGATGGCGTTGTTCGGCGCGAAGAAGGCGTTGTCGCCGACCTGATCCCAGCTCTCGAACGGAATCTCGATCTCGCCGAGCTGGCTCATATAGCCGCGAATGACGATGCCGAATTTCTCGGACAGCCACTTCTTGGCAATCGCACCGGCCGCGACGCGCACAGCGGTTTCGCGCGCCGAGCTACGGCCACCACCGCGGTAGTCGCGGATGCCGTACTTGTGCCAGTAGGTGTAATCGGCATGGCCCGGGCGGAAGGTCTCGACGATCTTGCCGTAGTCCTGGCTGCGCTGATCCTGGTTGCGGATCAACAGCGCGATCGGCGTACCGGTGGTCTTGCCTTCGAACACGCCGGAGAGGATCTCGACGGTATCGGGCTCCTTGCGCTGCGTCACGTGACGGCTGGTGCCGGGCTTGCGGCGATCGAGCTCGAGCTGTATGTCTTCGAGCGACAGCGTCAGCCCCGGCGGGCAGCCATCGACAATGCAGCCGATGCCCGGCCCGTGCGATTCGCCGAACGAGGTGACGGTGAACAACAAACCGAGCGAATTGCCGGACATGAAAAGCCCCCAGAAGCGCAGATTGGAATAGGAATTGCTGGCAATTCTACCATGCGCATCCCTACTCCAGCCCGGCCGTGGACAGGATCAGCGGCCGGGGTGCAGCAGCGCCGCGAGCCGGTCGAGAAAATAGCGCGTGCGCGCCGGCATCAGCCGTCGTGCCGGCAGCAGCGCGTAAATGATCAGTGGTTCGGTCGGCCAGTCAGGCAACAAGCGGACCAGCTCACCGCCCCGTAGCTGCTGTTCGCAAAACGTGGTTGCAACCATCGCCACACCCAATCCCTCGATCGCGGCCCGCATGCGCAAGGCGGCGTTTTGCGTGCGCAAGCGTGGCGCCAGACTCAGCGCATACGACTGTCCCTGCGCGTTGCGGAACTGCCAGTGCTGCTCGTTCGGCGACGCGAGCAGCGGCCACTGCGCCAAACCGACGGGATGATCGAGTGGCGGCAGCGACGCCAGCAGTGCCGGCGACGCATACAGCCCGCGTTCGACGCTGAACACCTGCCGCGCCACCTGGCTCGAATCGGGCAAGGCGTCGGCGGTGACGACGAAGACGATGTCGTAACCGTCGGCCAGCGGGTCGATGCGCCGCGCACTGACATCGACATGGATGTCGAGCTCCGGGTGACCGGCGAGCACATCGCAGATCACGTCGGCCAGTTGCTGGGTGCCAAACTCGTACGGCGCGGCAATACGCAGCACCCCGCGCAAGCGATCGTCGCCAGCGTGCAGATGATCGGCGATATCGTCCAGCCGGGTGAACAGCGGTGCAATCGCCGCCAGCAGCTGTTCGCCCTCGGCGGTCAGCCTCAGCCTACGGGTGCTGCGCTCCAATAAGCGCACGCCGGCACGTTTCTCCAGCCGGCTGACGGCAAGGCTGACCGAGGACTTTGGCAGCTCAAGCCGCTCGGCTGCACGGGTAAAGCTGGACAGCTGCGCCACCATGGCAAAGCAGTACCAGTCGTTCCAGTCTTTTGTTCGCATGGATGAACAATAAATCCATTCCGGGTGATTTTTCCAGCCCTGTTGGCGGCGTAGCCTGAATCCACCATGCCTACTACGCCCCTGCTTTCCAAATACCCCGAATTCGGCCGCGCCCGCGTCTATCTCTTCGGCCTGACCGCCGGCTGCGTCACCGGCGTCGATTTTGTCGCCTCGTCGATGATCGGCATTGCCGGCGCCCACATCCAGGGCGGCGTCAACGCGGCGCCGGAAGAGTACCTGTGGGCGATCACCGTCTACGCCGCCGCCGCGGTCGTCGCCAACCTCGTGCTCGGTCGCATCGGCACCCGCATCACCTTCCGCCGCTACGTCCTGCTGTCCTTGCTGGTCTTCTGCACCGGCGCGCTGCTGTGTGCGTCGGCCAACAACATCAGCGAACTGGTGCTGGCCCGCGCGGTACAGGGGCTGGGCGGCGGCGGGCTGTTTGCCGCCGCGCGCATCATTGCCCAGCTCGTCAGCGAACCAAACGAACGGCTGCCGATCTTCGTCGGCTTCGGCCTCGGCAGTTTTACGCTGACCGCGCTGGCGCCGTGGGTGTCGGCCGAACTGGCACTCAGCCTCGGCTGGCGGGCGATCTTCCTCGTCCAGGCGCTCGTCACCGTACCGCTGTTCGCGATGGTGCTGACGCTGTTCCCGCGCCGGCGCGAAGCGCCGACGACGGCGCAGATGGGCACGCTGGGCTGGCCGGCGGCGCTGGCCTTCGGCTTCGGCGCGCTGTTGCTGCTGCATGGCATCGAGGACTTCCGGCTGGCGCGGATCGGCCTGTCCGGCGGCGAAACGCTGGCACTGATCGTCGGCGCCGGCCTGCTGGCATTCGCGCTCCACTGGCTGCACCGGCACCCGGACCCGTGGCTCGACCTCCGCCGCCTCGGCAGCCGCCGCTATCTGGTCGGGCTGGGTTTCTATTCGCTCTACTACCTGATTTCAGGTGGCTGGAACTACCTGATGCCGCAGTTCCTGCAAGGCGGCCTGGGCTTCAACTTCCAGACGACGGGGATGGTGCTGAGTCTGGCGGGCGTGGTGGGTCTGGTCGGCGTCATGGCGCACACCTTCAACTTCCGTCGCGTGTTCCGGCGGCGCCGGGTGATCGTCATCGGCTTTGCGGTCTTTGCAGTCGCCGCCGCGCTGATGTCGATCAGCGCCATGCCCGGCGCCTCGATCGCCGTGCTGATGCCGCCGATGATGCTGCAGAGCCTGACCACGGCGTTGATCATGGTGCAGGTCGCGTCGATGACCTACCTCGATTTCGAGCCCGAGGATTTCGTCCACGCCTACCAGCTGAAAAACATCATGCGAGAAATCGCCACCGCGCTCGGCACCGGCATGACCAGCCAGTGGCTGCAGACCGACCGCGCCATCGCCCGCAACGACCTCGTTGGCCGGATCAACACGTTCGACCTGCAAACGCTGGCGCCCGAACTGCCCCGAACTTCCGAAGTGCTCGCGCGGCTGTCGCTGCAGATCGACCAGCAGGCAACGCTGATCGCCTGCGATCACCTGTTCATCACCCTGGCTGGCATCTGCATCGCGGCCGCCGGCGTGGTGCTGTATCAGCGCGCACTGGCGTGATCAGCCCTCGCCGCGGCGCTTAGATAAAGCGCATCTTGAACGCCCGGCCCTTGATCTTGCCGTGTTCGAGCCGCTTGAATGCCTTGTCGGCGATCTTGCGGTCGAGCGCGACATAGGTCTGGTGATCGAACACATTGATCTTGCCGACGAACTCGCCACTGATCCCGGCATCGCCGGTCAGCGCACCGAGCAGATCGCCGGGGCGCAGCTTGTCCTTCTTGCCGCCGGCGATGGCCAGGGTCACCATCTGCGGCAGCAAGGGCGCATCGCTCGTCGGTGTCAGCGTATCGACGCCGAACCAGCGTACCGGACCGCCCTGGTATTCCTCGATCAGCTTGACCCACTTCTTTTCCTGCGGCGACGCCAGGCTCAGCGCCAAACCGCGCGCCTTGCCACGGGCAGTGCGGCCGATCCGGTGGATATGGATTTCGGTATCGCGCGACACATCGACGTTGATCACGTAATCGAGCGTGGTGATGTCGAGGCCGCGCGCGGCGACGTCGGTCGCGACCAGCACGGTGCAGCTGCCGTTGGCAAACTGCATCAGGATCTCGTCGCGATCACGCTGCTCCAGATCGCCGTACAGCGCCAGCGCCGAATAGCCTTGATCGCGCAACTCGTCGACGAGTTCGCGGCAGTGGATCTTGGTATTGCAGAACGCCAGCGCCGACTTCGGCCGGTAGTGCGCCAGCAAGGCCGCGACCATGGCGTTGCGCTCTTCGTGCTCGACCTCGTAAAAGCGCTGTTCGATCTTGCTGGCGTCGTGCAGCGACTCGACCTTGATCTCGACCGGCAGCTTCAACAGCCGCGCGCTTTCCTTTCGGATCGTGTCCGGATACGTTGCCGAGAACAGCAGCGTCTGACGCTTTTTCGGGCAGGCGCTGGCGATGCCCATGATGTCCTCGTAAAACCCCATGTCGACCATCCGGTCGGCCTCGTCGAGCACCAACGTGCTGATCGTCGACAGATCAACCGTGCCGCGTCCCAGGTGGTCACGAATCCGCCCCGGCGTACCGACGACAATGTGCGCGCCGTGTTCAAGCGAGCCAATCTGCGGCCCCATCGGCGTACCGCCACACAAGGTGATGATCTTGACGTTGTCGATGTGCCGCGCCAGCCGGCGCAGCTCCTTGGCAACCTGGTCGGCCAGTTCGCGCGTCGGACACAGCACCAGCGCCTGGATGCCGAAGAAGCGCGGATTCAGTGCATTGAGGATGCCGATGCCGAACGCCGCAGTCTTGCCGCTGCCGGTCTTGGCCTGCGCAATCAGATCGTGACCATCGAGAATCACCGGCAGGCTCTGCGCCTGGATCGGCGTCATATGGTGATAACCAAGACTATCGAGGTTCTGCAGGAAATCTGGCGACAGGGACAACAAGGAAAAAGCAGCAGTCGAATTCACGATGGGCTCCGAGTGGCGACCATCAGCGGTAAAACGCAGGCCGGCCTGGACGAGTACAAATGAAATAAGGGCTTAGACCGTGAAGTCTAAGCCCTTATCTAGATATTGGTCGGAATGGCGGGATTCGAACTCGCGACCCCATGTACCCCATTCAGACGGGCTATTGCTAATCAGGGTCGCGATTCTACTCGGTTTCAACTGCCGCACTTCTAATATTTTTCACAGCGGCCCCTCCGCCGGAAGCCGCACAAATGCTGGGGCAATTTGGGGGCTTTAGAAGCAGAACCGAGGCCTTCAGACGCTGGTTTCAGCAGCGCCCCGTACACCTGTCCCCCTTTGAAAACTACGACCGATCCAAGTAAGAACACACGACCGAATTCACGCAGCCACTTCGAAATCATATACATTTCTTACTAATGTTAGAATATTAGCTTTCTCGAAATATCCAATTAATTGACTGTCAACCATAATATTTCGATAATCGCGAACTTCCCCCTACTCGCGATCCGTCCCCATGGACCTCTCCAGCCTGCTGGCGTCATTCGCCGCTGCGTTCAATCAGGACCAGCGTTTGCTGTCGCTGCACTTCGCCGAAGGCCGGGGGCCGGTGCCGGAGACGCTGCTGCCGCATGTGCTGGAGGGCGAAGCGGCGCTGAGCCAGCCTTACCGGTACACGCTGGAATGCCTGTCGGCCGATGCCGGGCTGGAACTGAAATCGCTGCTCGGGCTGGCGCTCGAGGTCGACATCCACACTGCCGACGGCAGTGCTCAGGTGCTGACCGGGGTGGTTACTCAGGTCAAGTCCTTGGGCTCGGATGGCGGCTTTGCCCGTTATGCACTGACGATCGAACCGCCGCTGGCGCTGCTGCGGCACCGCAAGTCCAGCCGGGTGTTCCAGGACCTGAGCGTGCCGGACATCGTCAAGGCGGTCGTTGCCGAACACCAGGAGCGCAACCCGCTGCTGGCCGCGAGCTTTGCGCTGCAGTTCGATCTGGCCAAGACCTATCCACCGCGTTCCTACTGTCTGCAGTACCGCGAATCGGATCTCGACTTCGTCCAGCGGCTGCTGGCCGAGGAAGGCATTGCCTACCGTTTCGGTTTTGCCGGAGGCGAAACCCCGGTGACAACGCTGATCGGTTTCGACGATCCGTACCAGCTCGATGCCGCGGCCCAAGTCAGGGTGCGATTCCACCGCGCCGATGCGACCGAAACCGACGACACCATCACCGGCTGGGATTCGAAACGCCAGCTCGGCACCAGCAAGGTCAGCCTCGCCAGCTTCGACTACAAGCCGGTCAGTACGCTGACGGCGGACGACGAGAGTTCGATCGACCATGGCGACGGTGGCCGTCAGGCCGGCCAGAGCCTCGAAGACTACGATCCGCAAACGCTGTATTACGGCAGCGACGGCGAAGACCTCGGCCGTTACGCCCAGCTGCGCCAGCAGGCCAACGACCGGGCCAGCAAGAGTTTTCGCGGCGAAGGCACAGTCCGGCAGTTCAACGTCGGTGAATGGTTCCAGCTCGACAACCACCCGGCGCACGACTTCGACGCCCCGGAAGACCGGCAATTCACCATTACCCGGCAACGGGTGCAGGCGCGCAACAACCTGCCGGGTGATCTGGTCAGCCAGCTGTCCAAATCCGTGCTGGGCACCCCGGCAGCAACGACCCAGACCGGCCAGACGGCCAACGACGCACCGTTCCGCACCGACTTCGACGCCCAGCGTCGCGGCATACCGCTGACGCCGGCCTATGCACCGCACGGCAAACCCACCAGCCGCGGCGTCCAGAGTGCCACCGTGGTCGGCCCCGGTGATGGTGAAGTGCACACCGACGAACTCGGCCGCATCAAGGTGCAGTTCCACTGGCAACGGCAAGCCGAACACCCCGAGTACGGCGCCAACCTCGACGACAAGTCCTCGTGCTGGCTGCGCGTCGCCATGCCCTCGGCCGGTGCCGGCTGGGGCCACCAGTTCATCCCCCGGGTCGGCCAGGAAGTGCTGGTCGACTTCCTTGAAGGCGACATCGACCGGCCGCTGGTGACCGGCGTCGTCTACAACGGCAGCCACCCGGTCCCGGCCTTCAGCGGCGCAGGATCACTCCCGGCCAACAAGACCCTCTCCGGCATCAAGACCAAGGAACACGGTGGTGGTCAGTACGGCGAACTGCTGTTCGACGACACCCAGGGCGAAGTGCGCACCAAGCTCAGTTCCGAGCACGGCAAGACCCAGTTGAACCAGGGCTTTTTGATCCAGCCGCGCTCGGACGGCAAGGGCACGCCCCGAGGTGAAGGCTTCGAACTCAGAACCGACCAACACGGCGCGCTCCGCGCGGCCAACGGCCTGCTGATCACAGCTGAGCCCGCCAACGGCGCCGGCGGCAACCAGCTCGACCGGTCACAGGCCCAATCCCAGCTCGACGCCGCATTCGAGCTGGCCAACAGCCTCGGCGACGTCGCCACGCATCAACTGGCCGACCCGATCGAAACAGGCCCGGAAACCATCAAGGACAACGCCAAGGCCGGCAAGACCAGCTCCGGGCACCTGCACCACCTGAAGGACGCGCTGAAGAGTTGGGCCAACGGCACCAATACCTCGAAGGACGCCAAAAGCGATCAAGCCGGAAAACAGCCCCTGATCGTCGTCAGCGCCCCGGCCGGCCTTGCCCAGACCACGCCAAACAGCCAGGCCATTACCGCCGGCAGCAACCTCGACCTGATCGCCCAACGCGACACCCAGCAGACCTCGGGCAGGCGCTGGATTCATAACGTCGGCGAACACATCAGCCTGTTCGTCGCCGGGGTCAAAGACCGGATCGCCCTGAAGCTGATTGCCGCCAAGGGCAAGGTGCAGGTTCAGGCGCAGAGCGACAGCATCGAGATCAATGCGGCCAAGGACATCCAGCAAACAGCGAACAAGAACATCCACATCATTGCTGGCGAGGAAATACTGCTAACGGCTGGCGGCGGCTATATCCGGCTCAAGGGCGGCAACATCGAAATCCACTGCCCGGGGAAGATCGATGTGAAGGGGGCCGACCATAGCCTTAGTGGGCCTGCGAGCTTCACGTACTCTTTACCCTCGTGGACCAGTACAGATAAGAACCTTCCTTGTGCCGCTGCGGCTGCAAAACAAGGTAGTGCTTTTGTGAAGATGAAATGACTAAAAATACTAATAGTTTCTTCGAAATCGCTTCAGATGAAGATTTCCGCACCTGGCTTCCGAAGGAGCTAAGGGGCGACGAAACGGAAGGTAAACGACTGTCACTGTATTTGCTGGTGGATATGGCACGGTGTACGGCCGATGACGAAATTAGCCGTTTGGACGAAATCTGCCAAGATAGCGAATGGCTAGGATTGTACGACGACTTTGAAGGCGACGAGTGGAAGCGTATAGGGCCTCGTTTGATACGTATTCCCGATGAATCAAAATACTTGGATCGCCCCTCCTTAGGTTTGCCAGCACAGGCTGTTAGTTATTTGCTTGCAGGCGACCATCTGTCTTCGTTGAGCGAACATTTACTACGCCTGCGGGAAATTACTATCCCGGACGGAGGAAAATCACTATTTCGCTTTCAAGATACCATTGTGATGCGAGAACTGTGTGATCTGTTATCTGCAAAGCAGATATCAATCATGCTAGGAGGGGCTTCCAAGTGGGCAGTTCCGTGCATTTGTGGTGGAGTTGGCATTCTTTCCAAGGAGGTCAACCACGTGGGCGGAGAGCTGGCGCTTAGCGAAGCTCAATTTGAATTACTGAACGACAGACTTTTGCCGCACTCGATAAAAGCCGAAGTTGATGAGGTTGATTCGGCCATTTTCCTTGACAAGGATCTATGTCAAATCACAACGGATCTTCGCTTGAGAATCGAAGCGGCTAGATCGTACGGCATCAAATTTGACGATGACGTTTCTCTTTTTTGTATTTTAGGATTGCAACTACCCGCGGGATTTGATGAAGTAAACCCATTTAGCAGAATTTTGCAATCCGTTCGAAATGGAGATAGACGCTTTTCCGCCGAAGTTGGGAAAGTATCTGCAGAAGAGTGGGAACAATTCGAAAGTCAAATCGGGTTTGACGTCAACAATTGAATCAGGGTGAAACAGGTAATTTCATGATGAGAATCATCGGGTTTATATTCGCTCTTTCACTTTCCGCCTGCGGGGCTGAGTCGGTAAAATTCAGCCGCATGTCGCTTCAGGTATATAACTATTCCAGCGAGAATATTTTATCAATAAAAACCAAAGACTCCGAAGGTGGCGTGATTGGTCTGCGTGGAACCAAACTAGGCGGCGTGAATGGAACCGGAATTATTTGTTGTATCAACATCCAGAGTGGCGCAAAGGAACTAGACCTGATTGTTGAATACCCAAACAAGAAAAAATCCTCGATTAAAGCCTCTGTTGAACAGAGCCCATGGCCGGAAATGCCAGCCTATTTAACGCTTCACGTCTTGCCTAGAGATAAAGTTGTTGCCGAGATTTCGCCTGTTCATGCATTTCCACGTCGGGACTTAGTAGAGCGACAGATTACGAAGTACAAGTTGAAACAAGAAGTTCCATTTAGCGACGCTATGGATAACGGCCCTGCTGTTGTGGAGCGGTAAGAAATCATGGACGCAATTAAGCCAAAAGTTAAGTCGGTAGAAAACATGGTTGCGCGTGCGCAAACCATTGCTGGAAAGAAGAAAGGTGCAGGTCCAGCTTGCCCTACTTGCCATGTCAAGTTGTGGTTAAGCTTCTTCTTCGATGGCACCGGGAATAACAAATGGAATGACTTCCCCAACAGTCATTCCAATGTTGCGGCACTGTTTGATGCCCACACTAATAGTCCGACCGAAGGCATTACGTCGTTTTATTATGAAGGCCTAGGTACGCCTTTCGAATTTTCTCAACGTTACGAGAAGAGAACCATCCACAACCCCAGGCTTGGCCCTGTTGAGGTCGAAGATATTGGGTACAAGGAAAGTGGCAATAGCAGCTTAGGTCTCGGGTTTGCAAATGGCATCACAGAGCGGCTTGAGAAGGCATTGTTTGACTTTGATATTGCTATTCAAAATTGGCAGTTAAAAAGACGTGTAGATGAAATAAACTTAACAGCATTTGGCTTTTCCCGGGGGGCTACCGAGGCTCGTGCTTTTATGCACTGGATTGCCGCTCATAGCAAGGTAAAGAACAAGGGAGGCAAGCTGAGCTATGACGGAATACCTTTGAAAGTGAAATTCTTAGGCATATTTGATACGGTTGAATCCGTTGGCATGGCGGCAGACAACAAGATGCCTGAGTTGATAAAAACAACCATTCCTGGCTATGTCGAGAAATGTACTCATATCGTTGCAGCAAATGAACTCCGGCACGCTTTTCCTTTGACGCTTACTAATGGTGGCCAGCGAACCATCGTCTATCCGGGCATGCATGCCGATATTGGCGGTGGGTATAAGCGTATCGAGCAAGGACGGAAAAATCATTTAGCAAGACTTGCACTACTTCAAATGCATGATGAGGCAAGGGCGGCGGGATTGAAGTTCATGTCTATTGGAGAAATGAAGGCAGACTTCAGCTGGAAGGATAAATTCGCCCCTTCATTTTCAGTACCCGAAGATGCTAAGACCACATTCGACCAATATATGGCGGTTGCAAAACCAACTGGATCGATTAGACAGCACTTCGAAGCACACATGAAACAAATGTGGAACTGGATTGACTCTGGTTTGGCGTTAGAGGATGCGACCTCAAAGCGAGAAAAAGCAAAATCACAGGATGAGAAAGACGGGCTGACAACTGTTGGCCATATCCTCAGGTACTCCGCACGAACAAGCAAAGGACGAACTGGAGTTAATCCAAGCAGAGCTAGCGTCAATCCAGCTGTTGAGAAAATGTTCGAAACATATATACATGACTCATTTGGACATTTTTCTATGTCAGGCGGAACCATGCAAACAGACGCATCTATTGCGGAGTACTATAAAATTCGAGAAATGAAGAACCCAACAGCGTAAAAAATCGGCGGAACATTCCGCCGATTTTTATTGAAAGAGACCTCCAAAACCGCCCTCTCTGACATGACTGTGCTCGATGTAAACGCCGCAGAGCCGCAGGTGTGCGTCGCTAAGGCTCTCCTCGGTCCGGCACAGGTTGATCGCCGGCGCGGTGGTGGCGGAGCCGAAGGTCTGTCCTTGCACCCGGCCGCCGAAGGCATGCTGCTACAGGTGGTAGAAGCGCGCGGTACGCTGGATGCCGGTCAGGGTACGGGTTTCGGTGAGAATAATCGGTTGAGAATGCATTCAAGCTCCATCGATGGCGCTCGCCGGCGCTCTGGCGATGGGGCTCGAGCCCCCAGCTCGTTGATGACCTCGCAGCGGGGACATTTGATCTCCAGTGCAGGTAACTGCCACGTGCCAATAATTTACGGCACTGGCCGCAGCGAATTTCATCCATGGGAGTGAGTCTCCGGTGTAAGCTCCGGCCCGCCACTAGCTAGGCGGCAGATGGCCTCGGCTTGGCTCACAGGTAGTATCCGTGGGTTGAGCGGCCGGCCTTTTCATAGTGAGATTTCAAAAGCGAATGGATTGCAGCGAGTTCATCGCTTGCATTCCCCGGTTCAAACGCCATATCCGTTGCTATGGTGAAATCAACAGGAACTTCAAGAAGCCGCAATGGCCAGTCAATATTCGAAGCACCCGAAACAAACTCGATCCGATCCTGCCGCGCGTGCGGCACTGGAGGCACTGTTCTCTGGTAGCAGTGCAGCCTTGGCGCCCGACTCTGCCCCCGCTCTGGAAGGCCAGAATCTGATTACCCACAAGCACAACGAAGAAGCAGCCATTACTGCCAAGCTCGACCGCCTCAAGCGCAAGCGTGAAACGCAGGCCGATATCCGGAAGGCCATCGAGTCGGCAGGATTTTCGATCGACGAAATGCGCCAAATCCTGGCCGATTCGGCCAACAAGTAGGCTTATCGTGGAGTAGCCCGCACACTCCCTCTCTCCTTCCCCCTGCGTCCTGCTGCGCGTACGGCACTGTCCCCCTTGCAAATAAGTTCTGTAAAACAACCAAACTAGATGTAGTCTCCGCTCGCAAAGCTGTCATAGACGTTTGCCATAATTTAACAAACAGGGAAAGGAGACAACGATGACAGGACTTCACTATCGAGGATGGATCAGCGAAGAAGGCCAACGCATGATTGCCGCCTACCGACCTATCGGCTTTGCGTGGCTCGCCGCTAGCTGCCATTGGCCTAACAGCAAGCTAATGCGTCATCGGCAAGCAGCACTCCTGTGGTTGAAGGAAGAACACCCTAACGAGCATGCCGAACAATTGCTTGGCGCTGCTGAAGCTGGTGTCCTGACCTGACCCTCGTCAGCCCTTCCCGTGGACGGCTGCACATTCAGCCTTCCCACAAAGGGCTACCAAGGCAGTTTCAGGCGGCGAAACTCAGCCAGTTGCTGACCATTCGACCAGCAGAACGCACTTATTCTCCGAGCGTTGACTGGATGCCTGTTCCTCACTGCATGTGGCATCCCGCTGCGCATACTGCAAATCCTGCGCCACCCGCCTCGACCAGCCCCTGCCGTTGTCCGGCCAGCCACTGCAATCGGTGAAGTACTGCTCGCGCTGCGCGAGGAACAGGATCGCGACGTCGTACGGGCTCATGGCCTTGGCGGCGTCGAGCGTCTGCGGGCCGATGATGCCGTCGTCGTCGGTGCCAACCGCACGCTGCAGCAGCTTGATTGCAGCGCTCGGGCCGTGATTCACGCCGGCGTCGGACAGCTGATAGGCCAGCACCAGCGGGAAGTAGACGCAGCCCGACTGCGCCCAGTACGACTGCCAGTAGATCGCCGCCGCTGTAGCCGTGCTCCCTGGCCGTGGCCTCGGTAACGCCCTAGCGGGTCGGGGCGCCGGCCGGGTCGTCCCAGTAGTCGCCCTCGAGGCCGACGAGGCGTTGGAAGGCCACGGTGAAGTTGAGCGTCTACCCGGCCAGCTTGATGCGGTGGCCCAGCACTTTCTCATTGGGCATATGCTGCCTCTTCATATTTACGGTGCTTGCAGCAACGTGCTTCCGTTATGTTGCTACTGCACTTGAGTCCGATGTAACCCGACCGTTGCGGTAGGTCACAACAGGTCTGAGCCCGGCCCTTTGGCCGGGCTTGCTCGTTTCTGGTGTCTAGTGAGTGGCGGCACAGGCCGAGGTCATCGGCCCGAAAGCGCCAGCGGCACGGGTGCAACCGTTGCTGATGGCCAGACCGCGACGGCTGTCGTGACCGTCCGGTTAGCGGACTTCACTGGTCATCGCGATGGCGCAGCCGGTCAGGACCAGCAGCAGTGCTGCAGCTCAGCATTCGCATGGGGTTCTCCTTCTTCGTTGGTCCGGCCACAGGCCGGGACGGTGATGCCACCCGCGCCAACTGGCAGGCCCGATTGATGACCCTGAACGTCGTTTCCCCAGGCTGAACCTTGATTGCCGGCAGCACGACATCGGCAACGCCCACTTCGAACCGAACCGGCACACCCGGGTACGACGCCAGCAGCGCACGCAGCAGTTGCGACAAACTCAACCCCCGACCACTCCCCGGCCTGTAGCCCGGGGCGCAATCGACCGGATCGCACGTCCATCGCGCCCCGAGATCGACAGCATGTAGCGCGACGCCTCCCCCACCCGCTCGACCTGGCCGACCCAGCCGGCAATGGCGGACTGGTCGACGATCAGCACCTGTACCCGCTCGCCGGTCGAAATCGGCCAGCTGAACCACGGCCCCGGCCAGCGCTCGGTCAGCCCGACCGAAAACTGCCCCGACAGCGTCGCGATCGAGCGCACCACCGACACGGCCTGCCAGCCGCCGTAGCGGGTGCCACCGATCAACAATCCGATATCTATGAAGGCCACACACGAAAAAACCCGCCGAAGCGGGTTGGTTTGGAGTGTCCCCCCGAACGACGGGATACGCAGAAGAGTCAAACGGCCACGTTCGTGGCGTGCTGCTGAACAGCGGCGACGCGCCAGCAAAAGGCTAGTCTGTCGTTACGTCTTGGCGACAACATCAAGCCAGACGTAAGCAGATGATGCGTAAGGTGCATCCTGTCCGTATCATCAAACTGAATAGACGAGCGATTGGCACAAAAATATCAACATAATCAATAACATGAATAAGAAAAACGGCATCCTCATTATTGATAATGCACTGACATTTCGATTAGTTTAATAACCGTTAGGCGGCAAGGACTAAGTCGTGGTCACTCTGGGTATCGATGCTGTTGCTAAACTCGCAGAGTAAATTGAGTGATTTTTGGACTACACAGGAGCACCAGAATGCAAGTCGAAAGTCGAGTCACAATTGCTGTTCCGCCCGAGAAGGTATTCGAGATTTACTCAGATGTCAGTAACTGGAAAATTTGGGATCCAGATACTAAAGAATCATCGATTGACGGGCCGTTCCAGACAGGGAGTAAAGGCAAAATCACTCCGCCCAAAGGAATTACTGTTCCAATGGATTTCATTTCGGTTGTTCCCAACAAGTCGTTTACTGTCGAGTCTAGGATTCCACTCTTCCGTATGGTGTTTGAACACGAACTCAACGCCACTGCTGTCGGAACCGAAGTCGTTCATAGAGTTACATTTTCCGGTGCACTGTCTTTTCTGCTGGGACGTATCGTCGGCAATCCGTTGCGCACAGGGCTTCCAATCACCTTGGCATCGCTCAAGAGACTGGCGGAGAGTGGTGCTAGGGTTGCTCCCTAACCAGTCGCTCGAGCCGACGTCCATCGGCAAGCCTCGGTCCGCTACTCAGCTTCCATGTTAGGCGCTGTCAGATGAAGCCGTACGCGAAACAAATTTTTTCTGCCTTCTGGCTTATCTTTACTTTAATCTGCGCCGCAGTTGGCAGCGGTCTACTTTTCGCTTCCGGAGAACGAGCCTAGAACGCTCCAACTCAGCGATAGCCGCACGCACTGGCTGACCAAAAAAGACGCGGAACAAGCCCGCCTGAGCCCCACCACGTCGATGTTGAATATCAGCGCCCGGACGCGACCGCAGGTCGTGAATGAGCGTTCCTGCTGCGGTCGAGATATCACCAATCAACACCCCAACCAGCGAGACTGCGCTGCAGATCTACCGCAGCTCGAAGTAGTTCCTGTATTCCAGTCCTTCGCTGGTGCTGACCAGCCCGTGAGCGCTCCAGCCATACAGCATGAACAACGCAATCGTACTGACCGTCATGATGGTGATGCCGGTACTCCAGAGCAGGGAGCTTGCTTGGGCTTGGTGGTGTCGGGAGCAAGCTGTTCGGTTATGTGCAGGTTCTCCAGATTCAGTCTGTCGGCGGAATCGCCGGGCGCTGAGTCTAGTGAAAAGGCATGCCGCAGCAAGTGTCCTGCCTGTCTGCATTTGGAGGTGTTGCCTTCCTCATACATATCCGTAGCTCCACACCGCTGGCATTCGCCGTCAAGCCCGTATGCCGTTGCCCCAGCGGTAGAGCGAAGTCCTAGAAAAAGCGACTTTCTGTGCCTCCATCCACGCCACGTCCTGCCTGCTCGTGGGTGTTTGCCCTTGGACAGCCAACATCCACTCAGGGCCTATGGTCAGCGAGGTTGTACCCGAAGTTGTGCCCGAATGCGGGTTCCAGGCTAGAAATGCAACAAGGGCTTACAAACCGAAGTTTGTAAGCCCTTGTTTTCATTGGTCGGAATGGCGGGATTCGAACTCGCGACCCCTTGCACCCCATGCAAGTGCGCTACCAGGCTGCGCTACATTCCGAGAGCTGCGAAGTATAACGACTTCGCAGCCGCCGCGCTAGAGCTTGAGCCAGTCGAGCAAGGATTGTAGTTCCTGCCGTACCGACGCAGTCACTTCATTGCTGCCGGCCGTGCCCTCGCCCAGATGCGCGAGCTGGTTGCGCGCGCCGCTGATCGTGAAGCCCTGCTCGTACAGCAGCGATCGAATCCGCCGCACCAGCAGCACTTCGTGATGCTGGTAATAGCGGCGGTTGCCCCGCCGTTTCACCGGCTTGAGCTGCGTGAACTCCTGCTCCCAGTAGCGCAGCACGTGCGGCTTAACGCCGCACAGCTCGCTTACCTCACCGATGGTGAAGTAGCGCTTGGCCGGGATCGACGGCAGTTCATTGGTCGGAACGACGTTGCTGGTGCTTTGCATAGTGGATTTCGACTAAGCCCTTGAGCTTCTGGCTGGCGTGAAAGGTCACCACCCGGCGGGCGGAAATCGGGATCTCTTCCCCGGTCTTGGGATTGCGCCCGGGGCGCTGCGGCTTGTCGCGCAGCTGGAAGTTGCCAAAACCCGACAACTTCACGACGTCCCCATCGGCCAGCGAGAGGCGAATCTCTTCGAAAAACGCCTCGACCATGTCTTTTGCTTCGCGCTTGTTGAGACCTACCTTGTCGAACAACATGTCGGCAAGGTCGGCCTTGGTCAGCGTCATTGTGGTAGTTCCGTACTGCATTACGCCCTCAACATCGCGCCGCACGTTTCTGCCTTGCGCAGCAGCTGATTCACGGCGGCATCGACCTCATCATCGGTCAAAGTTTTCCGAGTATCTTGGATTAACACCTTGAAAGCAAGGCTCTTTTTCCCATCCTCGACACCCTTGCCACGATACACGTCGAACAAGGCCACTTCGGTCACGATCGGGTTCTTCACCGTTGCGAACGCGGCCTGCAGCTCGGCCACCGACACGCTCTCATCGACGACCAGCGCAAGGTCACGGCGAACCGGTTGGAACTTCGATACCGCTTCGGCCTTGATCCGCTGCACCGACAACAGGGCGGCGACATCCAGCTCGAACAACACCGGCGCCTGACCCAGTTCGTACGCCTGTACCCACTGCGGATGCAGCTCGCCGAGCACGCCGATCACGGCGCCATCGAGCACCACTTCGGCCGCGCGGCCCGGATGCAGCGCAGGGTGATTCGCGCGACGGAATTCGGCTACGCGCGGTGCGATCAGCGCTTCGACATCGGCCTTGAGATCGAAGAAATCGACCTTGTCCTTGCCCGTGCCCCACTGCTCGGGCGCACGTGCACCCCATGCCAGTGCGCTAATGCGCTCTGGCTGCACTTCCGCGGCCACGCCGTTGAAAACGCGCGCCACTTCGAACAGGCGCACGCGCTCTTGTTTGCGGTTGAGATTATGCTTGAGCGCGGCAACGAGGCCACCGATCAGCGTCGAGCGCATCACGCTCATCTGGCTGGCAATCGGATTGATCAGCTTCACTGGCGTCGCATTGGCCGCAAAATCGGCCTCCCACTTGGCTTCGACAAAGGCGTAGTTGATCGCCTCGCGGTAGTCGCGCGCCACCAGCAGGTGCTTCAACGCCATCTTGCAGCGCGCATCGCCCGGCAGCGGCAACATCGCCAGCTTGGCATTCGATGCGGCGACCGGGATGTTTTCGTAGCCGTAGACGCGGGCGACTTCCTCGATCAGGTCTTCCTCGATCTCGATATCGAAGCGGAAGCTTGGCGGCGTCACGGTAATCACATCACCTGCCAGCGCCGTCGGCAGGCCGATGCGGCCGAGGATGGCGACGATCTCTTCAGCGGCCAGCTGCACGCCAAGCACCTTGGCAACGCGCGAGACGCGCAGCGCCACCGGCTTGCGCGCCGGCAACTCGGCGACAGCCTCGGTCACCGGGCCGGCATCGCCGCCGCAGATCTCGAGAATCAGCTGTGTCGCGCGCTCAAGGGCATCGCGGCAGGCGCCGAAGTCGACGCCCCGCTCGAAGCGGTGCGCGCTATCGGACGAGAAGCCCAGGCGACGGCCCTTGCCGGCGATCACCGCCGGGGCGAAGTACGCCGACTCAAGGAAGAGCTCACGCGTGGCATCACCGACCGACGAATCCAGCCCGCCCATCACACCGGCCAGCGCCAGCGCCTTCTTGTCGTCAGCAATGACGAGCATGTCGGCGTCGAGCTTGATTTCTTTTTCATTCAGCAGCGTCAACGCTTCACCGGCGACGGCGAAACGGACATGGATACCGCCGTCGATCTTGGCCAGATCGAAAGCGTGCATCGGCTGGCCCTGCTCAAGCAGCACGTAATTGGTCACGTCGACGACGGGCGAAATAGAACGGATGCCGGAGCGTAACAGGCGCTGTTTCATCCAGTCCGGTGTTGCGGCTTGGGTATTGACGTTGCGCAGCACGCGACCAAGGTAGCGCGGGCAAGCCTCGCCAGCCCGCAGCGAGACCGTGCGCACATCGTCCAAGGTCGGCGCAACGGCCGGCGCAACGACAGGCTTGGCCTCGGCACCGGTCAGTGCCGCGACTTCGCGGGCGATGCCCTTGATCGACAGGCAGTCGGCGCGATTCGGCGTGAGCTTCAGCGTCAGCAGGCGGTCGTCAAGATTCAGATAATCGCGGATCGGCATACCGACCGGCGCATCGGCCGGCAGGATCAACAAACCATCGGCGTCATCGGGAATGCCCAGTTCGTCGCCGGCACAGAGCATGCCGGACGATTCGACACCGCGCACCTTGGCACGCTTGATCTTGAAGTCGCCGGGCAGGTTCGCACCGATGCGCGCGCACGGCACTTTCAGGCCCGCAGCCACGTTCGGCGCGCCGCAGACGATGGTGATCGGCTCGGCCTCGCCGACATTGACGCTGCAGATATTGAGGCGATCGGCGTCCGGATGCTTGGCAATCGACAGCACCTCGGCGACAAAGACGTTATCGAAAGCCGGCGCAGCCGGTTCGTTTTCTTCGACCTCAAGGCCGGCCATCGTCAGCAGGTGCGCCAGTTGCTCGGAATCAAGCTGGGGATCGACCCAGCTGCGCAGCCATTGTTCGGAAAATTTCATCGCTTGCTCCGATCAGTGCAGCCACCGCTTCGCGGCAGCCGCATTCAGGCATGGGAAAAGGAATTCGGGAAATGCAGTGACTTATTCGAACTGGCCGAGGAACGACAGATCGTTCTCGAAGAACAAGCGCAGGTCGTTGACGCCGTAATAGAGCATCGCAAAACGATCGAGACCGATACCGAAGGCAAAGCCGGTGTATTTCTCGGCATCGATGCCGACGTTCTTCAGCACGTTCGGGTGCACCATGCCGCAGCCACCGACTTCAAGCCAGCCGCGCTCGCCGAGCACATCGATCTCGGCCGACGGTTCGGTGAACGGGAAGAACGACGGGCGGAAGCGCACTTGCAGATCATCGCGCTCGAAGAAGTTGCGCAGGAAATCGACGATCACGCTCTTGAGGTCGGCAAACGACACGCCCTCTTCGACCCACAGGCCTTCCATCTGATGGAACATCGGCGAGTGCGTCGCATCCGAATCGACGCGATAGACGCGACCCGGCGCAATGATCTTGATCGGCGGCTGATTGTTCAGCATGTAGCGCACCTGGATCGGGCTGGTGTGCGTGCGCAGCACCAGCGGCTCACCGCCGGCTTCGCCTTCGATATAGAAGGTATCGGCCATCGCCCGGGCGGGGTGATCCTTGGGGATATTCAGCGCTTCGAAATTGTGGAAATCGTTCTCGATTTCCGGACCGTCCGCGACGTCGAAGCCGATCGAACGGAACAGTGCTTCGATGCGTTGCTGTACCAGCGTCACCGGATGCAGACCACCCGACGGCAAACCGCGACCGGGCAAGGTGACATCGAGCGCTTCGGCGGCCAGTTGACGTGCCAGCTTGTCGGCGGCCAGCGCATCACGGCGGGCCTGCAGCGCGGCTTCGAATGCCTGCTTGGCCTGATTGACCGTGGCGCCAAAGGTTTTCTTTTCTTCCGGCGGCAAGGCGCCCAGCTGACGCAGCAAGGCGGTGATCGCGCCTTCCTTGCCGATGTAACGCGCTTTGGCGTTCTCGAGCTCTTGCGCGTCGTTCGTCGCCGCCAGCGCGGCCAGGCCTTCATCGAGAAGGGTTTGTACGTTCGCAACCATGGTCGGGTCCCGGATGGGTCAGGAAAAACGATTCACGAAGGTTCTGTTCAGAACGCTCGGGAATCGCATCTCGTCGGCGCCGGTTTGGCAAAACTGCCCAAACGACGGGAATAAAAAAGGGAGGCCGGAAAGCCTCCCTCTTCAAGCACTTACCGATCAGGCAGCGAGGCTAACCTTGGCTTGCTCAACAAACTTGGCAAAAGCCGGCTTGTCGAACACGGCGAGATCCGCCAGCACCTTGCGGTCAACTTCAATACCGGCCTTCTTCAGACCGTTCATGAAGCGGCTGTACGCCAGACCACACTCACGGGAAGCCGCGTTGATACGGGCGATCCACAGAGTACGGAACTGACGCTTCCTTTGACGACGGTCACGGTAGGCGTATTGGCCAGCCTTCATTACCGCTTGCTTGGCAACGCGGTATACGTTCTTGCGACGGCCGCGATAGCCCTTTGCAAGTTTCAGGATTTTTTTGTGACGTGCGCGGGCTGTTACACCACGTTTAACGCGAGGCATATTCTTTCTCCTTTAGTTACGCGTAGGGCAACATTGCGCGTACATGGCCCATGTTCGACGCGTCGACCATGGAAGTGCCACGCAGCTGGCGCTTGGTTTTGGTGGTTTTCTTGGTAAGGATGTGGCGCTTGAACGCGTGGCTGCGCTTAACGCCGCCGCCGCCAAGAACCTTGAAGCGCTTCTTGGCGCTACTCTTGGTCTTCATCTTGGGCATGGAATGCACTCCAAGTTGTGTTGGATTGGGCAACAGGCGCTCCAAAGAGACTTAAAGCCCGCCACCCCGCTTTTGTTGCGACAACGATTCCGTTTCCGGAACTCGACGGCGGCTGTCGCCACGCCGTTATGCTTGTGAACCGCTAGCGCTTACTTCTTCTTCGGCGCCAGCATCATCACCATTTGCCGGCCTTCAAGGCGCGGATACTGCTCAACCACGGCCAGTTCGGTCAGGTCGGCCTCGACGCGCTTGAGCTGCGCCATGCCGATTTCCTGGTGGGCCATTTCACGACCGCGAAAACGCAACGTGATCTTGGCCTTGTCACCTTCCTCGAGGAAGCGAACCAGATTACGCAGCTTGACCTGGTAATCGTTTTCGTCGGTCCCCGGGCGGAACTTGACTTCCTTGACCTGGATTTGCTTCTGCTTCGCCTTGGCCGCCGCCTTCTTCTTCGACTCTTGGAACTTGAACTTGCCGTAGTCCATCAGGCGGCAAACGGGCGGCTGCGCGTTCGGGGCGATTTCAACCAGATCGAGTTCGGCTTCTTCAGCCATCGACATCGCCTGGAACAGGCTTACGATACCGAGTTGTTCACCCTCGGCCCCTTGCAGTCGCACTTCGCGGCCGGTGATTTCACCGTTGATTCGCGGTTCTTTGTCTTGCGCAGCTATTGCAGTTCTCCAAATCCGGAAAAAGAAAAACCGTGCGTTTCAGAGGACAGCCTCAGAGCAGTTCGCCATTGAAGCGCTCAATCAGCGCCTCAAGCGTCATTTGCCCGAGATCCTCGCCACTGCGGCTACGCACGGCCACCAAGCCTGCCTCCTTCTCCTTGTCGCCCACGATGAGCTGGTAGGGAAGGCGTTGCAAGCTATGTTCGCGAATTTTATAGGTTATTTTCTCGTTCCTCAAGTCGGCGTCACCACGGAAGCCTCGTTGCCCCAGCAATTTGGCGACCGATTCGGCGTATTCGCGCTGCGACTCGGAAATATTCATCACGACAAACTGCGTCGGCGCCAGCCAGAACGGGAAGGCGCCGGCGTGGTTTTCGATCAGGATGCCGATGAAGCGCTCCAGCGAACCGAGCACCGCACGGTGCAGCATGATCGGCCGGTGCTTGGCGTTGTCTTCACCAACGTACTCGGCGCCGAGGCGCTCGGGCAGGTTCGGGTCGATCTGCAAAGTGCCACATTGCCACAACCGGCCCAGGCAATCTTTCAGCGTGAACTCGATCTTGGGGCCGTAGAACGCGCCCTCGCCCGGCAGATACTCGAACGTCAAACCCTTGGATTCGAGCGCAGTCGCCAGCGCCGCCTCGGCACGATCCCAACTCTCTTCGGTGCCAATGCGCTTTTCCGGCCGCGTCGACAGCTTGACGAGAATCTCGTCGAAGCCGAAGTCGGCGTACACCTCTTTCAGCAGATCGATGAAGGCCGCGGCCTCCTGCTGGACCTGTGCCTCGGTACAGAAGATGTGCGCATCGTCCTGCACAAAGCCGCGCACGCGCATGATGCCGTGCAGCGAGCCGGACGGCTCGTTACGGTGGCACGAGCCGAACTCGGCGTAGCGCATCGGCAGATCGCGATACGAGCGCAAGCCCTGATTGAAGACCTGGATGTGACCCGGGCAGTTCATCGGCTTGACCGCGTAATCGCGCTTTTCCGACTCGGTCGTGAACATGCTGTCGCGGTAGTTGCCCCAGTGGCCGGATTTTTCCCACAGCACCCGGTCCATCACCATCGGTGTGCGGATTTCTTGATAGCCATGCTGATTCAGTTTGCGACGCATGTACTGCTCGATCGACTGCCACAGCGACCAGCCCTTCGGATGCCAGAACACCATGCCGGGCGCCTCGTCCTGCAGATGGAACAGGTCCAGCGCCTTGCCGATTTTGCGGTGATCGCGCTTCTCGGCCTCTTCCAGCCGATGCAGGTAAGTCTCGAGGTCTTCCTTCTTGGTCCATGCGGTGCCATAGACGCGCGTGAGCATTTCGTTCTTCGAGTCGCCGCGCCAGTAAGCGCCGGCCACCTTCATCAGCTTGAACACCTTGAGCTTGCCGGTCGACGGCACGTGCGGACCACGGCACAGGTCGGTGAAATCACCCTCGCGGTACAGGCTCAGCACCTGATCGGCCGGAATACTCTCGATGATCTCGGCCTTGTACGCCTCGCCAATGCCTTTGAAGTAGGCAACCGCTTCGTCGCGACTCAGCTCGTAACGCTCGACCGGCAGATCCTTCTTCGCCAGCTCGGACATTTTCTTTTCGATCAGCGCCAGATCCTCGGGCGTAAACGGCCGCTTGTAGCTGAAGTCGTAATAAAAGCCATCTTCAATGACCGGGCCGATCGTCACCTGTGCATCCGGGAACAGCTCTTTCACTGCGTACGCCAGCAAATGGGCGGTCGAGTGGCGAATGACTTCCAGTCCTTCGGCATCGCGATCGGTAATGATCGCCAGTTGCACATCACGATCGATCAGGTAGCTGGTATCGACCAACTGACCGTCGACCTTGCCGGCCAGTGCAGCACGGGCCAGGCCGGCGCCTATGCTGGCAGCGACGTCGTGCACACGCAGCGATGCATCGAACTGGCGTTGGGAACCATCAGGGAGCGTGACGACGGGCATGGTGAGCGCCTTTGAACTGGACCGGATCAGGTCGTTAACGATACGTGAGGACAAAAAAAAAGTGCGGCCAGGCCGCACTTTTTTTTCATTCGATCAAATCATTCTGCCAGCACGGCTATCCGTTTAGTGTTGGATAGTGGTGCGAGTTCGAAACATGATTTGATCTCCAAATTCGTTGGTAGGCACGATTGGACTCGAACCAACGACCCCCACCATGTCAAGGTGGTGCTCTAACCAGCTGAGCTACGTGCCTAACGAAGGACTGCATATTAGCTTTTGGACTAAGATCCCGCAAGCTCTTCCTGCAAAAATCTCACAACCAAGTCGATAAGCCGTTGATTCGACAAGGTCTTCGCCCTATCGACTACAGTCCCGGTTTACGCCAGAAAAATCGCCAGACAAAACCAGGCCACGACAGAACGGCAAACATCGCCAGCGTCGTAACGTAGAACTGCCAGTTTTGCGTGTGTGGTGTAGCCAGGCGCGACTCGAGCAGCCACGCAATCCCGCCTACCGCCAGGTAGTACACCGCCCATTCGAGCAACTGCCAGCCGAAATGCTTATCGGCTACGCGCAGCACACCGAACAGACGCCCCGAAACAAAAGGCACATTGGCGGCCAACGCCGCCAATGTGCCCAGAAGGATCACTTCCAGCATTGCGTGCTTTAGAGGCCAGTGTGCAACGAGAACTGCAAGGCCGTCGCCAGCGCGGTCAGCAACCGATCCGGCATCATGCCGAGGACCAGCAGCAGCAGGCAGTTGACCGACAGCACCAGCTTGGCATCGGTACCAGCGGCAATCGGCGCGGTATCGGTCGGGTCTTCGAAGTACATGACCTTGACGATGCGCAGGTAATAGAACGCACCGATCACCGACATCAGCACTGCAATCACCGCCAGCCAGACAAGGCCGAGGCCGACCAGCGCCTGGATGATCGCCAGCTTGGCAAAGAAGCCGACGAAGACCGGAATGCCCGCCATCGAGAACATCACGATCAGCATCATCGCGGCAAACCAGGGGCTGCGCTTGTTCAGACCACGGAAATCGGCGATCTGGTCGGCTTCGAAGCCTTCGCGCGACAGCAGCATGATGATGCCGAAGCCGGCCGCTGCGGTCAGCATATAGGTCATCGCGTAGAAAAACGCAGCGGCATAACCGCCCGGCGTCGCCGCCATGATGCCCAGCAGCAGGAAGCCCATGTGCGAGATCGTCGAGTACGCGAACATCCGCTTGATGTTCACCTGCGCGATCGCGGTCAGGTTGCCGATCACCAGCGACAGCACGGCCAGCACCATCAGCATCGAGCGCCAGTCGAACGCAAAGCCCTCGAGTGCTTGCGCAAGGATGCGCATGGTGAAGGCAAACGCGGCGACCTTCGGCGCGGAGCCGATCAGCTGCGAGATCAGCGTCGGCGCGCCGTCATAGACGTCCGGCGCCCACATGTGGAACGGCACGGCGCCGAGCTTGAAACCAAGGCCGGTGACGATGAACACGATGCCGAACACGGCGAGCAGGCGATTGGCTTCGTCGTTGGCGATCTTTTGCGCGATCACGAAGACGTCCAGGCTCTGCGTCGCACCGTAGATCATCGACATGCCGTACAGCAGCAGGCCCGAAGCGAGCGCGCCAAGGATGAAGTACTTCATCGCCGCTTCGGTCGAACGGCTTGAATCACGTTGCAGTGCGACCAGCGCATACAGCGACAGCGACAGCAGCTCAAGGCCGACGTACAGCACGACGAAGTTGACGGCCGACGCCATCACCATCATCCCGAGCAGCGCGCACAGCGTCAGCGTGAACAGCTCGCCGCGGAACAAGCCGCGCACGGCCGCGTAACCGCGACCGTAAACCAGCATCAGGATGACGCCAATCACCATGCCGAGCTTTGACAGCGAAGCCAGCGGATCGGCAACGAACATGCCGTTGAATGCGAGTTGCGGTTGCAGCGAATAGCCGGCGACCAGCAGGCAGCCGGTTGCGACCAGCGTCGCCAGTGTCAGCACGTAGCTGATGTGGCGCTTGGCATCGCTGAGGAATACATCGATCAACAGGATGGCGCAGGTCGCACAGAGCAGGAAGATCTCCGGGGTCGCGACGCCAGCGTTGAGACTGGACCAGGTCATGATATTCATCGGTGACTCTTTATTGGAGCTTGGACTGCGAGACGTGCCAGATCAGGTCATTGACCGACTGGTGCATCACTTCGGTAAACGGCTTCGGATACAGACCCATGCCGAGTACGGCGATGGCAAGGATGGCGAGCACGAGGAATTCGCGCTTGTTCACGTCCTTGAGTTCGGCGACATGATCATTGGCGACATCGCCGAAGATCACCCGCTTGTACATCCACAACGTGTAACCGGCGCCGAAGACCAGCGTGGTTGCCGCAGCGAAGGCGTACCAGAAGTTCACCTGCACGGCGCCAAGGATGACCATGAATTCACCGACAAAGCCCGACGTACCCGGCAGGCCGGAGTTGGCCATTGCGAACAGCATCATGAAGGCAGCAAAAATCGGCATCTTGTTGGCCACGCCACCGTAATCGGCGATCTTGCGGCTGTGCACGCGGTCGTACATCACGCCGATGCAGAAGAACATCGCCGCCGAGACGAAACCGTGGCTGATCATCTGCACGATGGCGCCTTCGACCGCGTACGGGTTCAGCTGCGTACCCCCAGCGAACATGAAGAAACCCAGCGTCACGAAACCCATGTGCGAGATCGACGAATAGGCGACCAGCTTCTTCATGTCGGTCTGCACCAGCGCGACGAGGCCGATGTACACCACGGCGATCAGCGAGAAGACGATGAAGACCCAGGCGTATTCGCGCGAGGCGTCCGGTGCGATCGGCAGAGCAAACCGCAGGAAGCCGTAAGCGCCCAGCTTCAGCGTGATCGCCGCCAGCACCATCGAACCACCGGTCGGTGCTTCGACGTGGGCATCCGGCAGCCAGGTGTGGACCGGCCACATCGGCACCTTCACCGCAAACGCGAAGAAGAACGCGATCAGCAGCATCACCTGCGCGCCCATGCCCAGCGGCAGGCGCTGGAAGTCGGCGATCACAAAGCTGCCGCCGGCCTGCATGTACAGGTAGACGAAGGCCACCAGCGTCAGCAGCGAGCCGAGCAGCGTGTACAGGAAGAACTTCACCGACGCGTAAATCCGGTTCGGACCACCCCAGACACCGATGATCAGGTACATCGGGATCAGCATCGCTTCGAAGAACACATAGAACAGGATCGCATCGGTGGCAGCGAATGCACCGTTGATCAGGCCCGACATGATCAGGAATGCGGCCATGTATTGCGCCACGCGGCTCTGGATCACCTGCCAGCCAGCGATCACGACCATCAGCGTCGTGAAGCTGTTGAGGATCACGAACAGCACCGACAAACCGTCGACGCCGAGCGCGTAGTTGATGTTGAACATCGAGATCCACGGCGTCGACTCAACGAACTGCAAGCCGCCGTTGAGCGTGTCGAAACCGGTATAGAGCGGCACCGAGACCAGAAGGCCGGCCAGCGCACCGAGGACAGCAAGCCAGCGCGCGGCGTTGG
The DNA here is from genome assembly GCF_050916355.1 of Jeongeupia wiesaeckerbachi. Taxonomy (GTDB): domain Bacteria; phylum Pseudomonadota; class Gammaproteobacteria; order Burkholderiales; family Chitinibacteraceae; genus Jeongeupia; species Jeongeupia wiesaeckerbachi. The sequence continues at coordinate 159,708 of NZ_CP136946.1, forward strand.
CGTTGCGGTCTCCCCCCGTTGCGAGCACGACGAGGCCGGCGACGATCGGCACCCAGATCGTCAGGCTCAGAAGATTACCCGTCATAGTTTACCTACTTGTTATCAATTCAAACCGAGCTTACTGGCTAACCAGCACGCCACCGAGCCACCAGGTCATCAGCACCAGCGCGCCGAGAATCATCGCGAACGCATAGTGATAGATGTAACCCGTTTGCAGACGGCGAGTGACCTTCGAGAAGAAGCCAACCACCTTGGCCGTACCGTTGACCATCAGCCCGTCGATCAGCAGCACGTCACCGACCTTCCAGAACAGCGTACCGAGCACGCGGCCGAAGGCGGCGAAACCGTTGATGTACAGATGGTCCATGTAGTACTTCTCTTCCATAAGCTTGCGCACGCCGATCGCGGTAAAGAAGCGGTCGATCGCGGCCGGAATCGCCGGCATCATCATGTAGAAGAGATAGGACGCAGCCACACCCGCAGCGGCCAGATACAGCGGCAGCGTCGAGAACGAGTGGATCACCATGGCCAGCGGGCCGTGGAACTCTTCCTTGAGCATTTCCATCGTCGGGTGGGCTTCATGATTGATGAAGATCACGCCATCGAAGAAGTTGCCGTACAGCATCGGCTGGATTGCGAAGTAACCGATCAGCACCGACGGGATCGCCAGCAGCACCAGCGGCAGCGTCACGACCCACGGCGACTCGTGCGGCTTGTCGTTCGGCCCCAGGCCGTGGTGATGTTCGTCTTCGTCATGCGAATCGGCATCGTGATGCGCGTGATGGTCTTTCGCCATCCAGCGCTCCTTGCCGTGGAACACGAGGAAGTACATCCGGAACGAGTAGAACGCGGTCACGAACACACTGGCAACGACGGCGAAGTAGGCAAAGCCCGCGCCCGGCAGGTGCGATTCGGCGACGGCTTCGATGATCGAATCCTTCGAATAGAAACCGGCGAAGAACGGCGTACCGATCAGTGCCAGCGAACCGAGCAGCGAGGTGATCCAGGTGATCGGCATGTACTTGCGCAGGCCACCCATATTGCGGATGTCCTGATCATGGTGCATGCCCATGATCACCGAACCCGCACCAAGGAACAGCAGCGCCTTGAAGAAGGCGTGCGTCATCAGGTGGAACACCGCGACCGAGTAAGCCGAAGCACCGAGCGCAACCGTCATGTAGCCGAGCTGCGACAGCGTCGAGTACGCGACCACGCGCTTGATGTCGTTCTGGATCATGCCGAGGAAACCCATGAACAGCGCGGTAATCGCACCGATCACGAGGATGAAGTTCAGCGCGGTGTCCGACAGCTCGAACAACGGCGACATGCGCGTCACCATGAAGATGCCGGCGGTCACCATCGTCGCGGCGTGGATCAGTGCCGAAATCGGCGTCGGACCTTCCATCGAGTCCGGCAGCCACACGTGCAGCGGGAACTGGGCCGACTTGCCCATTGCGCCGACGAACAGCAGGATGCAGGTGACCGTCAGCAGCGACCATTCAACACCCGGGAACAGCGAGATCATCGCGTCTTTCAGCGCCGGCGCCTGTGCGAACACGGCGGCGTAGTCCAGCGTGCCAAAATGCGCCAGCACCAGGCCGATGCCGAGCAGGAAACCGAAGTCACCGACGCGGTTGACCAGAAAGGCCTTCAGGTTGGCAAACGTCGCGGTCGGGCGCTTGAACCAGAAGCCGATCAGCAGATACGAGACCAGACCCACCGCTTCCCAGCCGAAGAACAGCTGGACGAAGTTGTTGGCCATCACCAGCATCAGCATCGAGAAGGTGAACAGCGAGATGTAGCTGAAGAAACGGTTGTAGCCCGGGTCTTCCTGCATGTAGCCGATGGTATAGAGGTGCACCATCAGCGAGACGAAGGTCACCACGCACATCATCATCGCGGTCAGGCTGTCGACGAGGAAACCGACGTTGAATTCAACGCCGTTGACCGTCAGCCAGGTGTAGACCGTGCCGTTGAACGGCTCTACGCCGTCCAGAATGATGCCTTTCAGTACAAAGGCCGAGAGCAAGAACGACACCGCAACGCCGGCAATCGTTACACAGTGTGCGGCGCGGCGACTGATCGCCCAGCCGAAGAGACCTGCCACCAGCGCGCCGAACAAGGGCGCGAGCGGGATGAGCAGGTAGATCGTTTTCATGTCCATTGGCAATACCTGTTATGTCGATCTTGTTATCGGGTCAGCCCTTGAGGCTATCGAGGTCTTCGACGTCGATCGAACGCAGGCTGCGGAACAGCACGACGAGGATCGCAAGGCCGATGGCCGATTCGGCTGCCGCCACGGTCAGAATGAAGAAGACGAAGACCTGGCCCGCGGCATCCCCGAGGAATTGCGAGAAGGCGATGAAATTCATGTTGACCGCCAACAGCATCAGCTCGATCGCCATCAGCAACACGATCAGGTTCTTGCGGTTCATGAAGATGCCGAATACGGAAATCGCAAACAGGATTGCCGCCAGCACAAGGTAGTGAGTGAGTGTGATCACGTTGTAATGCTCCCCTGCCGCTTATGCCTGACCATCGTCGGCCTTGGGGGCCTCGACGCTCGGACGTTCTTCGGCCGGCATCGAAACGATCTTGACGCGATCGTTCCGCTTGACCTGGATCTGGCTGGCCGGGTTGATGTACTTGGTGTTCTTGCGCTTTCTGAGCGTCAGCGCGATCGCGGCGATCATGCCGACGAGCAGCAACACTGCAGCAAGCTGGAACGGCAGGAAGTAGTCGGTGTAAATCAGCTGGCCGAGCACCTTGGCGTTGTTGTAACCGGCCGGGTGTTCAACGAGTTGCGCGCCTTCGATCTGCGCGGCACGGTGCGTGAGGATCAGCACCATTTCAACCGCCATCACCACCGCGACGGTGCCGGCAACCGGCACATACTTCCAGAAGCCCTTGCGCAGCTCCTCGAAGTTGATGTCGAGCATCATCACCACGAACAGGAACAGCACCATCACCGCGCCGACGTAGACGACGATCAGCGACACCGCGAGGAACTCGGCCTGCATCAGCATCCACAGCGCGGCGCCGTTGAAGAACGACAGCACCAGATACAACGCGGCGTGCACCGGGTTCTTGGCGGTGATCACCCGCAAGCCTGCAAACAGCAGGATCGCGGCGAACACATAGAAAATAACTTCGGTCATAGCGAATCGGCCCTGTTAACGGTATTTGGCGTCGGCCGCCTTGTTGGCAGCGATCTGCGCTTCGTACTTGTCACCCACCGCCAGCAACATCGGCTTGGTGTAGTACAGGTCGCCGCGTTTCTCGCCGTGGTACTCGAGAATGTGCGTTTCGACGATCGCGTCAACCGGACAGGCTTCTTCGCAGAAACCGCAGAAGATGCACTTGGTCAGGTCGATGTCGTAGCGCGTGGTCCGACGGGTCTTGTCGTCCTCGCGCGCTTCGGATTCGATCGTGATCGCCATCGCCGGGCATACCGCTTCGCACAGCTTGCAGGCAATGCAGCGTTCTTCGCCGTTGGCATAGCGACGCTGGGCGTGCAGACCGCGGAAACGCGGGCTGTACGGCGTCTTTTCCTCGGGGAACTGCACCGTGATCTTGCGCTGGAAGAAGTGCCGACCCGTGAGCATCAGCCCCTTGACGAGTTCGACCAGCAGGAAGGTCTTGAAGAAATGAGCAATTTTTTCCATGTCTATCTCCTGCTTACTTCCACAGCGACAGCGGGGTTTGCATCCACGCGCCGATCAGAACGATCCACACCAGCGTCACCGGGATGAACACCTTCCAGCCCAGACGCATCAGCTGGTCATAGCGATAGCGCGGGAACGTGGCGCGGAACCACAGGAAGCAGAACAACAGGAACGCGACCTTGAGCACCCACCACAGGAAGCTCGGCGCACCGATGATCGCCCACGAGCTCGGGAACGGGCTGAGCCAGCCACCGAGGAACATCACCGAGGCCATGGCCGAGATCAGGATCATGTTCGCGTATTCGGCCAAGAAAAACAGCGCGAAGCTCATGCCCGAGTACTCGATCATGTGACCTGCGACGATTTCCGATTCGCCTTCAACCACGTCAAACGGCGCGCGGTTGGTTTCGGCAACGCCAGAGATGAAGTAGACGACGAACAGCGGCAGCAGCGGGATCAAATTCCACGACAGGATCGAACCACCGGCGATACCGTGACCTTGCTGGTTGACGATCTCGGTGAGGTTGAGCGAACCCGACACCATGATCACGCCAACCAGCGCGAAGCCCATCGCCAGTTCGTACGACACCACCTGTGCGGCGGCACGCAGACCGCCGAGGAAAGCGTACTTCGAGTTCGACGCCCAGCCGGCGATGATCACGCCGTAGATGCCCATCGAGGTGATCGCCATCACGTACAGCAGACCGACATTGACGTCGGCGACGACGAAGCCCGGATAGAACGGCACGACCGCCCAGGCGGCCAGGGCCGGCATCAGCACCATGATAGGCGCAAGGAAGAACAAGCCCTTGCTTGCGGCGCTTGGCGCGATGATTTCCTTCAGCAGCAGCTTCACGCCGTCGGCGATCGGTTGCAGCAGACCGAAGGGGCCGACCCGGTTCGGGCCGATCCGGATCTGCATGTAGCCGATCACCTTGCGCTCGGCGAGCGTCAGGTAAGCAACGGCGCCAAAAATCGGCAACACGATGCAAAGGATCTTCGCCAAGGTCCAAAGAAAGAAAGCGAGGCTTGCATTGAGGCCCAGCGTGGTTTGCAGAAATTCCATGCCTGTCCCCTTATGCCTTGGCTACTTCGATCACGCCCGAACCGAGCGCCAGCGTTGCACGGCCGAACGGCACGCGCACCACGGCGTCAAGCAGGCCCGCGTCTTCAGCAACGACCAGCGTCACTGCCGCCCCGCCCTGCTGAACGCGGGCGTTGCCGCCGGCGACCAGACCGAACTGAGCCAGCGTGGCCGCGTTCGCACGCAGTTGCGCAGCGGTTTCGGCATCGACGGTCGCCTGCAGGCTCGGCGCACGACGAACCAGCGCATCGCTTTCATACAGCGGCACTTCGGCGAGGCGAACCAGACCGCCGGCAGCCTGCGCCTTGACGGCAACGGCCTTGGCCGGTGCGTTGTCGAGCACCTTGGCGATATCGCCATCGAGCACGTCGGCGCGCACGGCTTCCGAGCTGTCGTAGTCGAAACCGTTCAGACCGAGGATGTTGCCGAGCACGCGCAGCACCTTCCACGCCGGACGGGTTTCGCCCAGCGGACGGACGACACCGTTGAAGCTCTGCGGACGGCCTTCCATATTGACGAAGGTGCCCGAGGTTTCCGAGAACGGCGACACCGGCAGCAGTACATCGGCGTAGTCGCGTGCCTCGTCGGCGAACGACGTCATCGCAACGACGAACTCGGCACCGGCGAATGCGGCCTTGGCGCCGCGCTTCAGATCGGCCAGCTCGCTGTGCAGCAACACATAAGCCTTCTTGTTCGCAGCGATCAGATCCTTGCCCGTTGCGAAGCCGACGATGTCGGCGCCGACGCTGTTGGCGCCATCACGCAGCAGACCCAGCGTCGCACCGGCGATCTCGGCCAGCGCAGCGGCAGCGACATGCAGTTCGGCGGCACGCTCGTGTTGCAGCGCGATATTGCCGAGCACCAGCGATTTCTTCTCGCCGGCGACGATCAGCTCGGCCAGCGCACGCGCGTCGCTCGACACTTCAACACCTGCCAGATCGATCTCGGCCGGCACGGTCTTGCCGGTGATCTCAAGCGCGGCCTTCAGCACGGCGAGCACGCCTTCGACCAGTTGGTCCGGGCGGACGACCAGCTTGCCGGCAATCTTGGTCAGCAACTCGTCGTCATGCGGGTTGATCAGCGCGAGCTTGAGGCCCTTCTTCACCGACTGGCGCAGACGTTGGGCCAGCAGCGGTTGTTCCTTGCGCAGCGTCGAACCGATCACCAGCAGCGATTCGCTCGCAGCGAGATCGACGATGCTCTGGCCAAGCCAGCCAGCCGCCTTGGTCTCGAAACGCACGTCGCCGAGGCGGGTACGCGCCTCGAGGTTGCGGATGTCCAGACCGGCGAGCGACTTGCGCAGCAGGTACAGTTCTTCGAGCGTGCTGTTCGGCGAGGCGATCGCGGCAACGCTGTCGGCGCCGTGGCTGGCGGTGATGCCCTTGAGCTTGGTCGCAACCAGCTCGAGCGCTTCCTGCCAACCGACGACCTTCCATTCGCCGCCGTCCTTGACCATCGGCTGCGTCAGGCGGGCATTGCTGTTCAGCGCTTCGTAGCTGAAGCGGTCACGGTCGGAGAGCCAGCATTCGTTGACTTCTTCATTTTCGAGCGGCAGAACGCGCATCACCTGGTTGTTCTTCACCTGAACGACCAGATTGGCACCGAGGCCGTCATGCGCGCCTACGCTCTTGCGGCGCGACAGCTCCCACGTCCGTGCGCTGTAGCGGAACGGCTTGCTGGTCAGCGCGCCGACCGGGCACAGGTCGATGACGTTGCCGGAGATTTCCGAGTTCACGGTCTTGCCGATGAAGCTCATCACCTCGGTATGCTCGCCACGGCCCGGCATGCCGAGCTCCTGGTAGCCGGCGATCTCTTCGGTAAAGCGCACGCAGCGGCTGCAGTGAATGCAGCGCGTCATGTCGGTCGAGATCAGCGGACCGAGATTCTTGTTGGCGACGACGCGCTTTTCTTCCTCGTAGCGCGAGCCCGACTGACCGTAACCCACCGCCAGATCCTGCAACTGGCATTCGCCGCCCTGATCGCAGATCGGGCAGTCGAGCGGATGGTTGATCAACAGGAATTCCATCACCCCTTTCTGGGCCTTCACGGCCATATCGGAGTGGGTATAGACCTTCATCCCGTCGGTAACGGGGGTGGCACAGGCGGGCAGCGGTTTCGGCGCTTTTTCGACCTGGACCAGGCACATCCGGCAGTTCGCGGCAATCGACAGTTTCTTGTGGTAGCAGAAGTGCGGGATGTGCACGCCAATGGAATTGGCGGCGTCCATCACGGTGCTACCCGTCGGGACTGTCAGTTTCTTACCGTCGATTTCAATTTCCAGCATGATCGACTCGATTCAATGGCAAATTTTTGACCAAACCCACTCAGTAGCCCGAAACCAGGCACTGCTTGTGTTCGATGTGGTGTTCGAATTCGCTGCGGAAATGCTTGAGCATCCCCTGCACCGGCATCACCGCTGCGTCGCCGAGCGCGCAGATCGTCCGGCCGGCGATATTGCCGCCGACGGACAACAGCAAGTCGAGGTCTTCCGGACGGCCCAGACCCTGCTCGATCCGGTGCACGACGCGGTACAGCCAGCCGGTGCCTTCACGGCATGGTGTGCACTGGCCGCACGACTCTTCGAAGTAGAAGTACGACAGCCGCTCGAGCGCCTTGACCATGCAGGTGGTCTCGTCCATGACGATGACCGCACCCGAACCGAGCATCGATCCCGCCTTGGAGATCGAATCGTAATCCATGGTGCACTGCATGATGATGTCAGCCGGCAGCACCGGTGCGGACGAACCACCCGGAATGACCGCTTTCAGCTTCTTGCCGTCGCGCATGCCACCGCACATTTCCAGCAGTTCGCTGAACGGCGTGCCGAGCGGAATCTCGTAGTTGCCCGGACGGTTCACGTGACCCGAAACCGAGAACAGCTTGGTACCGCCGTTGTTCGGCTTGCCGAGTTCGAGGAACTTCTGCCCGCCTTCGCGGATGATGTACGGCACCGACGCGAAGGTCTCGGTGTTGTTGATCGTCGTCGGTTTGCCGTACAGGCCGAAGCTCGCCGGGAACGGCGGCTTGAAGCGCGGCTGGCCTTTCTTGCCTTCGAGCGATTCGAGCAAGGCGGTTTCTTCGCCACAGATATAGGCGCCGTAACCGTGATGGCCGTGCAGCTGGAAGCAGAAATCCGAACCGAGAATGTTGTCGCCAAGGAAACCGGCCGCACGGGCTTCTTCCAGCGCGACTTCAAAGCGCTCGTACGCAGCAAACACTTCGCCGTGGATGTAGTTGTACCCGACGCTGATGCCCATCGCATACGCGCCGATGATCATGCCTTCGATCAGCGCGTGCGGGTTGTACATCTGGATGTCCAGATCCTTGAAGGTACCCGGCTCGCCTTCGTCGGTATTGCAGACGAGGTACTTCTGGCCCGGGAAGCTGCGCGGCATGAATGACCACTTCAGCCCGGTCGGGAAGCCCGCACCGCCGCGACCACGCAAACCCGACGCCTTCATCTCGGCGATGACTTCGTCCTGGGTGATCTTGTTGGCAATGATTTTCTTCAGCGCGGCATAACCGCCACGCTGCACGTACGCGTCGAGTTTCCAGCTGTTCTGATCGTCGAGATCAACGCCCTCGAACACGACGCCTTTGACATAAACGGTCATCTTATTCGAGCTCCGCCAGTTTCTTGTCGATCGCGTCCGGCGTCATGTGGTTGCACATGCTGTGGTTATTCACCAGCAGCACCGGTGCGTAACCGCAGGCGCCCATGCACTCGCCTTCCTTCAGCGTGAACTTGCCGTCGGCGGTGGTTTCATTGAAACCGATGCCGAGCTTCTGCTTCAGGTGATCGGCCGCCTGGTAGCCGCCCGAGAGCGCACAGGGCAGATTGGTGCAGACGGTGATCTTGTGACGACCGACCGGCTTGAGGTCGAACATGTTGTAGAACGTCGCCACTTCCATCGCGGCGATCGGCGGCACGCCGACATAGTCGGCGACCACGGCGATCAGCTCATTCGAGAGCCAACGGTGCTCGACCTGGGCGATGCGCAGCGCGCTCATCAGCGCGGAGCGACGCTGGTCGGCCGGATACTTGGCCAACTCGCGGTCGATCTGCGCTTGCGATTCGGCACTCAGCGTCGGTGCCTGATTGCTGGTAACCATTAGCGGTCAATCTCCCCGAATACGATATCTTGCGTACCGATGATGGCGACGACGTCGGACAGCATGTGGCCACGCGCCATTTCGTCGAGCGCAGCCAGATGGGCAAAGCCCGGCGCGCGGATTTTCAGCCGGTACGGCTTGTTGGCGCCGTCGGACACCATGTAAATGCCGAACTCGCCTTTCGGGTGTTCGACGGCGGCATAGGCCTCGCCTTCGGGCACGTGCATGCCTTCGGTGAACAACTTGAAGTGGTGGATCAAGTCCTCCATATTGGTCTTCATGCTCTCACGCGACGGCGGCGCCACCTTGCTGTTGTCGGTAATGACCGGACCCTGGTTCTCGCGCAGCCACTTCACGCACTGCTTGATGATCCGGTTGGACTGGCGCATTTCTTCGATACGCACCAGATAGCGGTCATAGCAGTCGCCGTTGACGCCGACCGGGATGTCGAAATCGAGCTTGTCGTACACTTCGTACGGCTGCTTTTTGCGCAAGTCCCAGGCGATGCCGGAACCACGCAGCATCGGGCCGGTCAGGCCCAGCGCCATTGCACGCTCCGGCGTCAGCACGCCGATACCGACGGTCCGTTGCTTCCAGATCCGGTTGTCGGTCAGCAGCGTTTCGTATTCGTCGACATAGGTCGGGAAACGGTTGGTGAAGTCCTCGATGAAATCGAGCATCGAGCCTTGGCGATTTTCATTGAGCTTCTTGATCGCCGCGGCATTGCGGACTTTCGACGCCTGGTACTGCGGCATCGAATCCGGCAGATCGCGGTAGACGCCACCCGGACGGTAATAGGCGGCGTGCATGCGCGCACCCGACACCGCCTCGTAGACGTCCATCAGGTCTTCGCGCTCGCGGAAGGCGTACAGGAAGATCGTCATCGCGCCGCAATCGAGACCGTGCGCGCCGATCCACATCAGGTGGTTCAGGATGCGGGTGATCTCGTCGAACATCACGCGGATGTACTGCGCGCGAATCGGCACGTCGAGCTGCAACATCTTCTCGATCGCCATGCAGTAGGCGTGCTCGTTGGACATCATCGACACGTAGTCGAGACGGTCCATATACGGCAGCGACTGGATGTAGGTCTTGGACTCGGCGAGCTTTTCGGTGCCGCGGTGCAAGAGGCCAATGTGCGGGTCGGCACGTTCGACGACTTCGCCGTCGAGTTCGAGCACCAGGCGCAGCACGCCGTGCGCGGCCGGGTGTTGCGGACCGAAGTTGAGGGTGTAGTTACGGATTTCAGACGCCACCGTAGTTCTCCTCGCGAATGATGCGCGGGGTAATTTCGCGCGGATCGATGGTGACGGGCTGGTAAATCACGCGGCCCTGCTCGGGGTCGTAGCGCATTTCGACGTAACCCGAGGTCGGGAAGTCCTTGCGGAACGGGTGGCCGACAAAACCGTAGTCGGTCAGGATGCGGCGCAGGTCCGGATGACCTTCGAAGACGATGCCGTACAGGTCGAACGCTTCGCGCTCGAACCAGTTGTTGCCCGGCCAGATCTCGACCGAGGTCGGTACGACCGGAAAATCGTCGTCCTGGGCAAACATGCGCACGCGCAGGCGCTGGTTGTTGGCGTAGGAATTGAGGTGGTACACCGCGGCAAAGCGCGAACCTTCCCACACGCCGTCCTTGTACGCGCTGTAGTCGAGACCACAGACGTCAACACAGGATTCGAAACGCAGCTCGGCGTGATCACGCAGCAGCGTGGCGGCGGCGAGGAAGTCGGCCGACTTGATTTCGATCGTCACTTCGTCAAACACGCACTTGATGCTGGCGAGCTTGTCGCCGAGCACGCGCTCGAGGCTGTCCATCAGGGTATTCAGGGTGGCCATCGGGTCAGCTCCGCGCGATCGTGTTGGTGCGCTTGATCTTGTTCTGCAGCTGGATCAGGCCATACAGCAATGCCTCGGCCGTCGGCGGACAGCCCGGCACGTAGACATCGACCGGGACGATGCGGTCACAACCACGCACCACCGAGTACGAATAGTGGTAGTAGCCGCCGCCGTTGGCGCACGAGCCCATCGACAGCACCCAGCGCGGTTCGGGCATCTGGTCGTAGACGCGACGCAATGCCGGCGCCATCTTGTTGCACAGCGTGCCGGCAACGATCATCAGGTCGGACTGACGAGGCGACGGGCGGAACACGATGCCGAAACGGTCGAGGTCATACCGCGCCGCGCCGGCGTGCATCATCTCGACCGCGCAACAGGCGAGGCCAAACGTCATCGGCCACAGCGAGCCGGTACGGGTCCAGTTGACGACGGTATCGACCGTGGTCGTCAAAAAGCCCTTCTCAAGGTTTTGTGCTTGCATCAGATCACTCCCACTCCAGGGCGCCCTTCATCCACTCGTAGACGAAGCCGACAACCAGAATGGTCAGGAAAATCATCATCGAGAAGAAACCGAAGCTACCGATATCCTTGAGCACCAAAGCCCAGGGAACCAGGAAGGCCACTTCGAGGTCGAACAAGATGAACAGAATGGCGACGAGGTAATAACGCACGTCGAACTGCATGCGGGCATCTTCGAACGCATCGAAGCCGCACTCATACGGCAACAGCTTTTCGGTGTCGGGTTTAATGGTCCCCAGCACTTTGCCGACCCCCCACCCCAAACACAACGGGGCGACACCGACCAGCAGGCCGATGATCAGGAACAGCAAAATGGGGAAGTAGTTCTCTAGCATGCGGATCCCCGTTTTTTCTTGAACGATTTTGACTAACGACAACACCGGATCATGACATCCGGTTTACTGTTACCACGCTCGAAAAAAAACCGGGTTGCCCCGGTTTTTTACAGAATGATGGTGCCGACAGTGAGACTCGAACTCACACAGCCGCAGCCACTACCCCCTCAAGATAGCGTGTCTACCAATTTCACCATGTCGGCCAATCACAAGGAATGAGCTGTCGCGGGCGCGGACGCTTATTCCGGAATCTTGTTCTGCGTGGACTGAGCAGGCTGACTGGCCACCGGCTTGACGCCGCTCATCACGCCAAGCGAATCCTTCTTGGCGGACGGGGTCATGACCAGCACCAGCGCGAGGCAGGAAGCAAAGAAGACCGTGGCGCACACTGCCGTGCTGCGGCTGAGGAAGTTGGCGGAGCCCGACGAGCCAAACAGGCTACCGGCGGAGCCGCTACCGAAAGCCGCACCCATGTCGGCCCCCTTGCCATGCTGCATCAGCACGAGAACGATCACCGCAATCGCGGAGAGCGCGTTCACGATCAGCACCAGAGTCTTAATAAGTTCCATATTTGCTCGTATTAACGCGGCGAAAATTGTAGCGCCGCGGTATAAATTTTGCAATCAGCCAGCGATACGACAGATTTCGAGAAACTCGCTTGCCGATAGCGCCGCCCCACCTACGAGCACACCATCGACCCCGTCGACTGCCAACACCTGCGCCGTATTCGACGCCTTGACACTGCCCCCGTACAACACCCGGGTACGTGCATCAAGCGTTTGCTTGATGAACGCGTGCATTTCCGCGATCTGCTCGGGCGTTGCAATCACGCCCGTTCCGACCGCCCACGACGGCTCGTAAGCCACCGCGTAGAGGCTGGTCGGCACACCGGCCAGCACCTGCAATTCCTCGGCAATCACCTGATGGGCGATACCGCTTTCGCGCTGTTCGGCCGTTTCACCGACGCAGTATACCGGTAGAAGCCCTGCATCGAGCGTCGCCCTGACCTTACGGGCAGCGGTTTCACTCGTTTCACCGAAATAGCGGCGTCGCTCCGAATGCCCGACGATCACCAGCTCGCAACCGACATCGGCCAACATCGCTGCCGAGACCTCGCCGGTATAAGCACCGATGTGGAATTCACACACATCTTGTGCCCCAACCTGTACCGCGGTGTCCTTCAGCAGCGTTTTGGCCAGCCCGAGATAGGGATAGGCCACGCAGACCGATACATTCGCACCCAGCTCGGCGCGCGACACTTCGGACAGGACCGAACGAATCTGCCCGATACTGCCGTGCATCTTCCAGTTGCCGATCACTTGCTTCCTGGCCATACGCGTCGCAGCACCCGCCGGAAAAGCCCTCGATTCTAAGCCCATGCCCTACCCCCGTCAAACCACGTCAGATCTAGAAAATGCCGCTTGTCGCGGCGCAAGCGACCCACCCGATGCCAATGTGACCGACTTGTAATATTTCGGAAACATGGAAGCTCTACGATGCACCCCGTCAACCGATCCACCACCCCCAATAATCCCAGGAGATTCGATCATGACGTTTGGGCGCAAACTGCTCGTTGGCTTCGGCATCGCAGCCGGCCTGTTCACGGCGTATGCTAGCGCCGCCGACATCACCGGCGCCGGTGCGACTTTCCCGTACCCGCTGTACGCGAAGTGGGCGGAACAGTACAAGGCCAAGACCGGCGTCGGCATGAACTACCAATCGATCGGTTCGGGCGGTGGCATCAAGCAGATTCAAGCGAAGACCGTCGACTTCGGCGCATCGGACAAGCCGCTGAAAGCAGAAGAACTGGAAAAATCGGGTCTGGTGCAGTTCCCGACCGTGATGGGCGGTGTAGTGCCGGTCGTCAATATCGAAGGCGTCAAGGGCGGCGAGCTCAAGCTCTCGCCGGCCGTGCTCGCTGACCTGTTCCTCGGCAAGATCAAGAAGTGGAACGATCCGGCCATCGCCAAGCTCAACCCGGGCGTGAAGCTGCCGGATCTGGGCGTGACCATCGTTCACCGTGCCGACGGCTCGGGTACAACGTGGATTTTCACCAACTACCTCAGCAAGGTATCGGCTGACTGGAAGGCCAAGGTCGGCAACGATGCGTCGGTACAATGGCCGGCCGGCGTCGGCGGCAAGGGCAACGAAGGCGTGGCCCAGTACGTGCAACGCATCAAGGGCGCCATCGGCTATGTCGAGTACGCTTACGCCAAGCAAAACAAGATGGGTTACACCCAGCTGCAGAACAAGTCCGGTAACTTTGTCCAGCCGGACGACGTGACCTTCAAGGCGGCCGCTACTAGCGCTGACTGGAAGGGTACGCCGGGCTTTGGCGTGGTGCTGACCGACCAGGCTGGCAAGGATTCGTGGCCGATCACCGGCGCGACCTTCATCCTGATGCAGAAGAAGCAGGACAAGCCGGTCAACGGCGCTGAAGTGCTGAAGTTCTTCGACTGGGCGTACAAGGACGGCGACAAGGTCTCGGCCGATATGGATTACGTGCCGATGCCGGCCGCGGTCAAGGACGTGATCCGCGGCTCGTGGAAGCAGATTTCCGACGCCAGCAACGCGCCGATCTGGAAGTAAGGCAGCAAGCGGTAGCCGGCGCTGTCGATTAGACTATCGCCGCTACCGAACAGCGACAGGAGCCCGTGAGGCTCCTGTTGCATTGATTGGAACCGGAGACGTTCATGACGCCCCAAGAGTTACGGCTGAAGCGGCAAGCGCTGCAGGACATGGTTTTTCGCGGCTCGACCCGCTTTTTCGCCTTTTTGGTGCTGGCGCTGCTACTCGCCATCATCCTGTCGCTGGTCCACGGTGCGTGGCCCAGCATCCGGGCGTTCGGCTTCGGCTTCATCACCGGTAGCGAATGGAATCCGGTCACCGAACAGTTCGGCGGCTGGAACTCGATTACCGGAACCCTGATATCGTCGTTCATTGCGCTGCTGATCGGCGTACCGGTCAGCTTCGGCATTGCGATTTTTCTGACCGAACTCTCGCCGACCTGGCTGCGCCGCCCGTTCGGCATCGCCATCGAGCTGCTCGCCGGCGTACCGTCGATCATCTTCGGCATGTGGGGCCTGTTCATTTTCGCCCCGTGGTTCGCCGACAACGTCCAGCCCTGGCTGACCGAGCACACGGCGGGCGTACCGCTGATCGGCTGGATGTTTCAAGGCCCGCCGATGGGTATCGGCATGTTCGCCGCCGGGCTGATCCTGTCGGTGATGGTGATTCCCTACATCGCCTCGGTGATGCGTGACGTCTTCGAAGTCGTCCCGCCGATGCTGAAGGAATCGGCCTACGGACTGGGCTGCACCACCTGGGAAGTCGTCTGGAACGTCGTACTGCCGTATACGCGCCACGGCGTGGTCGGCGGCGTCATGCTCGGCCTTGGTCGTGCGCTCGGCGAAACCATGGCCGTCACCTTCGTGATCGGCAACTCGCACAAGGCGATCGAATCGCTGTTCGATCCAGGCACCTCGATCGCCGCGACACTGGCCAACGAGTTCACCGAAGCCACCGGCACGCTGCATACCGCTTCGCTGATCAACCTCGGCCTGCTGCTGTTCCTGATCACTTTCGTCGTTCTCGTGCTTTCCAAGCTGCTGCTGTTGCGCTTGCAGAAGGCCGACGGCGTTCATTCCTGATTCACGGGCACCGACATGACTATTTATTTTCGCCGCCGCCTGATCAACAAGCTGAGCCTGATGCTGTCGCTTGCCGCGATGGCTTTCGGCCTGTTCTGGCTGCTCTGGATTCTCTACACCCTGTTCAGCAACGGCCTGGCCGGTCTGGTACCGTCGCTGTTCACCCAGACCACGCCGGCACCGGGTAGCGCGGGCGGCCTGGCCAATGCCATCGTCGGCAGTCTGGCGATGTCGGCAAGCGGCGTTGCGATCGGCACGCCGATTGGCATCCTCGCCGGCACCTATCTTGCCGAATTCGGCGATCGCGGCTGGCTCGCACCATCGACGCGCTTCATCAACGACATCCTGCTGTCGGCGCCGTCGATCGTCATCGGCCTGTTCATCTATGACGTCTACGTCTCGACGGTCGGCCATTTCTCCGGCTGGGCCGGTGCGCTGGCGCTGTCGCTGCTGGTGATTCCGGTCGTCGTGCGTACGACCGAGAACATGCTGCGATTGGTGCCGAACAGCATGCGCGAAGCTGCGTACGCGCTCGGCGCACCGCAATGGAAAATGGTGCTGCAGATCAGCCTGCGCGCCGCCCAGGCTGGCGTCGTCACCGGCATCCTGCTCGCCGTGGCACGCATCGTCGGCGAAACGGCGCCGCTGCTGTTCACCGCACTGAACAACCAGTTCTTCTCCGGCATGAACGAACCGATGGCCAACCTGCCCGTGGTGATCTTCCAGTACGCAATGAGCCCGTACGAAGACTGGCACACGCTGGCGTGGGCCGGCGCACTGCTGATCGGCCTGTTCGTCCTGTCGCTCAACATCATTGCACGCGTCCTCGTCCGCCCGGCGAAGTCGCACTGACCGCACCGAATCAGCCATACCGAGATCCGACATGACCCAAGCACTGAATCCGAAACTTGCCGTCAAGAACCTCAATTTCTACTACGGCAACTTCCACGCGCTGAAGAACATCAACCTCGATATCCGCGAAGGCAAGGTCACCGCCTTCATCGGCCCGTCGGGCTGCGGCAAGTCGACGCTGCTGCGCACTTTCAACCGCATGTACGGCCTGTACCCGAAGCTGCGCGCCGAGGGCGAAATCATCATGAACGGCCGCAACGTCCTCGACCCGAGCGTTGACCTGAACATGCTGCGCGCCAAGGTCGGCATGGTGTTCCAGAAACCGACGCCGTTTCCGATGTCGATCTACGACAACATCGCCTTTGGCGTAAAGCTGTACGAGAGCATGTCGAAGTCCGAAATGGACGACCGGGTCGAATGGGCGCTGCAGAAGGCAGCACTGTGGAAGGAAGTGAAGGACAAGCTCAAGCAGTCGGGCCTTGGCCTGTCGGGCGGTCAGCAACAGCGGCTGTGCATCGCACGCGCCGTCGCGGTCAAGCCTGAAGTGCTGCTGCTCGACGAGCCGACGTCGGCACTGGACCCGATCTCGACCGCGCATATCGAAGAACTGGTGCACGAGCTGAAGCAGGACTACACAATCGCCATCGTGACCCACAATATGCAGCAGGCCGCCCGCGTCTCGGACTACACCGCCTATATGTATCTGGGCGAGCTGATCGAGGTCGGTGAAACCGACAGCATCTTCACCACGCCGAAGAAGAAGGCGACCGAAGACTACATCACCGGCAAATTCGGCTAAACGCCGACCGGCAACAAAAAAGCCACGGCATGCCGTGGCTTTTTTGTCGAACCGCTCGAACCACTATTCCTCGGCGGCCTCGGTGACGACCACCGCCGCAATGCGCTCGGCCCACTCGGTCGCCACGGTCGGATCGGTATGCTCGACCATGACCCGGATCAGCGGCTCGGTGCCCGAAGCGCGCAGCAACACCCGCCCCGCCCGGCCCATGGCCTCTTCGGCCTTGGCGACCTTTTCGTTGATCTTGGCCGAACCGGCCAGATCGAAGCCCTTGGCGATGCGCACGTTCTTGAGCACCTGCCCCGACAGCGTCAGCTCGGCACGGAAGGCCGACAACGGTTTACCCTGTTCGATCAGCGCTTCCAGCACCTGCAGCGCCGACACGATGCCGTCGCCAGTGGTATGCCGATCGAGGCTCAGCAAATGCCCCGACCCCTCGCCCCCGAGCAGCCAGTCGTGCTCGGCCAGCTGCTCAAGCACGTAGCGGTCGCCGACCTTGGCCCGGATGAACGGGATCCCGCGCTCGATCAGCGCGTTCTCGACCCCCAGATTGGTCATCAGCGTGCCGACGACGCCACCACCCAGCGTGCCGCGATCCTGACGATAGCGCGCCAGCACGTACAGCAGCATGTCGCCGTCGATGATCGAACCGTCACCGTCGATCATGATCAGCCGGTCGCCGTCGCCGTCGAGCGCGATGCCGTAGTCGGCCCCTTCGGCCAGCACTTTCTTGCGAATGGCCTCGACGTGGGTGGCGCCGACATCTTCGTTGATGTTGTAGCCATCCGGCTTATCGCCCATCGCGATCACTTCGGCGCCCAGTTCGTGGAAGACGAATGGGGCAACCTGATAGGTCGCACCATGGGCGCAATCGACGACGAGCTTGAGTCCACGCAGATCGAACTCGTTCGGGAAGGTCGATTTGCAGAATTCGACGTAGCGGCCGACCGCATCGGTGACGCGTCTGGCCTTGCCAAGCGCCTTCGGGCCAACGCAAGGCTGATGCTCTTCGATCGCAGCTTCGATCGCCAGCTCGACATCGTCGGCCAGCTTCTTGCCACCGGCGCCGAAAAACTTGATGCCGTTATCGTAATAGGGATTGTGCGAAGCGGAGATCACCACACCGGCCGACAAACGCAGCGCCCGAGTCAGATAGGCGACACCCGGCGTCGGCAACGGGCCGGTCAGGTAAACGTCGACGCCAGCCGCATTCAAGCCGGCCTGCAACGCGGCCTCGAGCATATAGCCGGACACGCGGGTGTCTTTGCCAATCAACACCGCAGGATGATCGCCAGGCGCGCGCTTTTCGGCAGCGGCCAGCACCTTCCCGGCGGCGTAGCCGAGCTTCATCGCGAAATCGGGCGTAATCGGGTACTCACCGACCAGGCCACGTACGCCATCGGTCCCAAAGTATTTTCTAGCCATCTGGTTTCTCTTTGTGATTTTGTTGGTTTTACCGGTACGGTGCCGGCGCTCGTTGCTGCTCCGCAGCATCGAGCGATATGGGCTTCATTTTAGGGCCTGCCAGACCTTAATCGCATCCACTGTTTCCCTGACATCATGGACACGAATCACCGCTGCGCCGGCCTGCACGGCTAGCAGCGCCGCAGCGACACTGGCGCTGACGCGCTCCGCCGGTACGCCGCGATTGGTAATCGTGCCAAGCATGGTTTTACGGGATACGCCAACGAGCAACGGCGCGCCCACACGCTCGGCCTGCCCGTTCAGCGCCTTGAACAGCGCAACATTGTGCTCGAAGGCCTTGCCGAAACCGAAGCCCGGATCAAGCAACAGCCGGTGCCGGTCTATCCCCGCGGCCAGTGCGGCATCGCGGCGCTCGATCAGATACGCCTCGACCTCGGCGACGACATCGTTGTAATGCGGCGCCGCCTGCATGCCTTGTGGCTCGCCCTGCTTGTGCATCAGGCAGACCGCCGCTTGCGAGCGGGCCACGATGCCGAGCGCGCCTTCATCCTCCAGCGCGGCAATGTCGTTGACCAGATCGACACCGGCGTCGAGTGCTGCGCGCATGACCGCGGTTTTACAGGTGTCGATCGACAACGGGACATTCAGGCTTTGCAGGGCCTGCAGTACCGGAACGACGCGATGGATCTCCTCGTCGTCGGGGATCCGCGCCGCGCCAGGTCGGGTCGACTCCCCGCCGATATCCAGGATGTCGGCACCATCGTTGACGAGCCGTTCGGCCTGCACGACCGCTTTGGCGACCGAATCATAGCGACCGCCATCCGAAAACGAATCGGGCGTGACATTGACGATACCCATGACCAAGGGACGAGCGAGCGAAAGCCGGAAACGGCCACACAGGAGTTCGGACATACGGAAACTCTCAAGTAAAAGGGCGACGCCGTGGCGTCGCCCTTTCCATCAAACCAGCAGGCTCAGCTTTCGGCTGCCGGCGTTGTCGTTGCCGCCGGCGCATCGCCGCTCGGCTTCTGGTCCGACGGCAGCGCCAACTTCGGCGCCGGCGGATTCTTCGGCGGGCGTGGTTCGCGGCCATCCATGATGTCGTTGATCTGCTCGGCGTCAATGGTTTCCCATTCGAGCAGCGCCTTCGTCATGGCCTCGACCTTGTCGCGGTTCTCGTCGAGCAAGCGGCGCGCCAGCTTGTACTGCTCGTCGATGATGCGACGAATTTCGCCATCAACCTGCTGCATCGTCGTTTCCGACAGGTTCTTGTGCGTGGTGACCGAGCGGCCGAGGAAAACCTCGCCTTCGTTCTCACCGTAAACCATCGGGCCGAGTCGATCGCTCATCCCGTAACGGGTCACCATGTCACGCGCCATCTGCGTCGCACGTTCGAAGTCGTTGCTGGCGCCAGTGGTCATCTGGTTCATGAACAACTCTTCGGCGATCCGGCCACCGAACAGGATCGCAATCCGATCCAGCAGATAGCCACGGTCGTAGGCGTAGCGGTCTTCTTCCGGCAACTGCATCGTCACGCCCAGCGCGCGACCACGCGGGATGATCGTGACCTTGTGCACCGGATCGGACTTCGGCAGCAGTTTGGCGACCACCGCATGACCCGACTCGTGGTAGGCGGTGTTCTTCTTTTCGTCCTCGCTCATCGCCATATTGCGACGCTCGGCGCCCATCATGATCTTGTCCTTGGCCGACTCGAAGTCGTCCATGTCGACCAGGCGCTTGCTGCGACGCGCGGCGAACAGCGCCGACTCGTTGACGAGGTTGGCCAGATCGGCGCCGGAGAAGCCCGGCGTACCGCGCGCCAGCACCGACGCATCGACGTCGTTGGCGATCGGCACCTTGCGCATGTGCACGGCAAGGATCTGCTCGCGACCGCGGATATCCGGCAGCGGCACGACCACCTGACGGTCGAAGCGGCCCGGGCGCAACAGCGCCGGGTCGAGGACGTCCGGACGGTTGGTCGCGGCGATGACGATGATGCCCGAGTTGCCCTCGAAGCCATCCATCTCGACCAGCATCTGGTTCAGCGTTTGCTCACGTTCGTCGTTACCGCCGCCAAGACCGGCGCCACGCTGGCGACCGACGGCGTCGATTTCGTCGATGAAGATGATGCACGGCGAATTCTTCTTGGCGTTTTCAAACATGTCACGAACGCGGGCAGCACCGACACCGACGAACATTTCGACAAAGTCCGAGCCCGAAATCGAGAAGAACGGCACCTTGGCTTCGCCGGCGATGGCCTTGGCGAGCAAGGTTTTACCGGTACCCGGCGAGCCGACCATCAGGATGCCGCGCGGCATCCGGCCACCGAGGCTCTGGTACTTGCTCGGATCACGCAGGTAATCGACGATTTCGGCCACGTCCTGCTTGGCCTCATCGCAACCGGCGACGTCGGCGAAGGTTACCGCATTGGTGCCTTCGTCGAGCATGCGCGCACGGCTCTTGCCGAAGCTGAACGCCCCGCCCTTGCCGCCGCCCTGCATCTGTCGCATGAAGAAGATCCATACGCCGATCAAGAGCAGCATCGGGAACCAGTTGATGAAGATGCTCATCAGCAGGCTTGGCTCTTCTTCAGCCTTGGCGGCGAATTTGACGTCGTGCTTGATCAGCGTATCGACAAGACGGAAGTCAAACGGCGCCAGCGTCGAGAACTTGCTGCCATCGGTGCGTTGGCCGCGAATCCATTGGCCACGCAGCGGATTGCCTTCGATCTCGACCGATGCGATGCGATTGCCTTCGACGTCAGCCATGAATTGCGAATACGCAACCTGGTTCGACGTCTCTTGCCGCTTGGTGAATTGGTTGAAGACCGTCATCAGTACAAGACCGATGATCAGCCAAATAGCGATATTCTTGCCGAGGTTGTTCACGGCCTTACTCCTTGCTGCATGCGCGCCGGATCGACGATGTCAGTGCGGATTCTACTCCGCTCATGCCTTCTTCTGCTTGCCAAGTAGGTACATTTCCGTGCTGCGGTCCCGCGACGCCTTGGGTTTGCGTGTGAGAACCTGGGTGAAAGTGGAGCGCATTTCGGCCATGTACTCGTTATAGCCGTAGCCCTGAAATACCTTGACCAGGAAATCGCCGCCAGGTTTCAAGTGATCCTGGGCAAATTGCAACGCCAGTTCGCATAAATGCATCGAACGGGCCTGGTCGGTCACAGCATTGCCACTGATATTGGGGGCGATATCGCAGATCACAAGGTCCACCTGCCGTCCGTCGAGTAACGCCAGATACTGCGCGAGCACGGCATCCTCGCGAAAATCGCCCTGAATGAACTCGACACCGGGGATGAAAGCCATCTCGAGTATATCGAGCGCGAACACCCGCCCCTTGTCGCCGACAAGTCTGGCCGCGACCTGCGACCAACTGCCCGGTGCGGCGCCGAGGTCGGCAACCCACATCCCGGGTTTGATCAACCGGTCCTTGTCGTTGATTTCGGTAAGCTTGTAGGCGGCCCGGGCGCGATAGCCATCCTTCTGCGCCATTTGAACGTACTGGTCGTTCACATGTTCCTGCAGCCATGCGTTACTGGTCTTGCTACGTGCCATCGGGTAAACTTGCCTGTTTAATCAAGGAATTGAAGCATGGAACTCACTGCGGATCAACGCCGCCACCTGCGCGGCCTCGCGCATCACCTGAATCCGGTGGTGATGATCGGCAACCAGGGCCTGACCGATGCGGTCCTGCGCGAAATCGCCGTCAACCTCGATGCGCACGAGCTGATCAAGATCCGTGTCCTCGGCGACGACCGCGCACTGCGCGAAGAATTCCTGCAGACGATCTGCCGTGAACTCGGCGCATCCGCCGTCCAGCACATCGGCAAACTGCTGCTGATCTACCGTGCCAGCGATGGCGACAAGCCGAAAATCAGCCTGCCGAAGGCCAAGAAAAAGGGCTGAGCCCTGCTTGTGTAACATCCAATGCAAAGGGCCGGCATCCGCCGGCCTTTTTCATTGCTGCTTCAGTCGTTCTGCCAAATGTAGGCCAGACCGAACAGCGCCTGCACCAGATAGATCAGGCTCGAAATCGTATGCCATTGGGCCAGACCGCCGCCGAATACACCGGTTGCGGCACTGCTGACCGCAGGCTTGACCGCGGCGATGATGGGAAAGATCGCGAACTGATTGACGAGGGTGCACACCAGCATGCCGATCACCAGCCACAGCCGCCCGGTACGAAAAGCGCCGAGGCCATCGGCCCACAACCAGTAAACGAACAGATACACACCAGCGACGATGCCGACCCAGCCGATCATATTGAACAATCGGCCGGCGACCATCCCGGCAACCGGGGACGCCAGCGACTTGAACAAGATCGGCGCGACAATCACGCCAATGACCCAGATGCCACCGATCCACAGCGTGGCGAGGATGTTCCTGATGCCGGTACCCAGATTCATGATGCCCATCGATGCGTTCAGACCGCCGGCATTGTCGCTGAAATCGACACCGGCGGCGAGCTTGCGCTGCGTTTACAGGTATTGAACGTCGAGTACTTCGTACTCGCGGATGCCGCCCGGTGCGACGACTTCGGCGACATCACCGGCATACTTGCCGATCAGCGCGCGCGCAATCGGGCTCGATACCGAGATCTTGCCGTCCTTGAGGTTGGCTTCGTCCTCGCCGACGATCTGGTACGTCACCTGCTTGCCGCCTTCGATCTCTTCAAGCGCAATCGTTGCGCCAAATACCACACGGCCTTCGGCGGCGTTGGCCAGATCCTTCGGATCGATGACCTGCGCATTCGACAGTTTGCCCTCGAGCTCGGCGATCCGGCCTTCGACAAAGCCCTGCTTTTCCTTCGCGGCTTCGTACTCGGCGTTTTCCGACAGGTCGCCCTGCGCGCGGGCCTCGGCGATCGCCTGGATCACTGCCGGGCGTTCGACACTCTTGAGGCGCTGCAGCTCGGCCTTGAGCTTTTCCGCACCGACAACGGTCAGCGGGACTTTAATCATGATGCTCTTCTCCACGGCGCGATTTCTGACGCGCCCAACAAAACAAAGGGCCAAGCTGGGCTTGGCCGCGATACAAATGCAGAGCCGCCGTCACGGATGACGGCGGCTGATTTCGCTTTACGTTATCAGGCTTTCAGCAACTGGTGCAAGCCCTGCACGTCATAGACACGCATTTCCTTGAGGTCGCGCAGACCGATGCACGCGGCGCGCGCGCCGGCGATCGTCGTGTACACCGGCAGCTTGGCCTTGAGCGCTTCGTGGCGGATCGAGTAGCTGTCCTGGATCGCCTGGCGACGCTCGTCGACGGTATTGAAGATCATCGCGATCTCGCCGTTGACGATCATATCGACGATGTGCGGACGACCCTCGGTCACCTTGTTCACCGCGGTGACATCGAGGCCGGCGTCGGCCAGCGATGCCGCCGTACCCTTGGTCGCGATCAGCTTGAAGCCGATCTCGGCCAGCGCCTTGGCACATTCGATCGCCACCGGCTTGTCGGCATCGCGCACCGAGATGAACACATTGCCCGAGCTCGGCAGCACCACGCCGGCAGCAAGCTGCGACTTCACGAAGGCTTCGGCGAAGGTCTCGCCAACGCCCATGACCTCACCGGTCGACTTCATTTCCGGGCTGAGGATGGTATCGACGCCCGGGAACTTGGCGAACGGGAACACCGCTTCCTTGACCGAGTAGTACGGCGGAATCACTTCCTTCGTCACACCCTGGCTCGCCAGCGACTGACCGGCCATGCAACGCGCGGCGACCTTGGCGACCGAAATACCGGTGGCCTTGGACACGTACGGCACGGTCCGCGACGCGCGCGGGTTCACTTCGAGCACGAACACCACGGCATCGTCGCCGCGGCCCTGGATCGCGAACTGCACGTTCATCAGGCCGACGACATTCAGCGCCTTGGCCATCGCGACGGTCTGACGGCGCAGCTCGTCCTGCAGTTCGCTGGACAAGCTGTACGGCGGCAGCGAGCACGCCGAGTCGCCCGAGTGCACGCCGGCCTGCTCGATGTGTTCCATGATGCCGGCGACCAGCACGGCTTCGCCGTCGCATATCGCATCGACGTCGACTTCGATCGCATCGTTGAGGAAGCGGTCGAGCAGCACCGGGCTGTCGTTCGACACCTTGACGGCTTCGCGCATATAGCGCGACAGGTCGTCCTCGGAGTGGACGATCTGCATCGCGCGGCCGCCAAGCACGTAGGACGGGCGAACGACCAGCGGATAGCCGAGTTCGCGCGCCAGGTGCAGCGCGTCCTGCTCGGTGCGCGCGGTCGCGTTCGGCGGCTGGCGCAGTCCGAGGTCCTTCAGCAGCTGCTGGAAGCGCTCGCGGTCTTCGGCGGCATCGATCATGTCCGGGCTGGTACCGATGATGGGCACGCCGTTGGCTTCAAGCGCGCGCGCCAGTTTCAGCGGCGTCTGGCCGCCGTACTGGACGATGACGCCGACCGGCTTTTCGACCGCAACGATCTCGAGCACATCTTCGAGCGTCAGCGATTCGAAATAGAGACGATCCGACGTGTCGTAGTCGGTCGACACGGTTTCCGGGTTGCAGTTGACCATGATGGTCTCGTAGCCGTCTTCGCGCAGCGCGAGTGCGGCGTGGACGCAGCAATAGTCGAACTCGATACCCTGACCGATCCGGTTCGGACCGCCGCCGAGCACCATGATCTTCTTGGCGCTGGTCGGCTGCGATTCGCACTCGTCCTCGTAGGTCGAGTACATATAGGCGGTATCGGTGGCGAACTCGGCCGCGCAGGTGTCGACGCGCTTGTAGACCGGGCGGATGCCCAGACCGTGGCGGTGACGGCGCACGGCGTTCTGGTCGCAGCCGAGCAGCGTGCCCAGACGGCGATCCGAGAAGCCCTTGCGCTTGAGTTTGCGCGTTTCCGCGTACTCAAGGCTGTCGACGCTGCGACCACGCAGGCCGTTCTCGAGCTGGACGATTTCTTCGATCTGCGCAAGGAACCACGGATCGATTTTCGACAGGTTGAAGACTTCCTGCTGATTCAGACCGATGCGGAAGGCGTCGGCGACGTACCACAGGCGCTCCGGGCCCGGCGCGGCGAGTTCGGACTCGATCGCCTGGCGATCGGTCGTGACTTCATCGAAGCCCGACATGCCGGTTTCCAGACCGCGCAGCGCTTTTTGCAGCGATTCCTGCAGCGTGCGACCGATCGCCATCACTTCGCCGACCGACTTCATCTGTGTGGTCAGGCGGCTGTTGGCCTGCGGGAATTTCTCGAACGCGAAACGCGGCACCTTGGTGACGACGTAGTCGATCGACGGCTCGAACGACGCCGGAGTCTTGCCGCCGGTGATTTCGTTCTTCAGCTCGTCCAGCGTGTAGCCGACGGCGAGCTTGGCAGCGATCTTGGCGATCGGGAAGCCGGTGGCCTTCGAGGCGAGCGCCGAAGAACGCGATACGCGCGGGTTCATTTCGATGACGATCAGCCGGCCATCCTTCGGATTGACCGAGAACTGCACGTTCGAACCGCCGGTATCGACGCCGATTTCACGCAGCACCGCCAGCGAGGCGTTGCGCATGATCTGGTATTCCTTGTCGGTCAGCGTTTGCGCCGGTGCGACGGTGATCGAGTCGCCGGTGTGCACGCCCATCGGATCGAGGTTTTCGATCGAGCAGACGATGATGCAGTTGTCGGCGCTGTCGCGCACGACTTCCATCTCGTATTCCTTCCAGCCGAGCAGCGACTCTTCGATCAAGAGTTCCTTGGTCGGCGAAAGGTCGAGACCGCGGGTGCAGATCTCGATGAATTCCTGGATGTTGTAGGCGATACCGCCGCCCGAGCCACCCATGGTGAACGAGGGACGGATGATCGCCGGGAAGCCGACCGTGGCCTGTGCGGCCAGTGCTTCTTCCAGCGTGTGGGCGATGACCGACTTGGCGGAACCCAGGCCGATCTTGTCCATCGCGGCCTTGAATTTCTGGCGGTCTTCGGCCTTGTCGATCGCTTCCGGGGTCGCGCCGATCAGTTCGACGTCGTACTTGTCGAGCACGCCGTTGTGCCACAGGTCCAGCGCACAGTTCAGTGCGGTCTGGCCACCCATGGTCGGCAGGATCGCGTCCGGTTTTTCCTTGGCGATGATCTTTTCAACGACTTGCCAGGTGATCGGCTCGATATAGGTGACGTCGGCCATATTCGGGTCGGTCATGATCGTCGCAGGGTTGCTGTTGACGAGGATGACCTTGTAACCCTCTTCACGCAGCGCCTTGCACGCCTGTGCGCCCGAGTAGTCGAATTCGCACGCCTGGCCGATGACGATGGGGCCGGCGCCAATGATGAGGATGCTCTTGATATCTGTACGTTTTGGCATTGCGGTCTACCTGATCCTTACTTGCGTTCGGCCATCAGTGCGATGAACTTGTCGAAGAGATACGCCACGTCGTGCGGGCCCGGGCTGGCTTCCGGGTGCCCCTGGAACGAGAACGCCGGCTTGTCGGTCAGCGCGATGCCCTGCACGGTGCCGTCGAACAGCGAACGGTGCGTAATGCGCACATTGGCCGGCAGGCTGGTTTCGTCGACCTGGAAACCGTGGTTCTGGCTAGTGATCATCACGCGGCCGGTATCGAGGTCCTGCACCGGGTGGTTGCCGCCGTGGTGGCCGAACTTCATCTTGCTGGTCGCGCCGCCGGTCGCGAGACCCAAGAGCTGGTGCCCCAGACAGATACCGAACACCGGGGTATCGGTCTTCAGGAACTGGCGGATGGCTTCGATCGCGTAATCGCACGGCTCCGGATCGCCCGGGCCGTTGGACAGGAAGATGCCGTCCGGATTCAGCGCCAGTACCTCGGCCGCCGGGGTTTGTGCCGGCACGACAGTCAGCTGGCAGCCGCGCTCGGCAAGCATCCGGAGGATGTTCTGCTTGACGCCGAAGTCGTAGGCGACGACATGGAACTTCGGATTCGATTGCACGGTGTAACCGACGCCGAGCTTCCACTCGGCGGTGTTCCACTCGTACTTCTCGGTCGCAGTGACGACCTTGGCCAGATCCTGGCCGGCCATCGAACCGAACGAGATCGCTTTCTCGACCGCCGCCTTGGCGTCGATGTTGTCGCCGGTAACGATACAGCCGGACTGAGCGCCCTTTTCACGCAGGATGCGGGTCAGTTTGCGGGTATCGATATCGGCAATGGCGACGACGCCGTGCTTGACGAGATAATCGCCGAGGCTCATCGACGCGCGGAAGTTCGAGTGCAGCAGCGGCAGATCACGGATGATCAGGCCCGAGGCGAACACGGCACGGCTTTCGGCGTCTTCCGGGTTCACACCGTAGTTGCCGATGTGCGGGTAGGTCAGCGTAACGATCTGCTTGTTGTAAGACGGGTCGGTCAGGATTTCCTGATAACCGGTGATTGAGGTATTGAACACGACCTCGCCGATGGTTTCACCATCAGCGCCAATCGAAATACCGTGAAACAGCGTGCCGTCGGCGAGCGCAAGAAGGGCGGGTTTTGACACTGGCGGCTCCTGGGCGTTGCGCCCACAAGATGGGGATTTCCGGCGCTACACGTACAAAAACGGGACAGGTAGCCCCTATCCCGTTTCGCGTGTGCAAAGTTATTGAAATTTTACCTTGAATCGCCTACGGCATCAAGGTTCGTCATCCGCGCGAGCACTGGCGACGCCTGGCAGATTCGCCATTGCCATCAGGGACTTGGCCGCGCCCCGGGTCTCTGGCCACCAGTTATCGCCAATCTTGCCGCCAGCGCAGCCCCAAACGAAAACTGCGGTTTCGACGGCTCGTAGTGCTCGGCCGCCTCGCGCCGGGCGACCGCATCGCGCGTTTGCTGCCAGATCGCGGGCCAGCCGGCCTGCTGGCCGAGCGCGTCGTACAGCGCCTTGCCGAAATAGGTGAAATCGTTCTCGTCGGCACAGCCGAACGACGTCCGGTCGGCTGCGGCAGCGGTCATCACCAGCACTTCCGGCCCGGCCAGCGCAGGCACGAAACCGCCCGAATAGCACGCAGAAACAATGACGACACGCCAGCGGATCTTCGCCTCGGCCAGCGCATCAGCCAGCCATTGCGGCGTCACGCCGTTGAGTTCGAGCGGCGGGTTGGCGAGCGCGAACTCGTGGTCCCGGCTGCCGTGCGAGGTCAGGTACAGCAACAACACGTCCTCGTCGCGGTTCATTCGTGCGCCGATCGTCTCGAGCGCCGCGGCGATGCTCGTTTGCGTCGCAATCGGCACCGTGCCGGTCACGCTGTCGTGATTCGCCAGCAGCACCGAGCGCCCGCGCGTTCCGAAGCGTGCATCGAAACGGTCGCGGATCGACGTCGCCTCGCGGACGAACACGCCCTGCCCGGCATCGCCGCCGACTACCAGCGCATAGTGCTCGACGACACCGGCCCTGCCGGGCGCAACAGCATCGAGCGCAGCATCCAGTCGATCGGCCTCGGTATACAGCACGGACTCGTCGGCCAGCTTGGGCGGTGGCAGCGGCTCGAACGCCTCGTCGCCGGCGTCCGGCAGCCAGAATTGGCCGGCGTCGGCAAAGTAATAGCGTTCGGCCAGCAGCGCTGCCGCCAGCAGCAGCACGGCCACCAAGGCAGGCCAGCGCCAGCCGCCACGCGGCCGCACTGCGGCATGCACCAAGGCCAGCGCGAGCCAGACCGGCCAGATCGCGAACACGGCCCAGCCGAAGCGGTATTGCAACGACGGCGCGAGCCAGTGCATCGCCGCGTACCACGCGACGAGGAACAGCAGATTCAGCCAGACGCCGGCGGCGAAATACAAGGTCGCCAGCTGCCAGGCGAGCGCGCCACGACGCTCGATTGCGGCGCCGGCGACGAACAGCAGCAGTCCGGCCCAGCCCCAGCCGGGCAAGGCATTGATGTTGAAGCGGCCATCACCGGCCAGCCAGTAGCCACCGGCAATGTCGACGACCAAGGCAAGCGCGACCGCCAGCATCAGCCCGGCCACCGGCCAGTTGTACCGTTCCTTGGGTGGACAAAAGAGCAGCGCTCTCAGCCCGAGCAGCAACGGTGACGCAGCGGCGAAGCGCCCCGCGCGGGGCCGGCACGGCGTCTGGACGCTCAGAGCAGCGACTCGATCTTGGCGACGAGGTCTTCGGGCGACGTCGTCGGTGCAAAGCGCTCGACCACCTGCCCTTCGCGATTGATCAGGAACTTGGTGAAGTTCCACTTGATCGCCTCGGTGCCGAGGATGCCCGGCTCGGCCTTTTTGAGGTACTGATACAGCGGGTGTGCGCCATCGCCGTTGACTTCGATCTTGGCGAACATCGGGAAACTGACGCCGTAGTTGTGCTCGCAGAAGCTGCCGATCGCGGCGGCGTCACCCGGCTCCTGGCTGCCGAACTGGTTGCACGGAAAACCGAGCACCGAGAAGCCACGATCCTTGAAACGCTCGTACAGCGCCTGCAGCCCGGCGTATTGCGGCGTGAGCCCGCACTCGCTGGCAACGTTGACGATCAGCAGCAGCTGGCCGCGATAGTCGGCCAGAGGCTGTGGCGTGCCGGCGAGGCGGTCCGGGGTAAAGTCGTAGATCGAGCTCATCAAGGTTCCTTGGCGTGGCGGGTTGAGGGACAATCGCAATGTACACGATGGTTCGCATGCGCATGGTATCGCCATGTCAGCGAACCGACAGCTCCAGGAGTCCACCATGTTGTTCAATCCGTCGCGCGACGAAGCCCGACGCTTTTTCATCCAGAGCTGGCAAAAGCACCAGGCTGGCGCGCCGCTGGCCGATCTCGAAAAGGTCGTCGTCGCGGTACTGCTGCGCCATCCCGAGTATCACCGCTATCTGAGCGACGACTATCTGGACCGCGACTGGCCGCCCGAAGTCGGCGAGACCAATCCCTTTCTGCACCTGTCGATGCATCTGGCAATCGAGGAACAGCTGTCGATCGATCAGCCGCTCGGCGTCAAGGCGCAGTATTCGGCGCTGTGCGTCGCCTGTGGCGACGAGCACTCGGCGCAGCACCAGATGATGGACGGCCTCGGCGAGATGATCTGGCACGCGCAGCGCAACCAGAGCGCACCGGATCCGGCGATCTATCTCGACATTCTGCGCACCAAGGTGCGCCAGTTCGGCGGCAAGGACTGAGCCTTCAGGCGCGGGGCCTGCGCCTCCGGCCCGGTACGCGGGAATCCGGCCAGCGACGCCGTCCTTCGGCTCACACCCCGAACGGGCTGTCCGAGGCGCGCCCTCGCTTCTGACGGAATCAGGCTGTGTAGATTCGCCCGCCGATCTGGCCCGCTTGCGGGCCGTATTAGCGTAGCGACGACATCGACGCGTCAAGCTTGCTTGGCTCGCCTCGCTCGCCCTTCTTGTCGTTGCGGCCATCCAGCGCCATGACTTCCTGCAGTCGCGCGTCGATCTCCGACTGCAGGTAGAAATCGCTGCCCGGCTGGCGCTGCGCCAGTTGCAACTGCTCGATCGCCGGCCCGTATTCGAGGATGCGCACATAGTACTCGGCCTGTGCCTTGTGCTGCCGCTGCGCCTGGCCCATCGCCGCGTAGACCTTGGACTCACGCTGGTACAGATTGGCGTCGCTGGTATACAGCTCCTGCGCCGAATGGATGCGCGCCAGTGCATCGTCATTGCGCCCGGCGGCGGTCAGCGCGTCGATTTCGCCGTACAGCAGGCCGCGGCTGGACGGAAACTGCACCGCGGCATCGCTGAAAATCGTCGTCGCCAGCTCGTACTTCTGCTGCGACAGGCGGATCTGGCCGGCCAGATAATCGAGCGCCGCATGCGGCTTGCCATAGGCGGCGCGCGCATCGGCAAGCGTTTTCCACGCGCCGTCGTACTGGCCTGCGCGCCACTGCGCCAGCGCGTAGCCATACAACTGCAGCGCCAGATTGGCGAAACGCTTCTGCTCGATGGCCGTCCGATACTGCGTCACCGCTTCCTTGGTTCCCATTTGCAGAACCCGGAGCTTTTCACGCACGAAACGGTAATCGAGCGAATCCGGGTATTGCTTGTAGCTGCCGCCCTTGAGCCGCGCCTCGGCGTCGGCGATCCGCTTGTAGGTGACCGGGTGGGTGCGCAGGAACTCGGGCGCACCGCCTTCGACCAGTCGGGTTTCCTTCTGCAGCCGCTGGAAGAACAGCGGCATCGCCGCCGGATCGAAACCCGACTTCTGCAGCGTCTGCATGCCGATCCGGTCAGCCTCCTGCTCGAAGGCATAGGTGAAGTCGAGCTGGCGCTGGATCGCATACCCCTGACTGCCGACGACCGCGGCCAGGCCGGCGCCGCTGTTGCCGGCCTTGGAGGCGATGATCGCCAGCCCCAGCGCGCCGAGCAGCATCCACGGCGTCATTCGCTGCGAATCGACCATCCGGGCCAGATGGTGCTGGGTCACGTGGGCGACTTCGTGCGCCATCACGCTGGCCAGTTCGGATTCACTCTGCGTCGCCGCCAGCAGACCGCTGTGGACCACGACAAAACCACCGGGCATCGCAAAGGCGTTCACTGTTTTGTCGAGCAGGACGTAGAAGCTGAACGGCTGGCCGGTTTCGCCGGTGGCGTCGACGAGCTTGCCGCCGATGCGGCGGATGTAGTCGTTGACCTCAGGGTCGTCGACGAGCACGCCGCTACGGCGGATCTCGCGGATCGCCCCCTCGCCGAGCTCGCGCTCCTGCGTCGGCGACATGCCTTCGCGCGACGCCGCACCGAGATCGGGCAGGTCGCTGTAGCTGATGTCGGCAAAGCCGGCAGGCGAAGCCAGACACAGCATCAGCGCGGTGATCAGCGAACGTTTGAACCGGCGAACGGACAAGCAGACAACTCCAGCGTCAGCCGCCCGCGGCAGCACGGGCGAGAGGAACAAGGGCAAGGTAACGCAGCAACTTGCCCGCGATCAGCCACGGCAACACCTGCCGCCACGGCCAGCGTAGCCAGCCGGCGGCGGCGCACAATGCGTCGCCGACCACCGGCACCCAGCTCAGACTCAGCGACAGCGGCCCCCAGCGCGTGAGCCAGGCGGTGCGCGGCGACATCTCCTTGCGCGGCAGTCGCCGGCCCATCCAGACCGTCAGCACGCCGCCCAGCACGTTGCCGAGCGTCGCGACGAGCACGGCCAGCAGCCATTGCTGCGGCGCTTGATACAAATAGGCCGCCAGCGCCAGCTCGGAGTTCCCCGGCAATAATGTCGCCGACAGGAAGGCAGAGGCGAACAATCCCGGCAGCCACAAGGCGTCCATCAGGCGAACGCGAACGCCTCGCCGGCATGCAGCGTGATCGCCGCCGCCAGATCGGCGAAAAATTCGCCGTCGCCACGGGTGTTGGTCCAGCGCTGACCGTCATGACGGTAGTGATAGCCGCCGCTGCGCGCAGCAATCCACACTTCCTGGTTGAAGACGTGCCGGTTGACGATGACCTTGCTGCCGTCCTCGAACTCGAGTTCGAGCACATTGCCGGTACGCAGTGCGTCGATATCGAAATCGACGTCGTCGAGCGCTGTCTCGATCAGGCTGAAAATGCGGTCGGTTTCGGAAAGAAATTCGGATTCGGTCATGGCAAGTCGCAGCGGCAAGTCGGTTAAGATAGCGATTTTGCCACCAAAGCACTCCATGCGCGCACTCGCCCCGCTCCTCGTCCTGCTGCTCGCCGCCTGCGGCTTCAAGGGCCCGCTCTATCTGCCGCCACCGGGCTGGACCCCGCCGGAAACCCGGGCCGAGATGAACAAGCGCAAGGCTGCCGAAGCCAGCGCAGCCGCCGCCGAAAAAGCCGCCGCATCGGCACCTGCATCGGCCAGCGAACCCGCCGCAAAATAAACTACCCTCGCCGCTCGCGGCGGAAGTCCCACGGCGGCTCGGCGCCGGGCTGTTGCCACAGGCCGATACGGCGGTCGCGCGCCGCCTGTAGGGCTGTCTCGTAGGCCTCGAAATCGGCGCGCGGCTGCTTGCCGGCATAGCGGGTGTAATGCCATGCCAGCCCGGCCTTCACCTGCGCGTAATTGATGTCGTCACCGCCAAGCCGGATCAGGGCAACGCCACGCTGATAGCGGTCGACGTCGACCACCTCGGCGTCGATCGCCTTGCGAAATACCAGATCCGACAGGTGCTGCTTGGCGGCCGCGCCATAGGGCTGAGCCTTTTCCGGCGCATCGATAAAGGCCAGCCGCAAGCGGTACTCGCGTTTGTCCGCGTCGAGCACGGTGATCGTGTCGCCATCGGCAATGCCGACCACGACACCGTGGATGGATGATCCCGCAGCCATCACGCCCGGCGCCGCCCGGCCCTCGTTCCACCAAGCCCAGGCCGCCAACGCCAGCACGACGAGCGCGCCGATCCGTGCCGGCCACGCGCGCGCGGTGAACAGCGTCGTCAGCGCGCGGACTTCCTTCTGACCGATGCCCCTCGCCATTATTTCCGCCGCCACGCACGCCAGAGAATGCGCGGCCAGTCGCCCTTGCCCAGCACCGGCCGCTGCCGGAACACGTCATAGCCACAGGCATCGAGCTTGTCGAGCACCGTCGCGGCGCCAAGCACCGTCAGGCGCAGTTCGAAGCCGACGCGGCCCGGCAGCGCATTGGCCAGCGGTGCACCGGCCTTGAGCATCCGCCGCGTCCGGTCGACCTGGAAACGCATCAGCCGCTGCCAGCCGGCGTCGACCCTGCCGGCGGCAATCTGTGCTTCGCTCACGCCGTACTTTGCCAACTCGTCCTGTGGCAGGTAGACGCGATCCTTGGTCCAGTCGATCGCCACGTCCTGCCAGAAATTGACCAGCTGCAAGGCGGTACAGATGCCATCGGACATCGCCAGGTAGCGCGGATTCACCTGGTCGAAAATATGCAGCAGGATGCGGCCGACCGGGTTGGCCGAGCGCCGGCAGTACTGCACCAGCTCGCCGAAATCGGCATAGCGGCTCTGCGTCACGTCCTGGCGAAAGGCCGACAGCAGGTCCTCGCACAACGAAACCGGCACGCCGTGATCGCGCACCACCGTCGCCAGGGCCTGATAGCGCGGCGTAACCGGTGTCTCGCCGACATCGATCCGCGCCAGCTCGGCACTGCAGTCGGCCAGCGCAGCCAGACGCACTGCCGGCTCGGCGTCGCCCTCGTCGGCCAGATCATCGGCATGGCGTGCGAAGTGGTACACCGCGGCGACCGGCTTGCGGAAGCGACGCGGCATCAGGATCGAGGCGACCGGGAAGTTTTCGTAGTGTTCGACCGACTGTTGCGGGGTGAGCATGAATTCTGAATCCAGACTGACAAGAACTGTGATTTTGGCGTGCTATAGTCAGCCGGTGGGGTTCACCCACCTGACCAATCAAGGGAGATAGCAATGAAAAAATGGCTCGCCGCTTTCGTCGGCATGTTCCTGCTGTGCGCCTCGGTCTTCGCGGCCGTCGATCTTAACACCGCAACCGCACAGCAACTCGAAGGCCTGAACGGCATCGGCCCGACCAAGGCCAAGTCCATCGTCGACTACCGTACCCAGAACGGTGCGTTCAAGACCCCGGAAGACATCATGAAAGTGCCTGGCATCAAGGAAGGCACGTTCAACAAGATCAAGGGCGACATCAGCGTGGGTGGCAAGGTCGCCGCGCCGACCGCTTCGACCAAATCATCGAAAGCCACGGCTTCGCCCGCGGCCGCCAAAGCCACCAAGGCCACGGCATCGAGCACCAAGGAAGTGAAGACCAAGGCCAGCGCCCCGGCCAAGAAGTAAGCCTGGCCTTGCGGAAATGAGAACGGCGCCGGTAGGCGCCGTTTTGCATGGGGCAGCGCGGAATCAGCCTGCGCCCGACGCCGCCTCGCCGACGATTTCCTTGATCGGCACCGCCTTGAGCTGCGCAGCAAGCTCGACCGCAGAACGCACTCGCAGCTTGGCGTAGATCCGCGCGCGATGAACCTCGACCGTCTTGATACTGATGCTGAGGGCGTCGGCAATCTGCTTGTTGAGTTTGCCGGCAAGGAGTTCACGCAAGACTTCACGCTCACGCGGTGTCAGACTGGCCAGCCGCTCTGACAGGGTCTGCCGGGTTTCCCAGCTGCTGCGGGCGGTCAGATCGCTTTGCAGGTACTCCTCGACCTTGGCGAGCAGCACCTTGTGATCGTACGGTTTCTCGAGAAAATCGCTGGCGCCGCCCTTGACCGCCGATACCGCCATCGGCACATCGCCGTGCCCGGTCAGAAAAATCACCGGCGGCAGGTAAGGCGCGCCTTGCAAATCGGCGAACAGCTCGAGCCCGGTCATGCCGGTCATGCGCACGTCGATGATCAGACAGGCGTAGTCGGCCACGTGGGCCGCGGTCAGGAAATGCTCGGCGGACTCGAAGCCGGCGCTCGGCCACTCGCGGGTTTCAAACAGTAGCGACAGCGCATCGCGCACGGCGATGTCGTCGTCAATGATCGCAATCGGGCGCATCAGGCTTTCTCCTCGGTCATATCGGTTTTTGTATCGCTCAGCGGCAGACGGCAAACGAAGCGACAACCGCCTTCCGGCGGGTTTTCCACCCGCAAATGGCCACGGTGCTGCTCCATCACCGAGCGGCAGATATTGAGCCCCATGCCCATGCCATCGGGCTTGGTGCTGAAAAACGGCTGAAACAGGCTATCCGGACTGCTAAAGCCGGCCCCCTGATCGGTCACGCTGACTTCGAGCCCGCCATCGACAACGCCGGCCCTGACCGTCAACCGGCGTGGCGCCGGCGGCAGCGCGGCCATCGCCTCGATGCCGTTCTTCATCAAATTGAAGAGTACCTGTTCAAGCATCACGCCATCGCCACGAAAACTCGGCAGCCCTGCGAGGGGCTCGACCACGATCTTCACCTGCGCCTTGCGTGCCAGTGGCGCGAGCAGCTCGACCGGTACCGCCAACAATGCATCGATGCGGCATTCGTCCTCCCGCGGCGCGCGCTTGGCGACGAAATTGCGGATGCCCCGAATGATTTGTCCGGCCCGCGCCGCCTGATCGCCAATCTTGCCCAGCGTTTCGCGCGCCCGCTTCAGCGCCGGTGGTTCGATTTCGAGCAGGCTGTCGCCGGCGGCGGCATACCCGGCGATCGCAGCCAGCGGCTGATTGAGTTCGTGCGCCAGGCTCGACGCCATTTCGCCCATGCTGACCAGGCGCGCGGTGTGCTGCAATCGTTCGTCACGCGAGCGCGCCTCCTCGGCCGCCTGACGTCGCGCGGTGATGTCGGCGGCAATTTCCAGCCACACCGGCCGGCCGTCGACCCAGTCGAGCGCCCGCCGCTGCACCGCAAACCAGCGCCCGCTGATGACGTCGAAATGCTCTTCGCCCTGACCATCGTGCAGCGGCTGCGCGCCCAGCGGCACCAGGCAGCATTCGGCATCGGCCTGCAGAGAAAAGCGGTTGGCATGGCCGCGGTTGCGGTACAGCAGTGCGCCGGTGCGTGCATCGGTGACCGACACCGACGCGTCGAGGCCTTCGAGTACCGTGCGCAGTTGCATCCGCGACGTCGCCAGCGCCTCGCGTTCACGGCGGATTTCGGTCGTGTCGTACAGCGAGGCCATCCAGCCACGATGCTCGCCGCGACCATCGACAAGGCGCGATGCATACAGACGCACATCGAAACGCTCGCCGTCGCGACGCATGAAACGCAACTGCAGCCCACCCGACGGCGCGTTGCCCATGCGAATGGACTGAAAAGCGCTGGCGCAATGCGACAGGCGCTCCGGCGGCCAGAACGGCAGCGGCGGTTGCAAGCCGATCAGTTCGTCGGCACGCCAGCCGACCAACTGGCAGAAACCGGGATTGACGTAGATCAGCTCGCCATCGCGGCCAATCGCCAGCAGGCCGGTCGTCAGCGAATCTTCCATCGCCGCACGGAAGCCGATCTCGTCGCGCAACGCCTCTTCGGCGCGCTGACGTTCGGCCATGCGCTTTTTCACCTGCATCAGCGCCCAGACCAGCAACGCCAGCAGCAGCAGCACGCTGGCGATCAACAGTCCGATCTGCCGGCTGGCCGGGCTGGAATCGCCCCGAATGCTCGCGCGCAGCTTCAGGCCGTTCCCCGGCGGCTCGAACGCGACTTCCTTGCTCAAGCGCCCCGGTGCGGCAACGTAATCGGCCGGTAGCAGCGCCTGGCCCGACGGATCGATCAAGGCCAGGTCGTAGCGCTGGACCATCCACCACGGCACCTGCAACTGCATCAACTGCGGCAATTCGTAGCTTGCCAGCACCGCCCCTTCGTAAACCGTGGTGCGAAAGTAAGGCACGACGAGGACGACCTGCGGTGTGCTGCGGTAAATCACCGCCGAATAGACCGGCCGACCCAGCGATGCCGCACCGTCGAGGGCGTCGATCAGGCCCGGATCGTTGAGCGGCGTGAGGCTGTTGGGGCGCGCGCTGTACACCGGCAAACCACCGAGCCGTTTGCCCTCGCGGCTGATGTATTCGACGGCGGCAATCTCGGGGTTTGCCTTCATCAGCGCGTCGGCGCGCGCGGCAAAATCCGCTGGCCGGATCGCGTCGGCGGCAAGGCTGTAGGCAAGGTTCTCGATGACGTTCTGGTTGGTCTGCAAATGCAGCCGGATCGCCTGCTCCTGCCACAGCAGGTCTTGCGCCAGCGTGCTGGCGCGAATCTGCCGTATCTGCCGTGCGTCATAGGCGGCATAACCGAGCAGCACGACCAGCGTCAGGCCGATCGCCAGATAGGCAAGAACCCACGGCCATTGGCCGCGATAGCGTTGAGGAAGAATGCGCATCACGCCCAAGCATAGCGCGCCGGCCGGCCCGCCCCCATAGGGCCAAACCCACCTCGCATGAAAAAACAACGGCGCCCCGTGGGGCGCCGTTGCATCTGCTGTCGGAACGCAGGGCTACGATCAGTTGCGGTTGTTGCCCGAGAACGCCATCAGGATGTTCAGCAGGCTGATGAACAGGTTGTAGATGTTCAGGTACAGCTGCAGCGTGGCGGTCACATAGTTGGTTTCACCACCGTTCACGATGCGGCTGGTGTCGACCAGGATAAAGGCCGAGAAAATCAGCACGGCAACCGCCGAGATCGTCAGCGACAGCGCCGGGATCTGGAAGAACAGGTTGGCGAGCGCAGCCAGGATCAGCACGACGACGCCGATCATCAGGAACTTGCCCATGAAGCTGAAATCCTTCTTCGTCACCGTCGCAATCGCCGACAGCGTGAAGAAGATAGCCGCGGTGCCGATCGCCGCAGTGCCGATCATCTGCGCGCCGTTGGAGAAGCGCAGTGCGACTTGCAGGATCTGCGACAGCCACAGGCCCATGAAGCCGGTGTAGGCCAGCAGCAGGACGACGCCCATGCCGCTGTTCTTGGTCTTCTCGATCGCAAAGAACGCGCCGAAGCTGATCGCGAGGAACACGACCGCGCCCATCAGCGGCGACATCGCGAACTGCATCGAAATGCCGATCAGCGCGCCGGCTGCGGTCGGCAGCATCGACAGGGCCAAGAGGAAATAGGTATTGCGCAGGACTCGGTTACGCTCAACGGCGAGCGATTCGCCGCCGTAACGGGCGGTGTTGAGTTGCATTTTGGTCTCTCCGGAGATATTGATGTGCGGGTATGCCGCCCCGATAAGATGGGCGCTAGCGCAAAAAGTTTCAAGCGCGTTGCGTTGCCGCCATTGTACGAGCGATCAGACCGGTAGTGTTTGCGACCAGGCCGACGCCAGCGTCGGCGGGTGCCAGCGCGGCACACCGTCTCGATCGACCAGCTTGGCGCGCACGCCTTCGCGAAAATCGCCATGACGCAGACAGAAATGTGCGGTTGCGGTTTCCAGCGCCAGCAGCGCGTCATCGTCGATGCCGCGTGCGCGCTCGGCCAGCCGCCAGATCAGCGCCACCGAGGTCGGTGAACCGGCGACATACTGCGCGCAACCGTGCGCCAGCCAGCCTTCGCCGCCCGCGTTGCGGCGCAGCCTCAGATCGATCTCGTCGAGATGCTCCCCACCAACCAGATCCTCGATGTGATGACGTTCGTTCGCCCAGACCGACGCGGGTAATTGCGTTGGATACCGCTGGGCAAAACCGGCAAGCCCATCGTCGAGCAAGGCATCGTCATGGCGACGATCGCCCTGCCAGTGCAGCACGGCCAGCGCCTGATCGAGATCCCTGCTCGCGCCGGCGTCGACGAGACCGTGCACCGCACCGCTGGCAAGCGCATCGGCCGCATTGATCCGGCTGCCGGTCAGCGCCAGGAAGCGGCCGAGTCCGTCGGGCAATGCGTGCAGCCAGCGGCTGGCGCCGACGTCGGGGAACAGGCCGATCGCGACTTCGGGCATCGCCAGTTGCGCATTGGCGGTCAGCAAGCGGTGGCTTGTCGCCGAATACAGCCCCCAGCCACCGCCCATGATCGCGCCGAAGCCCCAGGCAATCACCGGCTTCGGGTAGTGGCGCACACGGTGACACAACAGGTATTCGTGAGTGAAAAAGCGGTCGCCCCGGTCGACGTGACCGGGCGTGACCATCGCGTCGTAAAGCGCGCGGATGTCACCACCGGCGCAAAACGCCCGCTCGCCGGTCGCCGATACCCGCACGGCAACGACCTCGGGGTCGGCCTGCCACGCATCGAGCTGCGCCAGCATCGCATCGACCATGGCTAGCGTCTGCGCGTTGAGCCGAGCCGGCGCATCAAGCGTCAACGTACCGATCAACGCACCATTGCCGGCACGAATACTGCCAAAGCGGACCATGCCTCTTTCCCTGAAAACGACAACGGCAGCTTACGCTGCCGTTTTTGCCTGCTGCATCGGGAAAGTCCGCAACGCACCGTTTTAGGAGGGCGTGCCGACCCCGTGCCTGCGCCCGAGGTAACGCAGGATCGCTTTCGGTTCATCGATGAAGCGCCGGCCATTGACGGTCTGCACCGGCAGATCGGCATCGGCCACGCCGTCGTCGGTCAGCACCAGCACCGGACAGCCCTGATGCGCCTCGCCCAGCACGGAAACCAGTTCGGGGCGGGGCCGGGCAAAGCCGATGCGTTCGATCGCAAGGCGGCCGGCGAGCTGCGGGTAGTAGGCAAGAAAGCCCTCAACCGTCGCGCAGTCGGCGCAGAAGTGCGGACCGTGGCCATCGACGGCGTAGCCCGGCGTCAACAGATAGAGCGTATCCATCACGCCGTGCCGCCGACGGTCAGGCCGCCATCGACGCGCAGCGTCGGCTGGCCGACGCCGACCGGCACGCTCTGGCCTTCCTTGCCGCAGGTGCCGACGCCCGGATCGAGCGCCATATCGTTGCCGATCATCGACACGCGCGTCAGCACGTCCGGGCCATTGCCGATCAGCGTCGCGCCCTTGACCGGATACAGCAGCTTGCCGTCCTCGACATACCAGGCTTCGGATGCCGAAAACACGAACTTGCCGCTGGTGATGTCGACCTGGCCACCGCCAAAATTGGCCGCATACAGGCCGCGCTTCACCGACGCGAGGATCTCGGCCGGATCCTTGTCGCCACCGAGCATGATGGTATTGGTCATCCGCGGCATTGGCAGGTGCGCATAGCTTTCGCGCCGGCCGTTGCCGGTCAGCGGCATGCCCATCAGCCGCGCGTTCAGGCTGTCCTGCATATAGCCCTTGAGGATGCCGTCCTCGATCAGCACGGTGCGGCTGGTCGGGTTGCCTTCGTCGTCGACATTGAGCGAGCCACGGCGATCCGGAATCGTGCCGTCGTCGATCACCGTGACGCCGGCGCTGGCAACGCGCTGGCCGATCTTGCCCGAGAACGCGCTCGAGCCCTTGCGGTTGAAGTCGCCCTCCAGGCCGTGGCCGATCGCCTCGTGCAAGAGAATGCCGGGCCAGCCGTTGCCGAGCACGACGGTCATCTCGCCGGCCGGCGCCGGCCGGGCATCGAGATTCAGCAAGGCCTGATCGACGGCCTTTTTGGCGTAGTCGGCCAGCACGTCGTCGCTGAAGTGCGCGTAGTCGAAACGACCGCCACCACCGGCGCCGCCCTGTTCACGACGA
The DNA here is from genome assembly GCF_050916355.1 of Jeongeupia wiesaeckerbachi. Lineage (GTDB taxonomy): Bacteria > Pseudomonadota > Gammaproteobacteria > Burkholderiales > Chitinibacteraceae > Jeongeupia > Jeongeupia wiesaeckerbachi. Next base: position 200,869 of record NZ_CP136946.1, read on the forward strand.
CCGTCCTGTTCGACGATCACCTGCAGGCTCAGGCGCACCAGCGGACGCACGTCAGCGGCACGGTGGCCATCATGACGGACGACGAAAATCACTTCGTATTCGGACGCGAGGCTCGCCATCACCTGGACCACGCGCGGATCGAGCGAGCGTGCGATGCGTTCGAGTTTTTCCAGCAGCGCGACCTTGGCCGCTTCATTCAGACTCGCCAGCGGATCGATCGGCCGATACAGCGCATGGCCGGCGACCGGCAGATGACGCACCGCGACACCATTGCCGCCCTGCCGACCGATCGCGCGGGTTGCCCCGGCCGCATCGAGCAACGGTTGCAGACCGATATCATCCGAATACGCGAACGCCGTCTTTTCGCCCGAAATCGCCCGCACGCCGACACCCTGGTCGATGTGGAAGCTGCCGGATTTGACGATGCCTTCGTCCAGATTCCAGGCCTCGGCGCGGCTGTACTGGAAATAGAGGTCGGCGTAGTCGAGGTCGTGGTGCATCAGCGCGCCGAAGACCTGATCGAGCCGGCGGTCGTCGAGGCCGAACGGCGTAAGCAGCATGCTGTGTGCGGTCTGAAGCGCGGTCATGGGGTCACCTGCGAAAAAGGGCTCAAGCATCCGCCAAGCGCTGCAGCAACGCAAGGCGACGATGTCGTTTGGGCCGTGAACCGTCGGGACGGTTCACGGCCATTGCAAATGGTCTTGCCGCCAGCTGAATGGCTTGGCGCGGCCCGCAAAATCCACCACACCTTATTGGCAAGGAGGCGACCGGCAAGCAACACGCCAAACACAGCCGGCAAAAAGCGACTGATACAGCAAAGGTACGCCGGGCAAGTGCAACCCCGTGAAAGGCCGGCGCGCCGCACGGGGAATACCAAGGATCACAACCGCGCAAGGTGCACGGCCAGCGAGCAGCACACGGGACCATTGCCTCGCCGCTTTACAGCCGGCGATGCGCCAGGGCCGGCAATACCTTGCGGACTCGTTCGAGCTGGCTGACCTTGAGCTCGGCGCTCGCCTGGCCCGAGCCGACATCGTGCGACGCCAGCACCTGTCCCCACGGATCGATGATCATGCTGTGGCCCCAGGTTTCGCGGCCGCTCTGGTGCACGCCGCCCTGCGCCGAAGCGACGACAAAGCACTGGTTCTCGATCGCCCGGGCCCGCAGCAACACCTCCCAGTGCGCCCGGCCGGTCGTCGCGGTAAAGGCCGCCGGCAGCGCCCAGATGTCGACCTCGCCGGCGCTACGGAACAGCTCGGGAAACCGCAGGTCGTAGCACACGGCGACACCGAGGCGACCGAACGGTGTATCGACCACCAGCGGCGTGTTGCCCGCCTCGATCGTATCGGCCTCGGCGTAGTGCTCGCTGCCGTTGTCGAAGCCGAACAGATGGATCTTGTCGTAGCGGCCGACGCAGATGCCGGTCGAATCGAAGACCAGGCTGGCATTGCGGACCCGCGTTGCGCCGGGCGCGGCCAGCGGCACCGTACCGCCGACGAGCCACAGGCCATGCCGGTCCGCCTGCGCCGCAAGGAAATCCTGGATCAGCCCGCGGCCGAAGACTTCGGCGACGGCGAGCTTGTCGGTATCGCGCTGCCCCATGATGGCAAAGTACTCGGGCAGCACCGCTAGCTTCGCACCGGCATCGGCGGCGCGTTCGATCAGCGCGGCAGCCGTTTTGAGATTGTCGGCCACATCGGGCGTCGAGACCATCTGGATGGCCGTGGCAGTGAGTGTTTTCATCGTCGCATCCCCTGTTCTACGTTGTGCAAGCGGTCAACGGGACTTTGCCGCGTCGGGCGGATCTGCGGGTCGCTCATCGTGCCGCCTATATCGTATTCATAGGCAACCAGCTGGCCGAGTGGGTCTTTGAGTGCGCGCTGGAGCAGAAATGCCGCCACGCCGACGACCGGATTGATGATGCCGGTCGCGATCGCGACGGTATCGCCGATCACCGGCACGATGCGCACGCGCAGGTTCTGCGTGCCGGCGACGAAGTTGGCATTGCCGCGGAACAGCACCTGCGCCGCCGGGCCGGCGATCACCAGATCGTCGGTTTGCGCGATGCCCTTGTCGATCTTGGCTTGCCCGGTAATTGCGTCGAATTCGAAGCCGCTCGAGAACACGTCGCGGAAGTCGAGCTGCACCCGGCGCGATAGCGCCTGCAGGCTCAGTACCGACAGGAAGCGCGCAACGCCCGGATCGATCTTGGCAAACTGCCCGGCGCCGACGTCGAGCGACATCGTCCCGCGCATCGTATTCAGGTCGGGCGGGAACAGGGGGCCGTCCCAGGCCAGCTCGCCGGTGAACTTCGCCGGCGCACGCTTCACCGTATCCGGATAACCGAGTCGGCCGAGCAGATTGCCGGTGCTGGGCGTACTGGCCTCGATATGACCGCTGACGTGGCTGCCCTGCCGCCAGTTGCCGTTCATGGTCAGGTTCAGATCGGGATTCGCCAGCTCGACCTTGTCCAGCCGCCAGTCGTCACCCTGCTGGCTCGCCATCACGGTCATCTTGCCCAGTTGCAGCGCCTTGTAGCGCAGATCGCCAATGGCAATGTCCAGCGCCGGCAGCTTGCGTACGCCGCTTGCAACCGCATGCGCCGACTCCTGCTGTGCCGACCCTTGCGCCACCTCGCTCAAGGGCAAGGCCAGCCGTTGCAGCTGGGCACTCAGCTTGCCGTTGCCGCGGCCATCCCAGCCCAGCTTGCCGGCCAGCTCGCGCGCGTTGACGTCGCTTTGCCAGTTGCGACCATCGCCGCTGAACCGGACCCGGACCGCATTGAGCTGGCGCCCCCAGCCGGTCAACTGGCCGATCTGCACATCGCCCGACAGCGCCACCGGCGTGTCGTCGCGGCCACCGCTCGGCACCAGCTTGGCCCAGGCCTGCACATCGATCGCCGGCCAACTGCCGCTGATCACGAAGCCGGGCCTGGTCGGTGCCTGCGCGCTCGCACTGCCCAGCACGATCTGGCCACTGCTCGCGCCCGAATCGGGTAGGCGCAACGCACCGGCCAGCAGATTGCCGTAGCCGAAATCGATCCGGCTTCCGCCCTTGTCGCCGGCCAGTTGCAGGCGCAGCGGCCGGGTTTCGCCGACGCGCTTGCCCAGCGGCGCCGGCAGCTCAAGCTCTGCCTGAGTCAATGGCGACTGCACATTCAGCACATAGCCGTCGTCGCCGAGGTCAAGCTGCCCCTGATAAGCCACCGTCCCCTTGATACTGCTCCCCAGTGGCACCGGATAACGGCGCAGCACCTCGGCCAGTTGCACCTGACCGGCGAGCTGCAGCCGCAGCTTGCCATCGGCCCCGGTCGTGCCGGAGACGCGGCTGTCGCCACCGAGGATTTGTGCCGCCGCATTGCGCAGCTCGAAGCGCCGCTCGGTGAAACCGAATTCGCCGCGCGCACGCGTCAGCAGCGGTACGCCGGCACCGAAATCGAGCTGATTGTCGACATAGCGGAAACGGCCGTCGACCTTGGTTGCATCCGGGTTATCCAGCGGCACGCCAAGCTTGAGCGTCAGTGCACCGCTGCCTTCGGCTTTCAGCCCGTCGACATAGGCCGCCGTCTGCGCATGCAGCGGGCTCTGGCGCAGGAAGTCGAGGAAGTCCGCGGTCTTGCCCTCGGCGCTGCCGTCGATCTCCAGCAAGGGCTGGTGCGCCAGATCGGCAATCGCGACGTGCACCGGCGCCAGCGTCGTACCCAGCACCCTCGCACCGCGATCGGCGCGGATATCCATCCGGTTGCCATGGAAATCGAGCACGCCGTCGATATGGCTGATCGGCGGCCAGCCGTCGGCAAAGTCGAGCGTGACGCCGCGCGCCAGCGCGGTGATCTGGAAGCGGCCGTCCTGGTCGCCGGGGTAGGGAAACTTGGCGAGCGGCCCGTGCACGGTGACCTTGCCGTCGAAGCCCTGCCCCGCGATCAGCGAATGCTTGAGCCACGCCAGCGTTTCCGAACCGGCCGCGCGTGGCAGGTAGGCATACGCGCGCTGCGCGGTCAGCCTGCCGATGCGCCCGCTGACGTCGAGCAGATCGTCATTGGCATTGCGATAGCGGTAACTCGCCTTCAGATCGAGCGCGACATCGCGGTTCTCGAAGGCCAGTTTCGGCAAGTCGAGCCGCCATTCACTACCGTCGCGGCGCCAGTCTGCCTCGATGGCGGCCTTGTCGAATACCAGCGGCTCGGCGAATTCGGACGGCCATTCGATGCCGAAACGCGGGCTGGTCAGCTGCAGTTCACCGCGGGTTTGGTCGAACTGCAACCAGGCGTCGGCGCCGCTCACGCCGGGCCAGCCGGGCACACCGGCCACCGTCGCGCCAACGAGGACCATACGTCCCGCGTAGTGGCCCGGTTTGCCGGCATCACCGGTCCACGACAGCTCGCCCTCCTTGAGCATGCCGGCCAGCCGCAACGAGGCAGCCTGCTCGGCCCACGCCTTCGGCAACATCGGCAGATAAGCCGGCAGCGTCTCCAGCCGCCAGCCGCGCGCGCTGACACGACGCTGGTCGCCGGCCGTTTCGCTGTAACTGAGGCTACAGCCGCTGCACAGCAAACCGTCCCGGCCGTCCGCGCGCGTGACGTTGACGTCGATGCGGCGCAGCTTAGCGCTCTGTTCGACGGCGAAACGGCCGTCGAAGCGCGCCAGCGAAATCGGCGCATCGCCAATCTGCGCAAGCCAGTCCTGCCCTTTCAGGCTCAGTTGCGCCGCGCCGATCCGCCCTGCGGCAAAGTTGAACGACAACCGCCCACCGGCCTGCCCCGACAGCGCCGGGAACGGCCGCCGGGCCTCGGGAATCTGCGCCCAGACCTGGGCCAGATCGGCGCGGTCGAGGTGCAGATCGAGCGAGCCGCGCCACGTTGCCAGTCGGGCAAGGTGCTTGCCGCTGAAGCGGCCGCTCAGCGTCATCGGGCTGGCCATGGCTTCCGGCGGAGTCAGCGACAGCTTGACGCGATGCTGGCCCAGCCAGTTGCTCAATACGAAGCTCACCTTGCTGAATCGTTGCGGGCCGGCCTGCGTCAACGCGTCGTCCCAGACAAGCTCGCCGCCGCTCAAACGGACTTCGCCCTGTTCGAGCAGCCAGTCGACAAAGCGGTTGTCCTGGCCGTCTTGCGCGGTATGCAGCGCCAGGCTGCCGAGATGCAGGCGGCCGGCGGCATCGCGCGACAGCGAGACGCGCGGCGCTTCGAGCCGGAGGCGCTTGAAATGCAGCTTGCCGACGAACAGCGACCACCACGTCAGATCGACATCGAGGCGCGCCAGCTGCAGCGCCGGCGCATGCCGGGCATCGAGCACGCTGACGCCATCCATCGTCAGCCGAGGCCGGCCGCCGCGCCAGCCGCCTTCGATGCGTTCGAGCTGCAGCGGCACGCCGCTGGCGCTCGACAGTGCGGCAACGATCTGCGGCCGGAACTGATCGAGCCGCGGTACGAAATAGAACTGCCACGCCGCCGCCGCCAGTACCAGCGCCAGCGCGACGATGCCCAGCAGCCACAACAGCAGACGACCATGCCAGCGCGCAACCCGGCCCACAAAGCGGCCGATTTTGCCAAGGCGCTCGGGCAGACGTTTCAGCACCGGCATCGACCCGTGCAGGAATGCGGCGCATGCCGGCGACAGGAAAGGAACATGAGACGAGGAAAATCAACAAACATGAGGAATGCCGGAACGCCTTGGACAGGCTGATTGTGCTAGCGTAAACAGTCGTCGATTCTAACGCGAACAGACCCGTCTCATGAGCAGCGATACTGTGACTTCGAGCACACTGGCCCCGGCGCTGGCCCACAGCCGCTATCTGCAACGCCTCTTTACCCGTCATCCCGATCTCGCCGACGAGACCGCCGCCCATCTGTACCAGCCTTTCAGCCGCGCCGAGATGTCGCTGCGGCTGCTCAACGACCCTGCCGATGACGAAGCCGCCTTCAAGCGCACGCTGCGCCGGCTGCGTCAGGCGGCGATGGCGAGGCTGATCGCCCGCGAACTCGAAGGTCTGGCCGATCTCGACGAAGCGGTCCACACCGTCTCGGACCTTGCCGAACTGGCGATCCAGCACGCGCTGGCCTTCGTCACGCGCAATGAAACCCGGCCGGGACAACCGATCGGCGAAGACAGCGGCGAGGTGCAGGAACTGATCGTCGTCGGCATGGGCAAGCTCGGCGGTCGCGAACTCAATGTGTCGAGCGATATCGACCTGATCTTCGTCTATCCCGAGGATGGCAACACCGACGGCGACGTTCGGCTGACCAACCACGAATACTTCGCCCGCATCGGCAAAAAGCTGATCCAGTTGATCGACGATCCGACCGAGGACGGCATCGTCTTCCGCGTCGACATGCGGCTGCGGCCGTTCGGCGACTCGGGCCCGCTGGTGTGTTCGTTCGCCGCGCTGGAGAACTACCTGATCACGCAGGGGCGCGAATGGGAACGCTACGCGTGGATCAAGGGCCGCGCGCTGACCGGCGACGGCGACGCGCTGATGCAGCTGATCCGCCCCTTCGTCTACCGCAAATACCTCGACTACGGCGCCTACCAGTCGATGCGCGAACTGCACAGCCAGATCCGCCGCGAGGTACAGCGCCGCGACCGGATCGACAATATCAAGCTCGGCCCGGGCGGCATCCGCGAAATCGAATTCATCGGCCAGGTGTTCCAGCTGATCCGCGGTGGCCGGGTCAAGGCGCTGACGCAGCGCGAGACCCGCGGCACGCTAGCGGAACTCGGCCGGCAGGGGCTGCTGGCGCCCGAAACCGTCGCCGAACTGCAAACGGCCTACGCCTTCCTGCGCAATGTCGAGCACCGGCTGATGTATATCGACGATGCGCAAACGCAGACGCTGCCCGGCAACGACGACGACCGCGCACGCATTGCCACCAGCATGGGCTTTGCCGACTGGGCCGCATTCACCGCGGCCCTCGCCTATCACCGCGATCGCGTCACGCTGCAGTTCGAGCAGATTTTCGGCCTGCCGCAGGAAGCGACCGGCGGCGCCGACGACGGCGCATGGCAGCAGGCGCGCGACGGCGAACAGGCGCCCGAAGCACTCGCCGCCAAGGGTTACCGCGACGCCATCGAGATGGCGCGCAAACTCGCCGCCTTCGCCAGCGGCAACCGCTACCAGCAGATGCCCGACCGTTGCCGCCAGCGTGTCGACCATATCCTGCCGGCGCTGATCGGCGTTGCCGCCGGCTACCCCAACCCCGATGACACGCTGTCGAGGCTGCTGGACTTGCTTGAAGCGATCGGCCGTCGCGAGTCGTACCTGGCGCTGCTGGCCGAGCACCCGCAGACGCTGAACCGGCTCGCCGAGCTCTACAGCGCCAGTCCCTGGGTATCGGAATACCTGACCCGACACCCCATCCTGCTCGACGAGCTGCTCGATGCCCGCTTGCTGTATCAGGCGCCCGACTGGGCCCGGCTCGGCAAGATTCTGCGGCAGGAAATTGCCGACCTCGGCGACGACACCGAGGCGAAGATGGATTGCCTGCGACATTTCCAGCACACGCAGGTATTCCGCATCGTCGCGCAAGACCTCGCCGGCCTGCTGTCGCTCGAAACCGTCTCCGATCACCTGTCGGCGCTGGCCGACCTGATCCTCGTCGTCACAATCGCCGAGGTCTGGCGCGAGCTGCCCAAACGGCATTGCGAGCTGCCGCGCTTCGCCGCCATCGGCTACGGCAAACTCGGCGGCAAGGAGCTCGGTTACGGCTCGGACCTCGACCTCGTTTACCTGTACGACGATCCGCATCCGGACGCGCCGGAAAACTACGCCCGTCTGGCCAAGAAAATCGTCACCTGGCTGACGACGCTGACTTCGGCCGGCACGCTCTACGACATCGATCTGCGGCTGCGGCCGAACGGCACCTCGGGGTTGCTGGTGTCGAGCGTCGAAGCCTTCGCTGCTTACCAGCGCGATTCGGCCTGGGTGTGGGAGCATCAGGCGCTGACGCGGGCACGCTTTGTCTGCGGCGAGGCGACGATCGCCGTGGCCTTCGACGCGATCCGCAACGGCATCCTGCGCAGCGAGCGCGATATCGATTCGATTCGCGATGAGGTGGTGAAAATGCGGTCGCGGATGCTGGAAACGCATCCGGCCAAGGACGACGATGTCAAACACTGCCGCGGCGGCATTGTCGACATCGAGTTCATCGTCCAGTACCTGATCCTGGCCCACGCGCACCGCTTCGGCGACCTGACCGGCAACCTCGGCAATATCGCGCTGCTCGGCTTTGCCGCACGCGACGGCTTGATCGACGCCGAACTGGCGAGCCAGGCACAGACCGCTTACCGTGAATTGCGCCGCCTGCAGCACGCCAGCCGGCTCAATGGCATCAAACCGTCGCCGGCGACACTGGCGACGATTGCCGATGCACTGGCCGCAGTGCGGACGCTGTGGACTCAGTTACTCGGCGAGCCACAGGCAGAATGAACAACGGGCAGCCCAGGCTGCCCGTTGTTCATTTGTCCCCATTCAAAGCGGGAAGGAGAAGTATTGCACCGCCGCCATTTCCTCCGGCAGGTAGCTGCCCAGCCAGGCGGTTTCAAGCTTGATGTGCTGAATCAGCGCGACAACATGGCGCGGATCGGTATTGGTTGCAAACCACAGCTCTTTGCGCCAGACACAACCGTCTTCCTCGACGACCTCGATCCCGGGCGTGAGCTCGTCGAGCGATTTTCCCCGCCGCACATAACCGACGGCACCAAGCAGTTTGCCGAGCTCGTCGTGGGTCTGGCTGACTTCGATGACGAAGGCCGCCATGCCCGGCGAGATCTGCTGCATGTTGACGTAAGCGCGGGTATCGAGCGCCGACCTGCGGGTGATCTCGGCAATGCAGTCCGGGCAGGTGAAGGCGACCCGGATCAGGAAGGCCTCGTTCTGTTCGAATGAGCTCGGCAGCGCCTGCAACGCATGACCGCAGCGGTAAGTCATACGACTGTTCAATCTGTCCATCAGCCGCACCAACCCAACAAATTAGTAATATTGAGTTAATTTACCGGAAAACAGCAGACAAAGAAAAGGCGCCCCGTCGGGCGCCTTCTATCTGTTGCACATATTCCTATGGAATCAGGCAGTTTGCGCCGGATTACGCAGGCGGATGTGCAATTCGCGCAGCTGCTTTTCGTCGACAGCATTCGGTGCGTTGGTCAACAGACACTGGGCACGCTGGGTCTTCGGGAAAGCAATCACGTCGCGGATCGACTCGGCGCCGGTCATCAGCGTCACCAGCCGATCAAGACCGAAGGCGAGGCCACCGTGCGGCGGCGCGCCGAACTTGAGGTTGTCGAGCAGGAAGCCGAACTTGTTCTGCGCTTCTTCCTCGCCAATGCCGAGCGCGTCGAACACCGTCGACTGCACATCGGCCTGGTGGATACGCACCGAGCCACCGCCCATTTCCCAGCCGTTCAGCACCATGTCGTAAGCGCGCGCCTTGCAGGCACCCGGATTGGTCTTCAGCAGTTCGAGGTGTTCGGCCTTCGGCGACGTGAACGGATGGTGGCAGGCGTTCCAGCGCTTGCCGTCTTCGTCGTATTCGAACATCGGGAAATCGACGACCCACAGCGGCTTCCACGACTTGGTGAAGTAGCCGCCGGCCTCGCCACGCTCGTGGCCGATCTTGATGCGCAGCGCGCCGATGGCTTCGTCGACGACTTTGCGCTTGTCGGCGCCGAAGAAAATGATGTCGCCGTTCTGCGCGCCGGTGCGCTCGATGATGGCCTTGAGCGCATCGTTCGACAGGAACTTGACGATCGGCGCCTGCAGGCCCGAGTTGTCCGGATCGTTGCTGATGTTGCTGACGTCGTTGACCTTGATGTACGCGAGACCCTTGGCGCCGTAGATGCCGACGAACTTGGTGTACTCGTCGATCATCGAGCGGCTGAAGTCCGCACCGCCCGGGATGCGCAGACCGACCACGCGACCGCCATCCATGTCGGCGGCGCCGCGGAAGACCTTGAACTCCTCGGTCTTCATCACGTCGGTCAGTTCGGTGAACTTGAGGTCGACGCGCAGATCAGGCTTGTCCGAGCCGTAGTAGAACATCGCGTCGTCGAACGCCATACGCGGGAATTCGCCGAGGTCGACGTCGATGGCTTCCTTGAAGACGTGGCGAGCCATTTCTTCGGTGATCGACATGATTTCTTCCTCGTTCAGGAACGAGGTCTCGATATCGATCTGGGTGAATTCGGGCTGGCGGTCGGCGCGCAGGTCTTCGTCGCGGAAACACTTGGTGATCTGGTAGTAGCGGTCGAAGCCGGCAACCATCAGCAACTGCTTGAACAGCTGCGGCGACTGCGGCAGCGCGAAGAACTGACCGTCGTGCACGCGGCTCGGCACCAGGTAGTCGCGCGCGCCTTCCGGCGTCGAGCGCGTCAGCATCGGCGTTTCGATGTCGATGAAGCCCTTGGTATCGAGGAAGTTGCGCACCAGCAGCGCGACCTTGTAGCGCAGACGCAGGTTCTTCTGCATCTGCGGGCGGCGCAGGTCGATCACGCGGTTGGTCAGGCGGACGTTTTCCGACAGGTTTTCGTCGTCGATCTGGAACGGCGGCGTCTCGGCCTTGTTCAGGATCACGATGTCCTTGGCCAGTACTTCGATCTGGCCCGAAATCATCTTGGCATTGGTCGTGCCTTCCGGGCGCGCACGCACCAGGCCGGTGATCTGCAGTACGTATTCGCCGCGCGACGAATCGGCAAGCTGGAAGGCTTCCGGGGTGTCCGGATCGATGACGACCTGGACGATGCCTTCGCGGTCGCGCAGGTCGATGAAGATCACGCCACCGTGGTCACGACGACGATGGGCCCAGCCCTGAAGAACGACGGTCTGGCCAAGGTAACGCTGGTCGATCAGACCACAATAATCGGTACGCATGATTGTATTTTTCCTTGTATTTGAGTCAGGCCGCGGGCTGATTCGCGGCCACCGGCAAGGTGACCGGCTTGCCGGCCGGAGACACTACACCGAGGGAAATCACGTATTTGAGCGCCTCGTCGACGCTCATTTCCAGTTCGTGCACATCTGCTTTGCGGGCCATGAACAAAAAGCCCGAGGTCGGGTTCGGCGTCGTCGGCACGAACACCGAAATCATTTCCTGGCCGAGCTTGTCGGCGATTTCGCCACCGACCTGGCTGGTGACAAAGCCGACCGCCCAGGTGCCCTGGTGCGGAAACTGCACCAGCACCGCCGTGCGGAACGCCTGGCCGGAGTCCGAAAACAGCGTGTCCGACACCTGCTTCACGCTCGAATAGATCGAACGGACGATGGGAATCCGGTTGAGCACCCACTCGCCCAGCAGCAACAGTTGCCGGCCGATGATGTTGTGGGCAACCAGACCGGTGACCAGGAGCACCACGGCGGTCAGCACCACGCCGAAACCGGGAATCGCCTGTTTGTCGGCAAACCATGGCAGATCGTTGGCCAGCCGCTGCAGCAGCCAGTAATCGGGGCGCATCGGCGTCGGCAGCAGCGCGCCGATCTGATCCATCGTGCCGATGATCAGGTTCAGCACCCAGAGCGTGATCGCGAGCGGCACCCAGATCAGGAGGCCGGTCAGCAGGTATTTCTTCAAGCTGGCCATCAAGGGGTCCGCATCAGTGGGCGTGTCCGCAATTGCCTGAACCGCAAGCACCGCCCGACGGCGCCGAGCCGCCACTGTTCTTGAAATCGGTCGCGTAGTAACCCGAGCCCTTGAGCTGGAAGCCCGCGGCGGTTACCTGCTTCGTGTACGTCTGGTCGTGGCAGCTCGGGCATTCAACGAGCGGCGCATCGGCCATTTTTTGCATGTGTTCGCCGTCGTGTCCGCAGGACGAGCAGCGGTAAGCATAAATCGGCATGTTCTGCCCTCCGCAAACAAACCGGAGAGTATACCGCAAGCGCTGCGGAGCTGAAGGGCGACGATGGGGGATGAAGCCTGCGACATCAAGCGTTTGGAGCCTACTGCGGCAGGCGGGCGAGCCAACGCATTGGCTGCCACAAGCGCATAAACCCGGATGGCCATAAGACCCGTGAGGGTGCCGAGCAGCGGGTGGGACAAATGCACAGGCACGGTCGCCGCTGGAGATCGTTGCCCGCCTTGCCGGCCTGCCGCCGCCTTGATGGTCGCTGCGCCCGGTCGCTGCGCCCGGTCGCTACAGGCCAGGCGGAACAAAGCCCCGGCCTTGCGGGCGGTGCGGTGCGGATTGGACGCTGCGGAAACAGCCTAGCCGTTGAGCTTGAACTCGATCGGCACCAGTACCGTGCCGACAACGGTGTCGCTGCCCTTCTTGGCCGGCACGAATTTCCAGCGGTTCTTGACGGTGTTCTTCGCGACTTCATCCAGCCGCGGGAAGCCGCTCGACTTGGCGACCTCAACCGCGATCGGCAAGCCGTTTTCGCCGACTTTCACCCGTAGCGTCACCGCGCCCTCCTCGCCCAGCGCGCGCGACTGCGGCGGATACGCCGGACGCGGATTGGCCAGATAGCTGGCATGGAACGACGGTGCGGACTCGGTCACTGGCGCAGCGGCGGTTTTTTCGGCGCCGGTCGGCGCAGCGGGCGCTGCCGGGGCAGCCGGGGCAGCCGGCGCGGGCGCCGCCGCGACGGGTGCGGCGGCAGGTTCAGGCTCGGCTGGGCGACTGTCGTGCAGGGCCTTTTCGCTGGTCGTGGTCTTGGCGGCCGGCTTGGGTACGGGTTGGGGCGCTGGCTTTGCCTGCGGCTTGACCGGCTCGGTCTTGGGTTTGGCCGGCTGCGGCTCGGGCCGCGGCGCCGGCGCGGCCTGTGGTTTCACCGCGGGTGCCGCCTCGCTGAGCGTCGCGAACATCAGCGAGGGCTGGATGATCTGCGGCGGGGTCGTCGCAACGAAAGTGCTGACAACCAGATAGATCGCCAGAAGGTGCACACCGGTCACGCCGATCAGTACGGGACTGACGCGCCATCTGAAATCGTTATTGAGAACCATTCGCGCATAATAAGTGAGAAAAGGTTTCATTTTCAAGGGCAACCCGCCCCCCTCGCCGCGCGGATCCAGACAGGGAAGTCCGCAATTTGCGCCGATCGCAACTCGGCGCTAGGGTTCCCCGTTTGCCACCCGGATCTTCGCCATGTCCCCGCTTTCCGCCACCCTGAACGGGCTGATGCTTTCGGCCAGCCTGATCATGGCAATCGGTGCGCAGAATGCCTTCGTCCTGCGTCAGGGCATTGCCCGGCAGCAACTGTTTCTGACGGCGTTCTGCTGCGGTCTCTGGGACCTGGTGATGATGAGCGCCGGCATTGCCGGCATGGGCACTTTGCTCAAGGCGGCGCCGGGCCTGCAGCACTGGATGGCGCTGGCAGGCGCCGCCTTCGTATTCTGGTACGGGCTCGGCGCCTTGCGGAAGGCCCTGCGCCCGACCACGCTGGCCCCCGATGTCGCGCGCGGCATCGCCACGCCACGCGCGGTGTTCATCGCGACGCTGGGATTTTCCTTCCTGAATCCGCACGCGCTGCTCGACACCGTCGTGCTGGTCGGCGGCATCGGCGCGCAGCAACCGGCCGAGGCGCGGCCATGGTTTCTGCTCGGCGCCGCCGGTTTTTCCTTCATCTGGTTCTTCAGCCTGACCTTTGCCGCAACACGGCTCACGCCATGGTTCCGCGATCCGCGCGCCTGGCGCATCCTTGACCTGCTGATCGCACTGATGATGTTCGCCATCGCCCTGTCGCTCGTCCGCTCGGTGCTTTAAACAGATTTGTCTCAATTTCGGCGCATTTCTGCCGATAAGGGAACGCAGCACGCCGTCGAACACCTTCCAAGGAAAAAGCCATGAATATCGGACACCGGCTGATCGCCCTGATCGTCGCCGCCATTGCCGCGCTTGTTGTCGTCGGCATCGCCGGCAACGTCATGTTCAAGCAGGTCGAAACCAGTGTCGCCCTGCTCGTCGACGATGCGTTCGACGGCCTGAACAAAGGCAACGACATCAATAACAACTACAAGATCGAGCAGATCCTCGTCGCCCAGTACGTCGTCGAACAAAACCCCGACGCCCGCGCCAAGCTGGCCGACGAAATCGGCCAGCGCCGTGCCGCGATCGAACAGATCAATCGCGACTACGAAAAAGTCCATACCGACGGTGAAGACCAGCAGCGCTTCGCAGAATTCAAGTCGAGCCTGCAGTCGTTCCATTCGATCTACAACGAGATCATCGCCAAGGCCAAGGCCGGCGATATCGCCGGTGCGCAGACCCAGATCGCGCATCAGGGGCGCGATGCGGCGATCGCGACCGAGAAGACCCTGGTCGCGCTGCACGAACACAATGCGCACGAGGCCAAGCTGCAGCAGGAAGCCATTCTCGCTAGCGAGGCCAATGCCCGCAGCGTGATCGGCGGTGCCATTGCACTCGCGGCGATTGCCCTCGCAGTGTTCGGCACCCTGCTCTACCGTTCGATCCGCCAGCCATTGCTGGCGATGCAGCAAACCGTGAGCGAGATCGAAGCCAGCCTCGATTTCACCCGGCGCGTGCCGGTACGCGGCAACGACGAGATCGCCCAGACCGTCACCGCGTTCAACCGCCTGCTCGAACGCACCCGCCAGAGTCTGAAGGACATGTCGGACCACATCCGCACGATCGGCGGTGCCACCGGCGAAGTCGCCCGGGCCGCCGGCAGCATGTCGCAGAATGCCGGCAATACCAGCGAGGCGGCGACGAGCATGGCGGCGACGGTCGAGGAAGTCACCGTCAGCATCACCCACATCGCCGATCGCGCGTCCGAAGCCGACCAGATCTCGCGTGAATCCGGCCGCCAGGCCAGTACCGGCGCGCAGGTGATCGACACCAGCGTCACCCGTATCGACGCCATCTCGGGCAGCGTGCGCGAAGCCGCCGGCCAGATCGATGCGCTGAAGGAAAAGAGCGCCGACATCAACGCCGTCGTCAGCGTAATCAAGGACATCGCCGATCAGACCAACCTGCTGGCGCTGAACGCCGCGATCGAGGCGGCACGCGCCGGTGAAACCGGCCGCGGCTTTGCCGTCGTCGCCGACGAAGTGCGCAAGCTGGCCGAGCGCACCGCGGTATCGACACAGGAGATCTCGGGCACCGTCGCCGCGATCCAGCAAGGCGCGCTGGCCGCGGTCGAGCGGATGCGCGATGTCGTCACCGAAGTCGAAGGCGCGGTCTCGCAGGCGCGCGAAGCCGGTGCGGCAATCGGCGCGATCCGCAGCGGCTCGACCGCCGTGGTCGAACACGTCGCCGACATCAGCGGCGCGATCCGCGAACAGAGCGCCGCCAGCAACAACATTGCCCAGCTGGTCGAACGCATCGCACAGATGTCCGAAGCCAGCAGCAGCGCCGCGATGCAAACAGCCAACTCGGCGCGCGAACTCGACCGGCTCGCAGGCGAGATGAATCGTGAAGTCGAACGTTATCGTCTGTGACGATGGCCGGCCGCGCTGCGGCTGGCTGTCAGACGACGCGCTCTACGTCGCCTACCACGACCTTGAATGGGGCGTACCCTGCCATGACGAGCGCACGCTGTTCGAGATGCTCTGCCTCGAGGGCATGCAGGCCGGACTCTCGTGGCTGACGGTACTGAAAAAGCGCGACGGCTACCGCCGCGCTTTTTGCAATTTCGACACCGCGGCAATCGCGGCGTTTACGCCTGACGATATCGACCGGCTGGTGCTCGACCCGGGCATCATCCGCCACCGCGGCAAGATCGAAGCCATCGTCGGCAATGCCCGGGCGCTGCTGGCGCTGCATGCGCAGGGCGACACGCTCGATCGCCTTGTCTGGGACATCGTCGGCGGCTCGCCCCGGATCAATGCACCGGCGTCGCTGGCCGATGTGCCGGCCAGTACCGCCGAATCGGAGCTGCTCTCGAAGCGGCTGAAGAAACTCGGCTTCCGCTTCGTCGGCAGCACGACGTGCTACGCCTTCATGCAGGCCTGCGGCCTGGTCGACGACCACGTTCAGGGCTGCTGCAAGGCAGCACGCTAAGCCGCCGTCATCGGCGCGGGTAGGCGCACGACCAGACGCCACAAGGGTGCGGATGCCGGTGGACGGCCGAGCTGCTGCGCCCTCCGGCTGGCCCCGGACGGGACGATCAGCCTGAGCTCAGCGCCGTCACCGCAATCCCCGCCGCATCGGCGATCACCGCATCAGGCCATTTCGCATCGGCCCTGGGCTGGGTGAAATAGACAGCGAGCACCAGCGGCGCGCGCCCCGGCGGCCAGAGCACGGCGATGTCGTTGGTCGTGCCGTAGTCACCGGAGCCGGTCTTGTCGCCGACCTGCCAGCCGGCCGGCACACCGGCGCGGATCCGTTTCGCACCGGTGGTATTGCCGCGCAGCCAGTCCTGCAGCTGGGTGCGTTGCGGCGCCGGCAGTACGTTGCCAAGCGCGAGCGCCTGCAGGCTGCGCGCCATCGCCGCCGGCGTCGTCGTGTCGCGCAAGTCGCCGGGCAACGCGGTATTGAGTTCGGTTTCCCAACGGTCGAGCCGGAATGCGTCGTCGCCGATGCTGCGTGCAAACGCGGTCACGTCGGCCGGCGCGCCGAGCTGCCTGATCAGCAGATTGGCGGCCGTGTTGTCGCTGTACTGGATCGCCGCAGCGCACAGCTCGGCCACCGTCATGCCGTCGGCAATATGCCGGCCGCTGATCGGTGAATAGCTGACGAGATCGGCCTGCGTGTAGCGGACGCGCCGCTGCAACAAGCCCGCATCGCCGACGCTGCGCGCGAGGATGGCGCCGGCCAGCATCGCCTTGAAGGTGCTGCAGAAGGCGAAGCGCTCGTTCATCCGATAGCCGAGCCGTACCCCGCTGCCGGTGTCGAGCGCACACACGCCGAGCCGGCCGCCGTAACGACGCTCGAGCGCGGCGAAATCGGCATCGGTCTTGCCCTCCGCAGCAACGCGTGCCGTCTCTGCGGCGCGGGACTGGAGCGCCAAGGCAAAAGGCAGGCTAGCAGCAGCCAGCAACAGCCGGCGGCGTCCGGGAGAATCAAGCATCGGTTCGACCTCGTTGAATGATGGACTGGATTGGCGATGAACGAACTATCGACGCTTTGCCGATGGCGGACAAACGAGAATAATTGCGTCAAGACCAAAGAAAATCTTTTAGCGGAATACGATGCGCCCCTACCTGCCACTGAACGCGCTGCGCGCTTTCGAGTCGTCGGCCCGGCAACTGAACTTCACCCGTGCGGCGCAGGAGCTGAACGTCACGCAGGCCGCGGTCAGCCAGCAGGTACGGGCGCTCGAAGAGCGGCTCGGCTGCGCCTTGTTCAAGCGGCTGCCGCGCGGACTCGGGTTGACCGACGAAGGCCGCGCGCTGCTGCCGGTGCTCAGCGACGCATTCGGCCGGATCGAACAGGTGCTCAAGCAGTTCGACGGTGGCCATTTCCACGAAGTCCTGACGGTCGGTGTCGTCGGCACCTTTGCCGTCGGCTGGCTGATGCCGCGGCTCAAGCGCTTTGGCGAAGCCCACCCCTTCATCGAGCTGCGGCTGCTGACCAACAACAATCTGGTCGACCTCGCCGCCGAGGGACTCGATTTTGCGATCCGTTTCGGCGATGGCGTCTGGCCCGGCACGCACGCAACGCGGCTGCTCGATGCGCCGCTGACCGTGCTGTGCACGCCGGCCATTGCCCGGCGACTGGGCATGCTGGCCGATCTGGCCCGTGAAACGCTACTGCGCTCCTACCGCACCGACGAATGGCCCGACTGGTTTGTCGCGGCGGGACTGGCACCGTGGCCGGCGACCGGCCCGGTCTTCGATTCGTCCCGGCTGATGGTCGAGGCGGCGATGCAGGGTGCCGGCGTCGCACTGGCGCCGCCGCGGATGTTCGCGCGCGAACTGCAGGCCGGCCTGCTCGTCCGCCCTTTCGCTGCCGAGGTTCACACCGGCACGTACTGGTTGACGGGATTGAAGTCGCGCCCGATGTCGCCGGCGATGCAGCTGTTCCGCGACTGGATTACCGGCGAGGCCAGCGCCGAAGCCGGCGAACTCCCCGCCGGCATCTGACAACGACAAGCTAGCAGTGCTTTGCGACGAGACGGACGACGGTATTCCACACCCGCGTCGTTGCCGGCAGGCCGAGCCGCTTTTCCAGCAAGGCGTTCGGGCTGCCCGGGCTGGCGCCGAACTGGTAGGCGACACTCAGCGCTTCGGTAGCGCTAAGCCGGAGCACATCGACGTCGCCCTTCGCGCTTCGCAACACGGTGCCGTCGACAACGGCCACATCGCGATGCAGGAAGGTTGCATAGCAGCCGTAGACGGCGCCCTGATCGACGCCGTCGAAGGGATCCTGCGCAACGAGGGCCGCAAGCGCACCCATTTCGCGCAGGAAGGCCGGCTCCTTCAGGCCGCAGCGCTCGGCGAGCAGGCTGCAGGCGCGGGACAGCACGGCTTCCGCAGCCTCACCTGGCGCGACCGAGAATGCCAGCGTGCCGTTGA
Source organism: Jeongeupia wiesaeckerbachi (assembly GCF_050916355.1). Taxonomy (GTDB): domain Bacteria; phylum Pseudomonadota; class Gammaproteobacteria; order Burkholderiales; family Chitinibacteraceae; genus Jeongeupia; species Jeongeupia wiesaeckerbachi. The sequence goes on from NZ_CP136946.1 coordinate 219,269, forward strand.
CGAGAAAGGACGCAGCGCCCGTCGCGCCGGCGTCGAGAAACGCCGCTTCGAACTGCGCGCGATTCGGGCAGTTCGGCCGCCCCAGGTTGAGGTTGCGGAAGAACACGGCGTAATCCATCCCCCCACCCACCCGCCTCGCCGCTGCTCAATGCGCCAGCCGCTCGCCCGCAGGCGTTGCCGTCAACAGCGCGAGCGCGTCGCGGTTCAGCCCGTCGTGCGTCCAGCGGTAGTACTGGTGGTGCAGCTTGCAGTGTTCAAGCGCGTCGCCGAGATTGCCCTGCGCCTCGTTCACTTTCGCCAGTTGGCCGTGAATGTCCATCAGCGTATGGGCGATGCCCATGGGTTCGCCGATCTCGCGCGCGGCATGCAGCGCATCGAGCGCGCCACGGCCGTCATGCAGGCGCGTGCGCAACTGGCCCTGCTGCAGCAATGCAAACGCCCGCACCCAGTGGTTGTTGGCGCCATCGGCCAGCGCCAGCGCGATGTCGAGGCAGCGGCCGGCGTCGCGCAGCCGGTTGTTCGCCTGCGCGACGATGCTGGCGTAGACCTGCCATTCGGCCTCGAACGGCCGACCGGGCGTGGCGGCGATCTGCGGCGCGGCCTCGGCGAGCGTCACCGCCATCTCGTCGTAGCGGCCCAGCGCGTTGAGGCTGGCGACGACGTTGAGCGCGATCATCGCCTGCACGCGGCTGTCACCGGCGGCACCGGCGGCACCGGCGGCACGCAATGCTGCGGCCTTGTAATGCAAGGCCGGTTCGGCCCCGCCGAGTGCCTGGCAGATGCGGCCAAGCCCAAGCAGCGCTTCGCTTTTCGCCAGCGCATCATCGGCCGCCAGCGGCAAGGCCTGCTGCCATGCCTGCAGCGCGGCGGCGTAATCGGCGTGCGCGTAGTGGATGGCCGCCGCGCCGAGGCGCGTGCGGCAACGCAGGGCGGTGTCGCTGGTACCGAGCAGGCCGTCGGCTTCGGTGTAGGCATTCAATGCCGATTGCGGCTGCCATAGCGCCTCGAGGCAGCGCCCCCGTTCGATCAGCCTTGCCGCCTGCAACGGCGGCGCATCGGGCCGCGCCAGCAAGCGGTCGATTTCGGCAAGCTGCCGCCCGGGTTGCAAATACCACGCGGCGGATTCGGCGACGAAAGACATGGCGGCATTCCGGTCTGGAGAAACGGCCACTATAGGGACGACGCCGATCGGCGTCACCGGGTCGGGACGTGCGCCCGTCTGCTCAATCCGGCCGTACGGAAGATACAAGAATGCATAAAAAAAGGCGGGTCGATGACCCGCCCAATGAGAGGACGATGCACAGCAAAAAATCAGCGCCAGAGGCCCAGTCCGTCGATCACCGACACCAGCTTGGTCGAAATCGCCTGATGATCGCGCACCGACGGATGCCAGCCGCAACCCAGGCTGTCGAGGCCGTCGTAGTAGAAGTAGCTGATCTTCTGGTCTCCGGCGGTCTTGGCCTCGGCAACGATCTCCTGCGCCACTTCCTGCAGCTTGTTGTCCGGCCACAGATAGGTCGCACTGACGATCACGTGCACATCGCCGTACTGGCCACGCAGCTTGTCGATGAAGCCGCGATAGGCCGACTTGTACGCGGTGCGCAGCGTCTCCGGCGTAAACGATTCTCCGGCGCCGACCGAAGTCGAGAAGTCGTTGATGCCGAGCCCGACCACGACGACCTGCGGTTTCCAGTTGCCCGGATTGGTCCAGACATTGCCATCGACGCCGGTCAGCGCCCGATCGTAGTAAGTCCGGTAGTTGACGTTCGGAATATTGCCGCCGTAGTTGCGCACCATGCCCAGCCCCGAGTAACCGTTGAGCTGGTAGGCCGCGCCGTAGTGCCGCGCGGTCAGCGCGCCGAACGACGCATCGGCATTCGAGAACGTGGCGATCTCGTCGTTGCTGCATTCGCGCTTGCCCGACTCGGCGCCGAGGCCGGCGGTGTACGAGTCGCCGATGAATTCGATCTGCCGGGTCGGCGCCGCTGGCGCCGCGAGCACCTGCCCGCCCGGCGCCGCGACCAGCCCACCAAAGCCGCCCGGCGTACCGGTCAGCTCGGCGCGCGACGACAGTCGCAGCGTATGTTCGGCATCGGCCAGGCCGTTGATCCAGTACGTCGTCTTGCCCGGCTTGACGACCTTGGCCTTGGTCTGCCCGTCGATCTCGACGTTGTACTGGCCATTCGGATCATCGAAAACAATGCCGACGCCGGTGCCGCGGAAGCGGCCTTCGAAGTAGACACCCGGCCAGCTGTACGACAGATGATTCGCCGAATCGACCTGGATGCGCCCGCCGACGTTGACCTGCGCTTGCAAAGGCAGCGTTTCGGCCGGGCAGGCACCGAGCGATTTCCAGACGTCCCATTGTCCCGCCTTCGACGGATTCTCGCCCTGCGTCCACCAGCGCGCCTCGTAGCGGCTCGCCTGATGGCTGACGCGCTGGCCACCGGTGTAGGTCTTGCTCTTGTCCCATGCGGCTTCGCAAGCCGACTCGGCCCAGGCGGCCGCGCTGGAGGCAATCAGCCCCGCCATCACGCACAACATCAGCTTCATTACTTGTCTCCTCGTTGTTTTGACGCCCATCAATAGCGATGATAAAAATCAAAAACAAAAAACCGATTGCTTACAACTAATAGGCAATACCAATCGCATGAAAAATGGGCAGAAATCCGCGAAAATCGCGGATTTCATCACAGGACGGAAACCCTGCCTTTCCATCCACAAGGAAAATCTATAGTTAAAAACTATCGACGTCAAACAAAGATGCAAGCGCGACAAAAACAGCACGCCCGAGGGAAAAGCGATATCGGCGCATCGGCCAGGACAGCCAGTTCGGCGGCGACCGCATCGTCGCGCCTGCACCGATACGTCGCAGCACTGCTGCCGTAGCAGCGCGCCGGTATCGGTGCCCAGTGGCGGTTCGCCGGCATAAACCGAGCGATCGAAGCGTTGCCGGAATGCACGCCTGCGCCTACCGCCTTGCGGTCAAGCAGCGCCCGATGCAAGCTGCTCGCCAGCGTGTGCCGATCGCCCGGATCAGCGCGGCACGCCCCTTGATCGGCCTGCCGCACAGGTTTGGCCAGGGTGTCCATTTCGTATCGGCCACTCTATAAATCCTGACGACAACATCATCCAGCCCGGTCTACGCCGTGATCACGCTTCAATCAAAGGACACCCCGATGGACCGCCATGCCCCGCCCGTCTTGGGCACCCTGAATGCCCGCCTCGACGCGGTGATCGACCGCGCGCTGGCCGAGTCGCGCCTCGTCGGCACCGTCGTCGTCGTCGCCCGTGACGGCGAACCGGTCTATCGGCGTGCGGCCGGTCTTGCCGATCGCGAACATGGGCTGCCGATGCGCGAGGATGCGCTGTTCCGGCTGGCATCGCTGACCAAGCCCATCGTCTCGGCTGCGGCGCTGGCGCTGGTCGAACGGGGCCGGCTGTCGCTTCATGCACCGCTGGCCGAGGTGTTGCCCGAATTCGTCCCGCGCCTGCCGAATGGCGCACCGGCAACGGTGAGCGTCCACCATCTGCTGACGCATACCGCCGGCTTCAGCTACGGCTTTTTCGAGGCCGCCGACGGCCCCTACCACCTTGCCGGCATTTCGGACGGGCTGGATATGCCGGGCCGCAGCATGGCCGAACAGCTGCAACGCATCGCCAGCGTGCCGCTGCTGTTCGAACCCGGAGCCGGCTGGCGCTACTCGGTCGGCACCGATGTGCTGGGCGCGGTGATCGCCCGCGTCACTGGGCAAACGCTACCCGATACCATCGCCACGCTGGTCACCGGCCCATTGGCCATGGCCGACACCGCATTCGGCGTGCGCGACCGCCAGCGGCTGGCCACGCCGTACGCCGATGGCGTTCCGGCCGGCTCGCCGCCGGTACGCATGGAGGCGCGCACCGTCGTGCCCTTCATCGAGCCCGCACTGGCCGGGATTTCCTTTGCGCCCGACCGGGTCTTCGATCCGGCGTCGTTCCCTTCCGGTGGCGGCGGCATGGTCGGCGGCGCCGACGATTTCCTGCGCTTTCTGGAAAGCATCCGCACCGATCGCAGCGTCATTTCACCGGCGATGTCGCAAGCCTTGCGCAACAACCAGACCGGCGACCTCCTCATCGATACGCGTGGCCCGGGCTGGGGCTTCGGCTATGGCGGCTCGGTGCTGCTCGATCCGGCAGCCGCGGCCACGCCGCAATCGGCCGGAACGTGGCAATGGGGCGGTGCCTATGGCCACGGCTGGTTTGTCGATCCGGTCGAAAAACTCACCGTCATCGCACTGACCAATACCGCGGTCGAAGGCTTGACCGGCCGTTTCGGCATCGACGTCCGCGACGCCGTCTACGGCGTCTGAGCGGTCAGCAGCACGGCCGGCGACGGCGAGCCGGGCGCGGTCAGCAGCGGCGGCAGCCGCGCCAGCAACGCGTCGATCACCAGCCTCACCTTGTACGGCAGGTAGCGCGACGCAGCCCAGACGACGTGCACCGGAAACGGCGATGACCTCGTTTCGGGCAGCACATGCACCAGCGTGCCGGCTTGCAGGTGTTCGGCGGCGAGCCAGTACGGCAGCCTGGTCAGTCCGATGCCGGCGATCGCCGCCCCGGCCATTGCCTCGATGTCGTCGAAGCACAAGCATGGCCGGATCGCCCCGATCAATTCACCACCTGCCACGTCGACAAAGCGCCACTGCGCGCTGCGAATGTCGCGACCATAAACGATGCCGTCGTGCCCGGCGAGATCCGCCAGCGTACGCGGCGTACCGCGTGCCGCCAGATACGACGGCGCAGCGCAGACGATCATGTGCTGTACGCCGAGGTAGCGGCCGACCAGCGCCGCACTGTCGGGCAGCGCGCCGCTGCGGATCGCCAGATCGTAGCCCTCCTCGATCAGGTCGCTGACGCGGTCGCTGAATGCGACTTCGAGTTCGAGCTTCGGGTAACGCTGCGCCAGTTCGAGCAGCACCGGCGCGACGCAACGGCGGCCGAACAGCGCCGGCAGCGTGATCCGCAATCTTCCCGCCGGCTCGCGCCGGCCCTGTTCGAGTTCATCTTCGGCGGCCTCGAGTTCGCCGAGCGCCGCGAGGCAGCGCTCGTAAAACAGCTGGCCGTCGTCGGTCAGGCTCTGGCTGCGCGTGGTGCGCTGGAACAGTCGCACGCCGATGCGTGCCTCGAGCCGCGCAATGCTCTTGCCGACGGCCGAGCGCGACAGATTCATCCGCTGCGCAGCCGCGCTGAAACTGCCGGCCTCGACCGCGCAGACGAAAGCCGCTACGCCGGTCAGTCGATCGAATCCCGCCATCGCCATTGATTCCATATAGTCGCCAATAAGGTGAATATATGCCGCAACTGCAGATCGGTCATCGCCAATATGCTTCAGTCATCGCCAAGGTGGCGCAGGAGAAAGCAAATGAAGCAATGGCAAATGAACGGTACGGGCATCGATCAACTGGCGCTGGTCGAGCGCGACATCCCGCAACCCGGCCCCGGCGAGGTGCTGGTCAGGGTTGCCGCGGTTTCGCTCAACTATCGCGACAAGCTGGTGATCGAGACCGGCATGGGCTATCCGCTATCGTTCCCGCAGGTGCCGGGCTCGGACATGGCCGGCAGCGTGATCGCCATCGGCGACGGCGTGACCCGGGTGCAGGCCGGCCAGCGCGTGATCAGCACCTTCTGGACCCACTGGATCGACGGCAAGGCGCCGACGGTGCCCGGTGTCGCCCTCGGCGGCCCTGCGCCAGGCACGCTAGCGCAGTACGTCGTGCTGCCGCAGGACCAGCTGGTCATCGCACCGCAGACGCTGTCCGATCGGGAGGCCAGCACGCTGACGTGCGCGGCGCTGACCGCATGGTATGCACTGGTCGAGGAAGGCGGGCTGCGCGCCGGCCAGACCGTGCTGGTTCAGGGGACCGGCGGCGTTGCGCTGTTCGGTGCACAGATCGCGCTGGCGCACGGCGCCACGGTGATCGCCACGTCGGGCAGCGCGGCCAAGCTCGACCGGGTTCGCGAACTGGGCGTGCAGCACGGCGTACTGCGCGGTGAAGGCTGGACGCAGCGCGTGCTCGACGCCACCGGCGGGCGCGGCGTCGATCAGCTGATCGCGCTTGGCGGCAGCGACCTCGGCGAGGCACTCGATACGCTGGCGCAAGGCGGCCGGGCGTCGGTGATCGGCCTGCTGGGCGGGCCGCAGTTCAGCGGCTCGGTCATCCCCTTCCTGAAGCAGCGGCTGACGATCCAGGGCATCGGCGTCGGCCACCGCCGCGCGCTCGAAGACCTCGTCCGCGCGATCGATGCCAACCAGATCAAGCCGGTCATCGACACCGTCTACGGCATCGAAGACCTGCCGGCCGCCTTGGCCCATGTCGAGCGCGGCGCCTTCGGCAAGGTCGTCGTCCGGCTCGATCACTAAAAACGATCCCATTAGGCGGCTGCGCCTGTGCATTTTGTCGCCGTCCGGTGCTCACCATCCTCATGGACTACATGTCCATTCCGGTTGCTGCGCTTCGGGCGGCGGCAAACTGCTTTGGCTCGCTCGCCTACTGGGACAGTTTCTCGCAGCTCAATTCGCGCTTCAGTCGGTCACAGTTCGGGCAACGGGTGAATCAGCCGGGGGCGCGTGCCGCGTCGCTGCCGCCGAGCGCCTGGTAGAGCTTCATCCGGTTGTCGAGCCGATCGCGCCGGTTCTGCGCCAGCGTGTCCTCGGCGGTGCGCCGCGCACGCTGCTGGTCGAGCCAGTCCTTCACGCCGGTCTGGCCGGCCCGGTAACGCGCCTCGGCAATGCTTTCCGCCTTCAGCGACAGCGTGTAGGCGCGCTGCAGTGCCACGCCACGCGCCGCCAGCTGCCGGCCCGCCTGCAGCGTGTCCTCGACGTCGGCCAGCGCCTTGTACAGGGTCTGGCGGAACAGGACGACGGCCTCGTCGTACTCGGTCTTCGAAATATCGACCTTCAGCTGCATCGTGTTCCACTGGACGAAGGGCAGCAGCAGCCCGGCGCCGAGCGTGCCGACCGGATTGCTCAAGAGGTCGGTGAGCTTCGGGTCGGCGCTGCCAAGCGAGCCGGTCAACGTCAGCTTCGGATAGAAATCGGCACGCGTCGCATCGACATTGGCCAGATTGCGCTTCAGCCGCCATTCGGCCGCCGCCACATCGGGACGACGCGACAGCAGCTCGGCGGGCACGCCGGTGGCAACGGCTGGCAACGGCGTCTGTGGCAGATGGGCCAGCTCGGACATCCGCTGTTGCGGTGCCTGATCGAACAGGATGGCCAGCGCATTGCGCGCCGCGACGCGCTGGCGCAGCAACTCGGTCCGCTCGGCCTGCTGGCTGGCGACATTGAGCGCCGCCTGCGTTTCGTCGAGCCCGCCAACCGCACCGGCACGGTGCTGCACGGTCACGAGGTCGAGCGCGCGCTGCGTATCGGCGAGGCTGGCGTCGGCGTTGACGATGCGCTGGTTCAGTTCGGCGATCTGCCAGTACAGTTGCGCCGTGGCGCCGACCAGCGTCAGCGCCGCACTCTGCCGGTCGAGTTCGGTCGCCTCGGCCTCCCACGTCGCCGCATCGCGGGCGCGTGCCAGTCGGCCCCACAGGTCGACTTCATAGCTCAGATCGACGCTGCTGTTGTAGCCGCGCGCCGACGGCCCGCCGTGTTTGACGTCCTTCTTTGCGCTGCCGGTCGCACCGACAACCACCTCGGGCGTCAGATTGGTGTCGACAAGCCCGGCCTGCAAGCGCGCGCGCTGGACACGGATCGCGGCGGCGGCCAGATCGTTGTTGCTCGCCAGCGCGCCTTCGATCAGCGCGTCGAGCTGCGGATCGCCGAAGGCGCGCCACCAGCGTTCGCCGGTCGCGGCGGCAACGCCGCCCTGCCCCTGCCACGCCGCGGGTAGATCGAGGTCGGGCCGCTGGTAATCGGTCTTGAGCAGGCTGCCGCAGCCGGTCAGTGCAAGCGCCAGCGCGAGCATCGCGGGCCGGATCCGTTTCATCGTTGCATTCATCCCGTTATTCCCGTGCCAGTGCTTCGATCGGATCCAGCCTTGCCGCATTGCGCGCCGGCAGGAAGCCGAAAACCACGCCGATCAAGGTCGAGCACACGCAGGCGGCGACAATCGACATCAGCGAAAACTTCATCGTCATCGCCGAGACAAGCAGCGCAAACAGCGCGCCGATGCCGTACGACAGCGCCACGCCGATCAGTCCGCCGATCAGGCACACCAGCACGGCCTCGATCAGGAACTGCTGCATGATGTCGCCTTGCCGCGCGCCGACGGCCATGCGGATGCCGATTTCGCGAGTCCGTTCGGTCACCGACACCAGCATGATGTTCATCACGCCGATACCGCCGACGACGAGGGCGATCACCGCGATCGCCGACACCAGCAAGGTCAGCGTCGCCGTGGTTTTTTCGACCGTCTTGAGCACGCTGTCGCTGGAGAAGGTAAAGAAATCCTTGCTGCCGTGGCGCTGTGTCAGCAGCCGCGTCACGCTCTGCTCGGCCAGATCGTTCGGCATGCCGTCGCGTACTCGCACGGTGATGCTGCCGAAATGGCGCTGGCCCATCAGCCGCCCCTGCGCCGTCGTATACGGCACCCAGACGTTGAGGTTCGAGTCGTTGCCGTACGGGCTTTCCTTCTTTGCCGCGACGGCGATGATGCGGCTCGGCAGCCCGCCGAGCAGGATCACCTCGCCGACCGGATTCTCGTCGTGCGGAAACAGCTTCTTGCGCGTCTTGTCGTCGATGACGACGACCTGCGCCTGCCGGATCACCTCGGCTTCACCGAAGGCCGCACCGTGCGCCATCGTCATCCCGCGGACGCGGAAATACTGCTCGCCGACGCCGGCGACCAGCGCGTTCGCCTTGATGTTGCTGTAGCGCAGCAGCTGCGTCGACGACACCTCGGGCGTCACGCTGTCGACATAGAACTGCGACGCCAGCGCGCGCACGTCGCCGGGCAGCAGCGTGCGGATGCTCGCCGCCTTGTCGTCGCCCCAGTCCTTGCCGGGATAGACGTCGATGGTATTGGTGCCGATCGTGCTGATGTCGTCGACGACCTTCTGCCTGGCGCCCTGGCCGAGCGCAACGACCGACACCACCGAGGTGATGCCGATGATGATGCCGAGCATCGTCAGCAGCGTGCGCATCCGGTGCGACGCCATCGCGATCCACGCCATCTTGAACGCCTCGCCGAAGCGTCCCCAGTTCGCGTGCAGCAGGTTGCGGGCGATGTGACGCGCCGGCTTTTCGAGCTTCACCGGCGCTGCGTCGCCGGCCTGCGGATTGGCGCGGTCGGCGATGATCTCGCCGTCGCGGATCTCGATGATGCGTCCGGCATTGTTGGCGACCTGCATGTCGTGGGTGACGATGATCACCGTGTGGCCGCGCTGGTGCAGTTCGCGCAGGATCGCCATCACCTCGGCACCGCTATGGCTGTCGAGCGCACCGGTCGGCTCGTCGGCGAGGATCACATCGCCGCCGTTCATCAAGGCGCGGGCGATGCTGACGCGCTGCTGCTGGCCGCCCGAGAGCTGGCCCGGCCGGTGGCCGCAGCGGTCGGCGAGGCCGAGCCGGCTCAGCAGCGCCCGCGCGCGTTCCCGCCGGAAGCCCTTGTCGGTGCTGGCGTAGACCGCCGGAATCTCGACGTTTTCCTCGGCGCTCAGATGCGGCAGCAGGTGATAGCGCTGAAAGATGAAGCCAAAATGCTCGCGCCGCAGCGTCGCCAGATCGTCGCCGCCGAGTTCGCGCGTTTCGCGCCCGGCGATCCGGTAACTGCCGGCGGAGGGCTTGTCGAGACAGCCGAGGATATTCATCAGCGTCGACTTGCCCGAGCCGGACTGGCCGACGATGGCGACCATTTCGCCGGCGTTGATCGTCAGGTTGATGTCGCGGAGCACGGTGACTTCGTCGTCACCGGCCGGGAAGCGCCGCTCAAGCCCGCTCAGCGCCAGTAGCGGTTGCGCATGCACCGTCACAGCAGCATCTCGTTCGGCTTGTCGGCCGGCAGTTGCGCCGGATCGCCGACGATGACCTTGTCGCCTTCCTTGAGGCCCTCGAGCACCTGGGCGTTGACGTTGTCGTTGAGGCCGATGCGCACCTCCCTGTCCTGCGGCTGGTCGTTTTCGAGCACCCGCACCGCATAGCGGCCGTCCTTACCCTGCTTGCCGAACGCGGCGACCGGCAGCGCCAGCACCTGCCTGGCACCGCCCTGGACGATCACCACCTGCGCGGTCATCGACGTCTTCAGCACGTGATTCGGATTCGGCACGTCGAACAGGCCGTTGTAGTAGACCGCGGTCGTCGTCGTGCTCGAGGTGCCGGTGCCACTGTCGGTACCGATCGACTCGGGCGCCGGTTCGATCGCGCCCAAGGTGCTGTAAAAGCGCTTGCCCGGTGCGCCCAGAATGGTGAAGTAGACCTGCTGTCCCGGTTTGACGCGAACGACATCGGCCTCGGACACCTGCGCCTTGACCGTCATCGTGTCGAGATTGGCCATGATCAGGATCGTCGGCGCGCTCTGTGCCGACACGACGGTCTGGCCTTCCTGGGTGACGACCGAAATGATCTCGCCGTCCATCGGCGCGACGATGCGCGTGTAGCCGAGGTTGGCCCGGGCGGTATCGACGTCGACCGTCGCCTGGCGGATCTGCGCGCCCAGCGCGGCGAGTTCGGCACGGGTCGAATCGAGCTGCGCCTGCGCGGTTTCAAGGTCGGCGCGCGAACTCGCGTCGCTGACCAGCATCGTCTTCTGCCGCTTCAGCGCCAGCTCGTACTGCACCAGCTGGGCGGCCTTGGCGCGCTGCTCGGCCTCGGCCCGGGCAAGGCCGGCTTCGGCTTTCCTCAGCTCGTTCTGCTGCAAGACCGGATCGATCTCGGCGAGCAACTGGCCCTTGCTCACGCGGTCGCCGAGCTTGACCTTGAGCGACTTGAGCTGACCGTTGACCTGCGCGCCGACGCTGACCTGCTTGACCGGCTTGAGCGTGCCACTGGCCAGCACGGCTTCCTCCAGATCCATCCGCGCGACCGGCGCGGTCAGGTAGTGCGGCTTGGCCGGCGGAAACAGGAAGTGGCCGATCGGCCAGGCGATCAGGGCGAGAAGCGCAATGGCGATCAGCCAGCGCAGCGGGCGTTTTTTCATGCGGGGCGGTCCGGCAGGTAGACAGGAAAACCGCCGCAGTCTAGGCGCAAGGTCGTTGCAACCTTCGCGCCATTTGTAATTACTTGTTGGCGACCTGCGGCGTCACGTCACCATCCCAGCCGCCACCGATCGCCTTGACGAGCAGCACGCTGGCCGACAGTTGCCGGCCGACGAGCTGCAGCGCGGTTTTCTCGTTGCCATAGCGCGTGGCCTGGGTGCTGGCGACGTTGAGATAATCGACCGTGCCGGCCGTGTATTGGTTCAACGCCAGCCGTTCGGCCTCGCGTGCCGCGGTGACCGCGTCGTTCTGCGCATCGACTTCCTTCGCCAGCAGATCGATCGCGGCCAGATTGTCCTCGACCTCCTGCAGGCTGCCCAGCACGGTCTGCCGGTACGTCGCGACCGATGCGTCGTATGCGGCGACGGCCTGATCGCTGCGCGCCGAACGCGCACCGGCGTCGAAGAGGGTTTCGGCCACCGTCGCCCCCAGCGCCCAGACGCGGCCCGGCGCGTTGAACCAGTCCGACAGGCTGGCGCTCTGCAAGCCGCCGGTCGCGCTCAGCACCAGCGACGGAAAGAACGCCGCCTTGGCAACGCCGACCTGCGCGTTGCTTGAGGCCACAGCGCGCTCGGCGCTGGCGACATCCGGACGGCGTTCGAGCAACTGCGACGGCACACCGGTCGGGATCATCGGCAGCACCGGTTGCCATGCGGGATCGGCCGCCAGCGAGAACTGTGCCGGCGCCTTGCCGATCAGGATGGCGATCGCGTGTTCGAGCTGCCGGCGCGAGAGCACGAGATCGATCGCCTGTGCCTCGGCGCTCTTCAACTGGCTTTGCGCCTGCGCGACATCGGCGCGGGTGACGATGCCGGCGGCATACTTGTTCTGCGTCAGCGTCAACGACTTGGCATACGCCGCGACGGTGTCGTCGGCGAGACGCTTTTGCGCGTCGGTGATCCGCAGCTGCAGATAGTTCTGCACCAGCTCGGCCTGCGCCGACAGCCGTGCCGCGGCAAGGTCGGCGGCGCTGGCCTGCGTATCGGCGTCGGACGATTCGACCTGCCGGCGGATGCCACCCCAGATGTCCGGCTCCCAGCTCGCATCGAGCGACAGGTTCTGGCTGTTCTGAATTTGCGATGCCTTGGTGTTCTTGTCGATCGAACCGTTGCGGCCAGCCGAATAACCCAAACCGAGCGTCGGGAAAAACGCCGCCCTCGCTTCCTGCGCGCTCGCGCGCGCCTGCCGGTAACGCGCCACGGCGGCGGCGACGTTCTGGTTCGATACATCGACCTGCGCGGCCAGTTCGTTCAACAGCGGGTCGTTGTAGATCGTCCACCACGCGCCACGCGGCACGTGATCGGCCGGGCTGGCGACCTTCCAGCCTTCGGGCACTTCGCGGAAGGCATCGGCCGCGGCCGGGCCGGACGCCGTCGCCGCGGAGTCGGGGCGCTGGTAGTCGGGGCCGACGGCGCAGCCGGTCAGCGCAACGGCAAGGATCAGGGGAAGTACGCGGAAACGGAACATGGATCAGGCCTCCTTGCGCCGGTACAGCGCCGCCCATTGGCGGCTGCCCCACAGGCGCAAGCGATCGAGGTAAAGGTAGACGACCGGAGTCGTGTAAAGGGTGAGCAGCTGGCTCATCACCAGGCCGCCGACGATGGCGATGCCGAGCGGCTGGCGCAGCTCGGCACCGTCGCCATGGCCGAGCATCAGCGGCAGCGCGCCGAACAGCGCGGCCATCGTCGTCATCATGATCGGGCGGAAACGCAGCAGACAGGCCTTGTAGATCGCATCGCGCGAACTCAGCCCCTCGTTGCGTTCGGCATCGAGCGCGAAGTCGATCATCATGATGGCGTTCTTTTTGACGATGCCGATCAGAAGCAGCACGCCGACAAGTGCGATCAGGCTGAAATCGGTCTTGAACGCCATCAGCGCCAAGAGCGCGCCGATGCCGGCCGACGGCAGCGTCGACAGGATGGTCAGCGGATGGATCAGGCTCTCGTACAGGATGCCGAGCACGATATAGACGGCGATGATCGCCGCGAGGATCAGCAGGGGCTGGTTGCTCACCGACGACTGGAAGGCCTTGGCGGTACCGGCAAAGCTGCCCTGCACGCTGGTCGGCACGCCAAGCCGCGCCATCTCGGTATTGATCGCCTCGGTTGCCTGCGACAGCGACACGCCCGGCGCGAGGTTGAACGAGATCGTCGTCGCGGCAAACTGGCCCTGATGGTTGACCGCCAGCGGCGTGAACGACGGCGCCCAGCGCGCGAAGCTCGACAGCGGCACCTGCGCGCCGTTCGGGCCGATGACGAAGAGCTTGTGCAGCGCCTCCGGGCTTTGCGCGTACTGCGGCGCGACCTCCATCACCACGTGGTACTGGTTCAGCGTCGAATAGATGTTGGCGATCTGCCGCTGGCCGAAGGCATTGTTCAGCACATTGTCGATGTCCTTGGCCGTCAGCCCGAGACGGGACGCGGCGTCGCGGTCGACTTCGAGCGCGGTTTCGACACCGCGGTCCTGCTGGTCGGTGTTGACGTCGGTGAGGATGGACATATTCGACAGCGATTCACGAATTTTCGGCTCCCAGGTACGCAGCGTCGGCAGATCGTCGCCCTGCAGCGTGAACTGGTACGAGGCATTGCCCTGACGGCCACCGATGCGGATGTCCTGCTGCGGCACCATGAACAGCCGTGCGCCCGGCACGTGCGACAGCTTGCCGCGCAGCCGGGCGATGATCTCCTGCGCCGGCTCGCGCTCGGCGCGCGGCTTGAGCGAGATGAACATCGAGCCGCTGTTGGTGCCGCCACGGCCGCCGGTGAAGGCGGTGACGGTATCGACCGCCGGATCGGCGCGGACGATGTCGATGAACTGCTGCATCTTCAGCTTCATCGACTGGAACGAGATGCTCTGGTCGGCCTGGATGAAGCCCGACACGCGGCCGATGTCCTGCTCGGGGAAGAAGCCCTTCGGAATCGTCTTGTACAGATGGACATTGAAAATCACCGTGACGATCAGCACCAGCACCGTCAGCAGCGAGTGCCTGAGCGCCCACGACAGCGAACTCGCGTACGCACTTTGCATGCGCGCGAACACGGCGCCAAAACCGCGGATCAGCCAGTTGGGGCGACGCTGATGATCGTCGGCCCGCAACAGCCTGGCGCACATCATCGGTGTCATCGACAGCGAGACGACCATCGAAATCAGGATCGCCACCGACAGCGTCACCGCGAATTCCTGAAACAGCCGTCCCGGCAGGCCGCCCATCAGCAAGAGCGGAATGAACACCGCGACCAGCGAGATGCTCATCGACAGCACGGTGAAGCCGACCTCGCGTGCGCCCTGCAACGCGGCCGGAAACGGCGCCATGCCGTCCTCGATATGCCGGGCGACGTTTTCGAGCACGACGATCGCATCGTCGACGACGAAACCGGTGGCGATGATCAGCGCCATCAATGACAGATTGTTGAGGCTGAAACCGAGCAGATACATCGCCGCGAAGCTGCCGATCAGCGATACCGGCACGACGACGCAAGGGATCAGCGTGGCGCGGGCATTGCCGATGAACAGGTAGACGACGAGGATGACCAGCGCGACGGCGATCAGCAGCGTGCGCTCGACCTCGGCCAGCGAGGCGCGGATCGTCGGCGATCTATCCATCTGCACGGTCAGATCGACCGCGCCGGGCAAGGATGCGCGCAGCATCGGCAGCTCGGCGCGAATCCGGTCGACGGTATCGATGATGTTGGCGCCCGGCGCACGGGTGATGATCAGGAGCACCGACGGCTTGCCGTTGGCCGAGCCGGCGTTGCGGCTGTTTTCGACCGCGTCGCGGACATTGGCCACATCGGACAGCCGCACGCCGGCGCCGTTCTGATAATGGACGATCAGCGGCATGTAGTCGGCCGCCTTCTTGGCCTGATCGTTGGCCTGGATCTGCCAGCGCCGAGCGCCGTCCTCGACCGCGCCCTTGGGCCGGTTGACGTTGGCCTGGTTGATCGCCTGCCGCACCGCGTCGAGCGACACGCCCTGGTGCGCCAGCGCGTTCGGGTTCAGTTCGACCCGCACCGCCGGCAGCGAGCTGCCGCCGACGTTGACGTCGCCGACGCCGCTGATCTGCAGCAGCTTCTGCGCGATCACCGACGAGGCGAAGTCGTACATCTGCCCCTGACTCAGCGTCTGCGACGTCAGCGCCATGATCATGATCGGCGAGTCGGACGGGTTGACCTTGCGATAGCTCGGGTTGCTCGGCAGGCTGGTCGGCAACAGCGCCTTGGCGGCATTGATCGCCGCCTGCACATCGCGCGCGGCGCCGTCGATGTCGCGATCGAGGTCGAACTGCAAGGTCACGCGGGTGCTGCCGAGCGAGCTCGACGACGTCATCTCGGAAATGCCGGCAATCCGGCCGAAGGCGCGTTCGAGCGGCGTCGCCACCGTCGCCGCCATCGTTTCCGGGCTGGCGCCGGGCAGGTTGGCCGAGACCGAGATCGTCGGATAATCGACCTGCGGCAGCGGCGCGACCGCCAGCAGCTTGAAGCCGATCATCCCGGCAAGGACGATGCCGAGCATCAGCAGCGTCGTCGCCACCGGCCGGTTGATGAAGAGTTTCGAGAGGTTCATGCGTCCGCCGCCGCCGCACGGCCCGCCTTGACGCGCCGCGCCAGCCGGTCGAACGCCAGATAGATCACCGGCGTCGTGAACAGCGTCAGCACCTGGCTGAAGATCAGCCCGCCGACCATCGCCACACCGAGCGGGTGACGCAGCTCGGCGCCGACGCCGTTGCCGAGCATCAGCGGCAGCGCACCAAGCAGTGCCGCCATCGTCGTCATCAGAATCGGCCGGAAGCGCAGCAAGGCGGCCTGATAGATCGCCTCGCGCGGCGCCAGCCCTTGTTCGCGCTCGGCGTCGAGTGCGAAGTCGATCATCATGATCGCGTTCTTCTTGACGATGCCGATCAAGAGCACGATGCCGATGATCGCGATCACCGACAGATCGTTACCGGTGAACATCAGCGCCAGCAGGGCGCCGACGCCGGCCGACGGCAAGGTCGAGAGGATGGTCACCGGGTGGATATAGCTCTCGTACAGGACGCCGAGGACGATGTACATCGTCACGATCGCCGCCAGAATCAGCCACAGCTGGTTGTCGAGCGCCGCCTGGAACGCCAGCGCCGCGCCCTGGAATTGCGTCTGCACCGCGAGCGGCACGCCGATCTCGGCCTCGGCCGCCTTGATCGCCTCGACCGCATGGCCAAGCGCCGCACCCGGCGCGAGGTTGAACGAGATCGTCACCGCCGGGAACTGGCCCAGATGGTTGATCACCAGCGAGCCGTAGCGCTCGGACACCTGCGCGATGCTGGAAAGCGGCACCTGCGTGCCGCTGTTCGACGTCAGGTACAGATCGTTCAGCGAGCGCGGTCCGCGCTGCATCTCGGGCTCGGCTTCAAGCACCACGCGGTACTGGTTGGCCTGGGTGAAGATCGTCGACACCAGCCGCTGGCCGTAGGCGTTGTACAGCGCGCCATCGATCTGTTGCACCGTCACGCCGAGCCGCGCCGCGGCATCGCGGTCGATATCGACATAGGTGACGAGGCCGCGGTCCTGCAGATCGCTGGTGACGTCGGCCAGCGACGGTTCGCGGTTCAGCCGGTCGACGAGCTTGCGCGTCCACTCCGACAGCAAAGCCGGGTCGGACGCTTCGAGCGTGAACTGGTACTGAGTGCGGCTGACGCGGTCTTCGATCGTCAGATCCTGCACCGGCTGCATGAAGAGCCGGATGCCTTCGACGTCGGCGAGCCGCTGCTGCAGCCGGGCGATGATCGCCGGTGCGCGGTCGTCACGCTGTTCGAGCGGCTTCAGATTGATCTGCATCCGGCCGCTGTTCAGCGTCGCATTGGTGCCGTCGACGCCGATGAACGACGACAGGCTTTCGACGTCCGGGTCTTCGAGCACGATCTTCGCCAGCGCCTGCTGGCGCTCGGCCATCGCCGCGAACGACACCGACTGCGGCGCCTCGGTAATGCCCTGGATCACGCCGGTATCCTGCTGCGGGAAGAAGCCCTTCGGAATCCACACATACAGCAGGCCGGTGAGCACCAGCGTACCGACCGCCACCCACAGCGTTGCGGTCTGGTGCTCAAGCACCCATGTCAGCTTCTTGCCGTAGTAGGCAATCATCCGGTCAAAGAACGCGCCTGCCGCGTGATAGAAACGGCCCTGCTTTTCCTCGGGCACGTGTTTGAGCAACTTCGCGCACATCATCGGCGTCAGCGTCAGCGAGACAACCATCGAAATCACGATCGACACCGCCAGCGTGATCGCGAACTCGCGGAACAGCCGGCCGACGACGTCGCCCATGAACAAGAGCGGAATCAGCACCGCAATCAGCGATACCGTCAGCGAGATGATGGTGAAGCCGATCTCGCCTGCGCCCTTGAGCGCGGCCTCAAGCGGCGGATCGCCCTGCTCGATGTAGCGGGCGATGTTCTCGATCATCACGATCGCATCGTCGACGACGAAGCCGGTCGCGATCGTCAGCGCCATCAGGCTGAGGTTGTTGATCGAGAAACCGGCCATATGCATCACGGCGAAGGTGCCGATCAGCGACAGCGGCACGGCAATGCCCGGAATCAGCGTCGCCGACACATTGCGCAGAAAAACGAAGATCACCGCGACGACGAGGAAAATCGCCAGCAGCAGCTCGTGCTGCACGTCCTTGACCGAGGCGCGGATCGTCGTCGTCCGGTCGGTGAGGATCTTGACCTCGAGCGCGCCGGGCAGCGCCGCCTGCAACTGCGGCAGCAGGCTCTTGATCCGGTCGACGGTCTGGATCACGTTGGCGCCCGGCTGGCGCTGCACATTGATCACCAGCGCGGCCCTGTCGTCGGCCCACGCGGCGAGCTTGTCGTTCTCGGCGCCGTCGACGACGTCGGCGACGTCGCCCAGCCGGATTGCCGCGCCATTCTTGTAGGCGATCACCAGATCGCGGTAAGCCTGCGGCGATTGCAGCTGGTCGTTGGCCGAGATCGTCGAAGCCTTGTTCGGGCCGTCGAAATTGCCCTTGGCGCCGTTGACGTTGGCGTTGCCGATCGCGGTACTGATGGTGTCGAGATCGAGCCCCAGCGCGGCAATCGCGCGCGGGTTCGCCTGCACCCGCACCGCCGGGCGCATGCCGCCCGAGACGCTGACGAGGCCGACGCCGGGCAGTTGCGAAATCTTCGCGGCAACGCGGGTATCGATCAGGTCCTGCACCCGGGTCAGCGGCATCGACTTCGACATCACCGCCAGCGTCAGCACCGGCACATCGGCCGGGTTGACCTTGTTGTAGACCGGCGGATTCGGCAGATCGTCCGGCAGCAGATTGCTCGCCGCGTTGATCGCCGCCTGTACTTCCTGCTCGGCGACGTCGAGCCCGAGTTCGAGGCCGAACTGCAGCGTGATGACCGAAGCACCGCCCGAGCTTTGCGAGCTCATCTGCTTCAACCCCGGCATCTGGCCGAACTGGCGTTCGAGCGGCGCGGTGATCGACGACGTGGTCACATCGGGGCTGGCGCCCGGATACAGCGTGACGACCTGGATCGTCGGGTAATCGACCTCGGGCAAGGCCGAAATCGGCAGCACCCGGTAGGCGACAAGGCCGGCGAGCAGGATCGCGACCATCAACAGCGAGGTGGCGACCGGGCGGAGGATGAACAGACGGGACGGATTCATGCCACTGCTCCCGCATGTCTGGAGATACAGGCGCCGTCAATGCTGTGCCGCGCTCGTTGCGCTGGAGCGTATCCCCCTTTCGCCCATCGCCGAGAGAGTGGAGAGAGACAAACGGCGTCATTGTTTGGCTCACGACCGACCGTGGGCAGCCCGGAGGGACGCAGGCGAGGGGTCGCCTGCTCACTTTCTTTGGCGACGCAAAGAAAGTGAGTCCCCGTCGCGGATTGCAACTGCAAATAGGGTGCCGAAGGCACTGAAAACAGATGCGGCTCCCTATGCTCGCGCGTCGCGCCGATCATTGTTCGGCCTGCTTGTGCGCACGACGGCCGTTCGGGCGCGATGCGGCAGCGCTGGCGTTGCGCTTGGCCGGGTCGACGACTTCGACCGCCGCGCCATCGCGCAGCCGGTCGGCGCCGTCGGTAACAACCTTGTCGCCCGGCGCAGCGCCCTCAAGGATGACGATGCGCTCGCCCTGGGTCGGCCCGGTCTTGACGACATGCTGCTTGACCTTGCCGTCGTTGCCGACGACCCAGACAAAGCTGCCCTGGGCGCCGTGCTGGATCGCCGCACCCGGCGCGATCGCCACGTCCTTCAGGTCGGCGACCTTGATCCGCGCATTGACGAACTGGTTCGGGAACAGCATGCCGTCGTCGTTGGCAAACTGCGCCTTGAGCTTGACCGTGCCGGTGGTCGTATCGATCTGGTTGTCGAGCGTCAGCAGCTTGCCGGTCGCAATCGCCTTGCTCAGGCCGCGGTCCCATGCCTCGACCTGCAGCTGCTGGCCCTGGCTCAGCGGCGCAAGCACCTGCGGCAGTTGCGCTTCGGGCAGGGTGAACAGCACATTGATCGGGTTGATCGTGGTGATCACGACCAGGCCGTTGGTGTCGCCCGATTTGACCAGATTGCCCGGGTCGACCTGGCGCAGGCCGACGCGGCCGGTCACCGGCGCGGTCACGCGCGAATAGGTCAGGTCGAGCCGGGCGGCGTCGATCGCGCCCTGATCGGCCTTGACCGAGCCTTCGTACTGGCCGACCAGCGCCACCTGCGCATCGACCTGCTGCTTGGCGATCGATTCCTGCTTCAGCAGCTGCTGGTAACGCGCCAGATCGGCGCGGGCGTTGGCGAGCTGGGCCATGTCCTTGGCCATCTGGCCTTCGGCCTGCGTCAGCGCCACCTGGAACGGCCGCGGATCGATCTCGGCCAGCAACTGACCCTGCTTGACGATCTGCCCCTCGGTGAAGTGCAGCTTCATCAGTTGGCCATCGACCTGGCTGCGAACGATCACGGTATTCGCCGCGGTCACCGTGCCGAGCCCGGACAGGATCACCGGCATCTCGCCCTTGACCACCGGCTGCGCCTGCACCGGCTGCGGGCCGCTCATGCCCATGCCGCCGCGCCCGCCCGCCTTGGCCGTTTGTGGCGGCGCCTCGCGGCTCAGTAGCCAGCCACCGCCGGCGAGCACGACGATTATGGCGGCGATCCACCAGCGGCGGTGCGGTGTGCGGGCGTCAGGGGTGGCGTTGGACATGGATGAATCCGTAAGCAAATCGGCTAGTTTAAACGCGGAAACGGGCCGTCGTCAGACGGCCCTGAAAGTTGAGAGGCAATAACGCTTACAGCGTAGCGTCTGCCGGTGCCGGCGGACGGGCACCGTGCGCGCCGGGCATCCGGTGCTTGCCCGGACCGAAGTGCTTGACCATGCCATCCAGCGTCTGGTTCTGCGCAGGCGTCAGCGACTTGGCCAGCGTGTCGGTCGCGTCGGCCATCTTCAGCGTACGCTTGGCGTGCTCCTGCATCATCGCCGCACGCTGGCGCAGTTGCTCGGCGGCAGCGATGCCGTCCTGCTTCTGCCTTGCCGGCGGCTGGGTGAAGGTCTCGCGGGTGGTCTTGGCGTAGGCATCCCACGCGCCCTGCTGCGCCGGCGTGATCTGCAGTTTCTGCGCCATGCGCGTCAATCTGGCGTCCAGCTTCGCTTGCCACTGTTCCGGCGTCAGTCGCTCGTGATGTCCCCAGCGCGCTTGCGCAGGTGCGCTGGCCGGCGCATCCGCCATCGCGGCGGTGGCGGCAGTACCAAGGACGAGGGCAGCGATCAGGCTGGTGACGATCCGACGATTACGTTTCATGTCCGAGTTCTCCTTGATGAACCTGTTCACGACCTTTTCGCATCAGCGTTCGGCGCAGTGCCGGTTCGGGAGCAAGGCGCGCACCGCGCCGCGGTACGGGTACCGCAAGCGGTTTGCAACGCCGCGATCCACCGGCAATGCACCGAACCCGAAGGGCCGGGCCGGAAAAAGGTCATTCACTACGTTGTACTCCTTGCCAATAACCTGTTATTGCCTTCGTCGTACGCCTTGTGCCGGATCTTTTTCCGGCCCGGCGCTGGTGTGAAAAGGTCGTGAACAGGTTCTAAGAGCGAGGCCATTACACCTTGGCGATGTGAACCGCGTTTGCACACAAAGCCGCTTTTTGTAAACGGGTTGTAAAACAGGGTAAACACCCTGCCACATCCCCCCCCGGCCCCCGCGCGGGCGTTATCCTTGGGGCAGACGGAACACACGCAAGGCCAGACTCCATGCACCACGCCAAATCCCTGCTCGTTGTCGACGATGACGCCGACCTGCGCGCGCTGCTGTCGGGCTATCTGGGTGAACAGGGTTTCGACGTCACCGAAGCCGGCGACGGCCGCGCCATGGCTGCGGCGCTCGCCGTGCGCGCCTTCGACCTCGTCATCCTCGACCTGATGCTGCCCGGCGACGACGGGCTGACGCTGTGCCGCAACCTGCGCGCCGAATCGACGGTACCGATCCTGATGCTGACGGCGCGCGGCGACGAACTCGATCGCATCATCGGCCTCGAAATGGGCGCCGACGACTACCTGCCCAAACCGTTCAATCCGCGCGAGCTGCTGGCGCGGATCAAGAGCATCCTGCGCCGCGCGCATGAACGCAGCGGCGAGGAAAAGACCGTGCGCGAGCTGGCGTTTGCCGGCTGGGCGCTCGATCTGGGCGCCCGGCACCTGATCGGCAGCGACGGTGTCGTCACGCCGTTGTCCTCCGGCGAATTCCGGCTGCTGTCGGCGCTGGCCGAAAACGCCAACCGCGTGCTGTCGCGCGACCAGTTGATGGACGTGCTGGCCGGGCGCGAATCCGGCCCGTTCGACCGCACCATCGACGTGATGATCAGCCGGCTGCGCCGCCGGCTTGGCGACGACGCGCGCGAACCGGTGCTGATCAAGACGATCCGCAGCGAAGGCTATGTGCTCGCCACCACGGTGGAGCGCCGCGCATGAGCCTGCCGCAGTGGCTGAAACGCATTCTGCGCGGCCCCAGGACTTTGCTGGGTCAGTTGGTTCTGGCGCTGATGATGGGGCTGATCATCGCCAACCTCGCCGGCATGTGGCTGGTGATGCAGGACCGGCTGCGCTATACGCGCTTCATCCGCGGCGAATACGCGGCGCAGCGGATCGCCGACATCGTCTCGGTGCTGAACGAAACGCCGGCCGACGAGCGCGCCCGGCTGGTGCGCGTCCTCGACGCCCCGCCGACGCACCTGACGATGGCCGAGCCATGGAAACCCCGGCGTGGCCCCGCCAGCGACGAGGCCGACGCTTTCGCCGACGTGCTGCAGGGCAAACTCGCCACGCCGTTCCAGGTGCTTTCGCTGAAAAGCGCACCCTATGATCACCGGCACCCGCGCGCCATCGGCCGTGAAGGCCCGCCCAAGCCGATGCCGCTGCTGTTCGTGCAAACGCAGGCGCGGCTCGGCGACGGCGCGGTGGCGACGTTCAGCTTCGCCATTCCGTCCTCAAGCCGGCAGGATCCTTACCGCCTGCTCGGCTGGCTGCTGCTGGTCGGCGCGGCGGTGTCGCTGCTGTCGTTCTGGGCGGTACGGCGGCTGACCCGGCCGCTGGCGATGTTCTCGAACGCCGCCACCGGTCTGGCCAAGAATCTCGACCAGCCGCCGCTGCAGGAAACCGGGCCGCAGGAAGTCGCCGACGCCGCCCGCGCGTTCAACGCGATGCAGCGCGAACTGAAGCGCTATCTGGAAACGCGGGCGCAAATGCTCGCCGGCGTCTCGCACGATCTGCGGCTGCCGATCACCCGGGTGCGCCTGCGGCTGGAGAAGCTGTCCGACGCCAAGCTCAAGGGCGACATCGAGCACGATCTGCTCGAAATGGACGAGATGATCGACAACACCCTCGCCTTCCTGCGCGCCGACGCCAGCAGCGAGAAAACGGTGAAGATCAACGTCGCCGCGCTGCTCGACGGTGTGATCGAAGACATGGAAGCGCTTGGTGCCGAGCCGGTGCTGCACGGCACCCCGCGCCGGCCGCTAACCGGCAGGCCGCTGGCGCTGCGGCGCTGCCTGTCGAATCTGCTCGACAACGCACGGCGCTACGGCGGCCCGCAGATCGCCGTCGACGTTGCCGAACACGATGACACGCTGGAAATCCGCATCGCCGATCACGGCCCGGGCATTCCCGAAGCCGACCGCGAGCGCGTGTTCGAACCCTATGTGCGGCTGGAAGCCTCGCGCGCGCGCCACACCGGCGGCAGCGGCCTCGGGCTGGCGATCGCCCGCGCCACGGCGCGCAGCCACGGCGGCGAGATCACGCTGACAGACCGTCCCGGCGGCGGCCTAGTGGTCGTGCTGACCCTGCCGCTGGGCTGATCGATCCGCTCAGCCGTGCGCGGCCTTGGCGATGGCGAGAAACTCGCCGGCGTCGAGCGACGCGCCGCCGATCAGCCCGCCGTCGATATCGGGCTGGGCAAAGAAGCTCGCGGCGTTGCCCGGTTTGACGCTGCCGCCGTACAGCACCGGCAGCGTATCGGCGAGCTCGGCGCTGTGGTCCGCCAGCCGGTCGCGAATGAAGCGGTGTACCGCCTGTGCGCCGTCCGGCGTCGGCGTCTTGCCGGTGCCGATCGCCCAGACCGGCTCGTAGGCAACGATCACCATCGCCAGCCGCGTTTCGTTGAGCAAGGCGAACAGCGGCATCAGCTGCCTTGCCAGCACCGCCTCGGTCTCGCCGGCATCGTGCTGGTCTTGCGTTTCGCCGATGCAGAACACCGGACGAATGCCGTTCTCGACCGCGCGCAGGGCTTTCTCGGCAACGCGGACTTCGGATTCGCCATGGTAAAGGCGGCGCTCCGAATGGCCGACGATGACGATGCTGCAGTCGAAATCGGTCAGCATCGCGCCGCAGACCTCCCCGGTGAATGCACCGCCGATTTCGGCCGACAGATCCTGCGCGCCCCAGACGACGCCGGTTCCCGCCAGCGCCTGCTGGCATTGCAGCAGATAGGGAAACGGCGCGCAGACGCCCAATTGCACCGGCGCGGCGGCGCTTTCCGCCGCGTGTACACCGGCCAGCAGCGTCTGATTGGCGGCCAGCCCGCCGTTCATTTTCCAGTTGCCGATTACCCAGTGCTGGCGCATCGCATCGCTCCTCAGCCCGATCCGGCCGAGCGTTTGGCCGGCAGCGTCGCCTGCTCGACCGCGATTTCCCACTGCGCCATCCGCTGCGCCGCCTCGTCGCGGCTGACACTGGGCATGAAAGTCCGGTCGACTTGCCGGTGCGCTTCGAGATCGGCGGCACTGGCAAACAGTCCGGTCGCCAGACCCGCGAGGTAAGCCGCGCCGAGCGCGGTCGATTCGATCACCTTGGGACGTACAACCGGGATGCCGAGCAGATCGGCCTGAAACTGCAGCAGCAGATTGTTCGCTGCCGCACCGCCGTCGACACGCAGTTCGGCGATCGGCGACACCGCGTCGCGCTGCATCGCCGCCAGCACCGAGGTGCTCTGGAACGCGATCGACTCGAGCGCCGCGCGTGCGACGTGGGCAACCGTCGTGCCGCGGCTGAGACCGACAATCGCCCCTTGCGCCGTCGGCACCCAGTACGGCGCGCCAAGGCCGGTGAACGACGGCACGAACACGACGCCGCCCGAATCGGGGACCGAAAACGCCAGACTTTCGATGTCGGACGAACTCGAAATCGCTTTCAGGCCATCGCGCAGCCACTGCACCACCGCGCCGCCGATAAACACACTGCCCTCGAGCGCGTATTGCGACGTGGCGCCGGTCTGGCAGGCGGCGGTACTGATCAGGCCGTTCTGCGACACTGCGGCCGCGTCGCCGGTATGCATCAGGATGAAACAGCCGGTGCCATAGGTGTTCTTGGCCTTGCCGCGCGTAAAACAGGCCTGGCCGAACAGCGCTGCCTGCTGGTCGCCGGCGATGCCGGCGATGCGCACTGGCGCCCCGAACCATTCGGGCTCGGTTTGACCATAGAGATGGCTGGACGGGCAGACCACCGGCAACAGCGCGCGCGGGATGTCGAATGCCGCAAGCAGCTCGTCGTCCCACGCCTGGGTATGGATATTGAACAGCATGGTGCGCGATGCATTGGTCGTATCGGTGACGTGCAGCCGGCCGCCGGTCAGCTTCCAGACCAGCCAGCTGTCGACGGTGCCGAAGGCCAGTTCGCCGCGCTCGGCGCGCTGCCGGACGCCGGGGACCTGATCGAGCAGCCAGCGCAATTTGGTCGCGGAAAAATACGGATCGATCACCAGCCCGGTCCGGCTGCGGACCAGTTCATCGAGGCCGGCCTCGCGCAGCGCGTCGCACAGCGTTTCGGAGCGCCGGTCCTGCCAGACGATGGCGTTGAAGACCGGCTCGCCGCTGCGCCGGTCCCAGACCAGTGTGGTTTCGCGCTGGTTGGTGATGCCGAGCGCGTCAAGCTCACCGGCGGCAAGCCCCGCCTTCGCCAGTGCCTCGCGACAGGTCTGCAACTGGCTTTGCCAGATCGCCTGCGGGTCGTGCTCGACCCAGCCCGGTTGCGGAAAAAGCTGGGGGAATTCGCGCTGCGCGCTGACCACGATTTCGCCGCGCTCATCGAAAATCACCGCGCGCGAACTCGACGTGCCCTGATCCAGCGCCATCAGATACGGCATGTCCGACCCTTGGTTTGCGTTGACGGGCCTCGCCGCCAGGGCAACGGCCCGCAGAAAGCGCCGGGAAAGTTGCCCCCCGGCGCAGCGTGTTTACTTCACCCTACCCGCTTTCCAGGCGTCGAGCAGCTGGTCGTAGCCGACCGTTTCACCCTTGGGTTTTTCGTTCGGCAGTTTCTTCCATGGTGCGGCCTTGTCCGACAGCCATTTGTTTGGATCGGATTTCGGATTCAGCTTCGGCGTACACACCTTCATGCCCGCACGCTGCAAGCGCCCCATCACCTGATCCATTTCGTCGGCGAGGTTGTCCATCGCAGCCTGCGGCGTCTTCTCGCCGGTGACGGCGGTCGCGACGTTCTTCCACCACAGCTGCGCCAGCTTCGGATAATCCGGCACATTGGTCCCGGTCGGCGTCCACGCGACGCGCGCCGGGCTGCGGTAGAACTCGATCAGCCCGCCGTAGCGGTTGGCGTTCTTGGTGAAGTAGTCGCTGCGGATGTCGCTGTCGCGGATGAAGGTCAGCCCGGTGATCGATTTCTTCAGCGACACCGTCTTCGACGTGACGAACTGCGCGTACAGCCACGCCGCCGCCATCCGGTTCGGATCGGTCGACTTGAAGAAGGTCCACGAGCCGACGTCCTGATAGCCGTTCTGCATGCCGTCCTTCCAGTACGGCCCGTGCGGCCCCGGCGCCATGCGCCATTTCGGCGTACCGTCGTCGTTGACCACCGGCAGGCCCTTCTTGGTCATGTCGGCGGTAAACGCCGTGTACCAGAAGATCTGCTGGGCGATCTGCCCCTGTGCCGGCACCGGGCCGGATTCGGAGAACGTCATCCCCATCGCCTGCGGCGGCGCGTATTTCTTCATCCAGTCGATGTACTTGCTCAGCGCATAGACCGCGGCCGGGCTGTTGGTCGCGCCGCCGCGCGCCACCGACGCGCCGACCGGCGTGCACTTGTCGTCGGCGACGCGAATCCCCCATTCGTCGACCGGCAGCCCGTTCGGCAAGCCCTTGTCGGCGGTGCCGGCCATCGACAGCCAGGCGTCGGTGAAGCGCCAGCCCAGCGACGGGTCTTTCTTGCCGTAATCCATATGGCCGTAGACCTTCTTGCCGTCGAGATCCTTCACGTCGTTGGTGAAGAAGTTGGCGATGTCCTCGTAGGCACTCCAGTTCACCGGCACGCCAAGGTCGTAGCCATACTTGGCCTTGAATTTCTGTTGCAGATCCTTGCGGGCGAACCAGTCGGCGCGGAACCAGTACAGGTTGGCGAACTGCTGGTCGGGCAACTGGTAGAGCTTGCCGTCCGGCGCCGTGGTGAACTTGGTGCCGATGAAGTCCTTCACATCGAGCCCCGGGTTGGTCCATTCCTTGCCGGCGCCGCGCATGTAATCCGACAGCGGAATGATCTCGCCATAGCGGTAGTGCGTGCCGATCAGGTCGGAGTCGGAAATCCAGCCGTCGTAGATCGATTTGCCCGACTGCATCGACGTCTGCAGTTTTTCGACCACGTCGCCTTCCTGGATGATGTCGTGGCTGACCTTGATGCCGGTGATCTCGAAGAACGCCTTGGCGAGCACCTTGGATTCGTATTCGTGCGTGGTGATCGTTTCCGACACCACGCTGATCTGGTTCACGCCCTTGGCCTTGAGCTTGGCGGCGGCGTCGATGAACCACTTCATTTCATCGAGCTGCTGCTGGCGGCTCAAGGTACTGGGCTGGAACTCCTTGTCGACCCAGCGCTGGGCATCGGCCGGACCGGCCAGCGCCCACGGCGCCGAAAAGAGGCTTGCAACGGCAAGCACGCTCACTCGCAATCTGCCATTCATCTTCTTCTCCTGAACGCCCCGCGTGCTCATCGTTACGGTGACCGCGGCGGGGAGATCGGCGGGCCGTTGATGATTTTTGTAGTATCGAAACACGCACTACACAATCATCCTTTCCACATCACCAGCGCCAGCAGCAGCATCGACAGTGCAAACCCCGGCCAGGCGCTGGCGTCTTCCGCCGATAGCCCAAGCCACGCGAGGTTGACGTAAGCGGCGAGCAGCAAGCCGATGAACAAACGGTCGCCCCGTGTCGTCGCAATCGGCAGCCAGCCCTTGCGCTCGATCGTCGGCCAGCGGATTTCCAGCACCGTCATCACCACCAGCATCAGCGCGATACAGCCGAAAAACGCGGCGACTTCGGGAGTCCACATCATCCAGCCCATGTCATTCGCCCTCCATCAGACGCGGCCCATCGCAAAGCCCTTGGCGATGTAGTGCCGGACGAACCAGATCACCAGCACACCGGGTACCAGCGTCAGCACACCGGCCGCGGCGAGCACCCCCCAGTCCATGCCGGCGGCCGACACCGTGCGCGTCATCACCGCGGCGATCGGTTTGGCGTTGACCGACGTCAGCGTGCGCGCCAGCAAGAGTTCGACCCAGCTGAACATGAAGCAGAAGAACGCCGTGACACCGACGCCGGCCTTGATCAGCGGCAGGAAGATCTTGATGAAAAAGGCCGGAAAGCTGTAGCCGTCGATATAGGCGGTCTCGTCGATCTCGCGCGAAACGCCGGACATGAAGCCCTCCAGAATCCACACCGCCAGCGGCACGTTGAACACCATGTGCGCCAGCGCCACCGCCCAATAGGTGTCCATCAGGCCGATGCTCGAATACAGCTGGAAGAATGGCAGCAGGAACACCGCCGGCGGCGTCATCCGGTTGGTCAAGAGCCAGAAAAAAAGATGCTTGTCGCCGAGGAAGCGATAGCGCGAAAACGCGTACGCGGCCGGCAGCGCCACCAGCACCGACAACACCGTGTTGATCAGCACATAGCTGATCGAATTCAGATAACCCCAGTACCACGACGGATCGGTGAAGATCACCCGGTAGTTATCCAGCGTCGGCGCCTGCGGCAGCAAGGTGAACACGCCGAGCGTTTCCTCGTTGGTGCGCAGCGACATCGCCAGCATCCAGTACAGCGGCAATAGCGTGAACAGCATGTACAGCGTCAGCATGATCGCGCGGGGCAGGACGCGGCTTTTACGCATGGCCCTCTCCCTGGCCGAGCCGCTGCATCCAGTTGTAGAGGATGAAGCAGAACAGCAGGATGATCAGGAAATAGATCAGTGAAAACGCCGCCGCCGGGCCGAGGTCGAACTGGCCGACGGCCTTTTGCGTCAGGTACTGGCTGAGGAAGGTCGTCGCATTGCCGGGGCCGCCGCCGGTGAGCACGAAGGGCTCGGTGTAGATCATGAAGCTGTCCATGAAGCGCAGCAGCACGGCGATCATCAGCACGCCACGCATCTTCGGCAGCTCGATATAGCGGAACACCGCCAGCCTGCTGGCGCCGTCGATCTCGGCAGCCTGATAGAACGCATCCGGAATCGCCCGCAAGCCGGCGTAGCCGAGCAAGGCCACCAGCGGCGTCCAGTGCCAGACGTCCATCACCAGCACCGTCAGCCAGGCGTCGAGCGACGACGCGGTGTAGTTGTAATCGATGCCGAGCCGGGTCAGCGTATAGCCGCCGAGGCCGATGTCGTTGCGGCCGAAAATCTGCCAGACCGTGCCGACGACGTTCCATGGAATCAAGAGCGGCATCGCCACGAGGACCAGCGTCGCCGACGCGCGCCAGCCGCTGGCCGGCATCGCCAGCGCCAGACAAACGCCGAGCGGAATCTCGATCAGCAGCACGCACGACGAGAACACCAGCTGCCGCACCAGGGCGTCCTGCAGGTCCGGATCGTTGAGGATCATCCGGAACCACTCGGTGCCGACAAACACATGCTGGGTCGGGCTGATGATGTCCTGCACCGAGTAATTGACCACGGTCATCAAGGGCATGATGGCCGAGAACGCCACGCAGACGAACATCGGCACGATCAGCAGCAGCGCCTTCTGGTTGACGGGTTTGCTCATCGCCGCTCCCTAGGGAATCCGCACGTCGTTGCTGAAATACAGCGTTTCCGGCGATGCCAGCCGCAGCCAGACTTCGTCGCCGCTGAGGCGTGTTTCCGGCGCCAGCCGGGCGCGGACAAGCTGGCCGTCAACGCTGGCACTGAGCAGCAGGCTGTTGCCGAGCGACTGCAGCTGCACCACGCGGGCCCGGACCGCACCGGCGTCGCCTGCGACGGCCAGCCGGACGAATTCGGGACGGATGCCGAGCCGGATCTCGCCACCGGCGCCGCGCAACGTACGCAAGGTCGTTTCCGGCAGCGCCAGCGGCTGGCCACCAAGCGTCGCGACTTCGCCGGCCAGCGACAGCGGGCACAGGTTCATGCCGGGGCTGCCGATGAAATAACCGACGAAGGCGTGGTCGGGTCGCAGGAACAGCGCCTCCGGCGTACCCTGCTGGACGACGCGGCCGTCGGTCATCACGACGACTTCGTCGGCGAACGTCAGCGCCTCGACCTGATCGTGGGTCACGTAGATCAACGTCAGCTTCAGCTGGTTATGGATCTTCTTCAGTTGCCGCCGCAGCGCCCATTTCAGGTGCGGGTCGATCACCGTCAGCGGCTCGTCGAACAGGATGGCAGCAACGTCCTTGCGCACCAGACCGCGGCCGAGCGAGATTTTTTGCTTGGCGTCGGCGGCCAGATTGGCGGCACGGTGTTTCAGCTCGGTCGACAGTTCGAGCATCTCGGCGACTTCGTGCACGCGATTGCGGATTTCGGCCTCGGCCAGCCCGCGGTTGCGCAAGGGAAACGCCAGGTTGTCGAACACGGTCATCGTGTCGTAGATCACCGGGAACTGGAACACCTGGGCGATGTTGCGCTCACGCGCGCCCAGCGCCGTGACGTCGCGGCCATCGAACAGCACCCGGCCGTGCGACGGCGTCACCAGACCGGAGACGATGTTCAACAAGGTCGTCTTGCCGCAGCCCGACGGACCGAGCAAGGCATACGCGCCGCCGTCGTCCCAGCTCATGCTCATCGGCTGCAACGCATAATCCTTGGCCGAGGCCGGATTCGGCCGGTAGGCGTGGCCCAGCTCGCGAAATTCAATGCGTGCCATGCGCGACTCCCGGCGGGGCCGACACCAATCGGGCATCGGCGCCGAAAACGAACAGCTCGCGCGGCTCGACATGGACATCGAGCGCGGCGCCCAGTTCGAAGGTATGCACGCCCGGCAGCTGCGCTACCAGATGCACGCCACCGTGACGGGTGTTCAGATGCAGATAGGTTTCCGATCCCGACAGCTCGGCCAGCTCAAGCGCGCACGGGACGACGATCGAATCGGCCGACACCGGCGCCAGCCGCAGCTGGCTCGGACGGATGCCGATCCGGCACTCGCCCGCAGACAGGCCGTCGCGCGCCAGCGTCACGTCGATGCCGAAAGGCAGCCGCAACTGCCGGCCTTCGCCGAGCGTCGCCGGCAGCAAATTCATCGGCGGATCGTTGAACACCACCGCGGCGTCAACGCTGGCCGGTGTCGCGTACACGGCCAGTGTCTCGCCATGCTGCAGCACCCGGCCGGCATGGACCAGCGCGGTATGGCCACCGAGCAGCAGTGCTTCCTGCGGTTCGGTCGTCGCGTAGACCACGGTCGTCTGGCCATCGGCGAACAGCGTCCCGAGTTCGGAGCGCAGCTCCTCGCGCAATTTGTAGTCGAGATTGACCAGCGGTTCGTCGAGCAGGACCAGCGACGCGCGCTTGACCAGCGCCCGCGCCAGCGCACAGCGTTGCTGCTGCCCACCCGAGAGTTCGCCCGGCCGCGCGTTCAGCAAGTGATCGATATGCAGCGTGGCGGCGACTTCGTGCACGCGCCGGCGGAGCTCGGCCGCGTCGACGCGCTGCAGCCGCAGCGGCGAGGCGATATTGTCGAACACGCTCATCGCCGGGTAATTGATGAACTGCTGGTAGACCATCGCCAGATTGCGCTCGCGCACGCCGACACCGGTGACGTCCTTGCCGTCGACACGCACCCGCCCGCTGCTGGGGCGGTCCAGCCCGGCCATGATGCGCATCAGCGTCGTCTTGCCCGCCTGCGTCGGCCCGAGCAGCACGTTGATTGCGCCCGGCACCAGTTTCAGGTCGATGTCGTACAGATGGGTCTTCCCGCCGACGACGTGGCTGACGTGTTCGAGTTCGAGAACCACATTCCCTCCCGTGAGCGCTGCATCGCACGCCGGAGCCCATCGGGCACTGCCTGATTCGGCCCGGCACTGACGCAAAAAGATCGTAAACGGCGCTAAGCGCTGAGCCGGCTCGGCACCTCCGCCGCGCGCTTGGCCAGCCATGCATCGAGCCGCTGCACATCGCCCTGCAGGCAGCGCAGCCCCAGCTTGGTACGCCGCCACAGCAGATCCTCGCTGCTGCGGGCCCATTCGTTGTCGATCAGATAGCGTGCTTCTGCTTCATATAGCCCAGGAACCAGTTCCACCCCCAGCTGCGCCATCACCACCGCATCGCCGACCACCCGTTCGGCACGGCTGCCGTACAGCCGGCAGTACCGAGCAGACAGGGCATCGGGGATCCACGGATGGCGGCCGCGAAAGCGCGCGAGGAAGGCATCGAAATCCGGCACCGGGCTCAATGCGCCCGGCTCGTCGAAATCGCCGCCTGGCAAAGGGCGCGCGGCGGTCCAAGGCGGTGCCGTTCGCCCCAGTCGCGACAGCAACTGCGTCACGGCTTCTTCGGCCAGGCGGCGATACGTGGTGATCTTGCCGCCCCAGACATGCAACAAGGGCGGGCCGTCCGGCGACAACTGCAACCGGTAGTCGCGTGTCACCGCCGCGGCATTGCCGACATCGTCGTCGAGCAACGGCCGCACGCCCGAATAGCGCCAGACAATCTGTGCCGGCGTGACTGGGTGGTCGAAATAGCGGCTCGCCATCTCGCACAGATAGCGCTCCTCGTCATCGCTGATCGCCACTTGGGCCGGATCACCGGTGAAATCGACGTCCGTGGTGCCGATCAGCGTGAAATCCTGCTGGAACGGAATCGCGAAAATGATGCGCTTGTCCGGGTTCTGAAACAGGTAGGCGTACGGGTGATCGAACAATCTAGGCACGACGATGTGACTGCCCTTGATCAGCCGCAGCGCGGCACGCGTCAAACCGGGCGTCGCCAGCCGTGCCAGCTCGGCGGCCCACGGGCCGGCGGCGTTGACGATGGCGGCGGCGTCGACACACGCATTGCCGCCGTCCCGCAGTTGCAGCGTGACCTGCCAACGGTCGCCCTCCGGCTCGATCGCGCTGCACCGCGTCCGGGTCAGGATGTGCGCGCCCAGCTCGTAGGCATCAAGCGCATTCAGTACGACGAGACGCGCATCGTCGACCCAGCCATCCGAATACACGAAACCGTGACGCAAGCGCGGCTTCAGTGCAGCACCGGCGACGTGATGTTCAAGCGATATCGACGACGATGCCGGCAATAAGCGGCGATGCGCCAGATGATCGTAGAGAAACAAACCCGCCCGAATCAACCACGCCGGACGCTGATGGACGTCGTGCGGCATGACGAAACGGAGCGGCCAGATGATGTGTGGCGCCAGCCTCAGCAGCGTTTCGCGCTCCTGCAGCGCCTTGCGCACCAGACCGAACTCGCGGTACTCGAGATAGCGCAAGCCGCCGTGGATCAGCTTGGTGCTCGCCGACGAGGTATGCCCGGCCAGATCGTCCTGTTCGCACAGCACCACGCTCAGCCCCCGCCCGGCCGCATCGCGCGCGATGCCGGCACCATTGATGCCGCCGCCGACGATCAGCAGATCGCAACGGTCAGGAACGGACTGCGCGGACATGGCTTACACGCCCCCTTTCGAGGGTTGATCTGCTCGAATTGTAGTCACACAAACCGCAACTACAAGTTAGAATCCGAAAGCACCTTTGGTGTTTTATGTTCTTTTGTTTTCGGAACGAATGCCCATGCTGCCTCGTCACCGCCAGATCATCGAATGCGTTCGCCGCCTCGGCGACGTCTCGATCGACACGCTCGCCCGCACGCTGGGCGTCAGCCCGCAGACCATCCGCCGCGACATCGGCACGCTGGAAAGCGAGCGCTTGCTGGTGCGCTATCACGGTGGTGTGAGCCTGCCCTCGTCGATCGACAATATCGACTACCGACTGCGGCAGACGCTGCATCTGGACGCCAAGCAACGCATCGCCGCCCTCGTTGCCCGCCATCTGGCGCCGGGCCGCTCGCTGCTGATCAATATCGGCACGACGACCGAGGAAGTCGCCAAGGCGCTGATCGGCCATGCGGGCTTGCGCGTCGTCACCAACAATCTCAATGTCGCGGCGATCCTGTCCGGCAACGGCAATGCCAATGTGATCATCGCCGGTGGCCAGGTCCGCGCGCACGATCGCGGCATCGTCGGCGAGGCGACGATCGAATTCATCCGCCAGTACCGGGTCGACGTCGGCATCATCGGCATTTCGGCCATCGACGACGACGGCACGCTGCTCGACTACGACGACCGCGAAGTACGCGTCACCCAGGCCATCCTGGCGCAATCGCGCGAAGTCTGGCTCGTCGCCGATCACAGCAAATTCACCCGCAGGGCGATGATGCGGGTCGGGCCACTCTCGGCCGTCGACAAGTTCTTTACCGACCGGCCACTCCCCGACGAAATTGCCGCAACGCTACACGGCACGAACACCGAAGTCTTTATCGCCGCGACCGGAATGGCCGAAGCGACGTCCAGCGCCTGACCGCACAACAGACGCGCGCGGATTGCCGCAGCCGCGCCTAAGCTGGCACATCAGGGCCGGAGGCGGATCTGCGCGACATCCCTTCCACCAGCCCGGCGTCGCGCATCGGGAGTAATGGCATGGCAACGACGACACGGGTGGTACTGGTCCACGGCGCTTGGGCGGATGGCTCGAACTGGAGCAAGGTCATTCCCCTGCTGGAAGCGCGGGGTTTCGAGGTGTCTGCGGTCCAACTGCCGCTGAGCGGCCTTGCCGACGACGCGGCGGTTACCCGCAATCTGCTGTCGATGCGTGATACCCCCACCGTGCTGGTCGGCCATTCCTACGGCGGCGCCGTGATTACCGAAGCAGCAACCGCGGCCGGCAATGTGATCGCGCTGGTCTACGTGGCCGCGTTTGCACCCGACCAGGGCGAAAGCCTGGGTGGCATCTTTGCACGCCAAGCCGCACCGTCTGGCACGCAGGGCATCCGGCCGCAGGCGAACGGTCTGCTGTGGATCGATCGCACCTTGTTTCGGGAAAGTTTTGCGCAGGATTGCAGTGAAGCCGATGCACGCTTGATGGCGGCGGTACAAAAACCGATAGCCGGACGCTGCTTCGAAGACACGGTCACCGTTCCGGCCTGGAAATCCATCCCGTCGTGGTATCAGATCTCGGAAAACGATCACATGATTCCACCCGAAGCGCAGCGCTGGATGGCGGAACGGATGGAGGCAACGACGATTTCGCTGCCCGCCAGCCACGCATCGCTGGTCTCGAAGCCGGCCGAGATTGCCCAGTTGATCGCCGACGCGGCCGGCGCCTGAGTTCGCGTGCCAATGCACGCCGACGCAGAACGAAAAAAAACGGTCTGACATTGCTGTCAGACCGTTTTATATATATTGGCGTCCCCACGGGGATTCGAACCCCGGTAGTCACCGTGAAAGGGTGGTGTCCTAGGCCTCTAGACGATGGGGACTGCGGTTGAAGAAGTGGTGCACCCGGAGCGATTCGAACGCCCGACCCTCTGGTTCGTAGCCAGATACTCTATCCAACTGAGCTACGGGTGCACTGTAACTTCAACTTTACTGCTCTTTATGGCGTCCCCACGGGGATTCGAACCCCGGTAGTCACCGTGAAAGGGTGGTGTCCTAGGCCTCTAGACGATGGGGACGTCGTTTAACTCTTGCTTCTTACTGCTTAAAATTCAAATCGGCCGCCTAAGCGGCCGACTTTCAATCTGGTGGAGGTAAACGGGATCGAACCGATGACCTCTTGCATGCCATGCAAGCGCTCTCCCAACTGAGCTATACCCCCCAAAAGAGATGCACAGTATATAAACAGGTTTTATCGTTGTAAAGCACTTTCTGAACTATTTTTCGATAAAGCCGATAAAACCTGTTTCGATACTGAATCAGAACGGCGTCCACCAAGACGGATCGTCCAGGAAGTCCTGATTCAGGGTCTGCGTGTTCGGATAGTTCTTCAACAGCACGCGCTTGGCGTCGTCACGCAGATCGTTCAAGCCGAGCTTGTCGTAACTCATCACCATCATCGCCAGCCCTGCTTCGACCTGCTTGGTGTTCGAGTAGGTTTCGATCAGGTACTTGCCGCGGTTCGCCGCAGCCAGATACGCACCGCGCTTGTAGTAATACTTGGCGACATGCAGCTCGTAGCTCGCCAGCGCACCGATCAGATAGCCCATGCGCACTTGCGAGTCGGCGGCATACTTGCTTTCCGGGAAACGCTGCACCAGATCCCTGAACGCGTCGAATGATTCCTTCGCCGCCTTCGGATCACGTTCGGACATGTCCTGCTTGGAGATCGCCGACAGGAAGCCCTGCATCTCGTTGAAGCTCACCAGCCCCTTCAGATACAGCGCGTAATCCATGCTCGGGTGCACCGGATTGCTCTTGATGAAGCGATCGATCGCGGCCTGCGCGAGCAGCGGCTCCTGCGCCTTGTAGTGGTTGTACGCTTCCTCGAGCTGCGCCTGCTGGGCGTAGCGACCATAGGGATAACGTGCCTCAAGCTTTTCCAGGAGCTTGGTCGATTTCTCGAAGTTGCGATCGGCCTGCTCGGCCTTGGCGGTGCTGTACAGCTTTTCGGCGGTCCAGCCCTTGGTTTCGTCATCGTCGGTCGGCGTCGACGCGCAGCCGGCCAACAGCACGGCGACCGAAGCGCACGCCAGGAATCGCGGTAGAATCTTGCCCATGATGCATCCTGATTTAGAACCCGACGATTATAGCGACATAAGCGAGCCGCGTGTCCTGACCGCACCAGCCGATGTCGCCGGCCAACGCCTCGACGCTGCGCTGGCGCAGCTGCTGCCCGATTATTCGCGCAGCCGGCTCGCCAACTGGATCAAGGACGGTCTGGTGACCGTCGATGGCCAGCCTGCGACGCCGAAGCTCAAACTCTGGGGCGGCGAGACCATTGCGGTCGAGATCCAGGCCAATCCAGACGAAGTCGCTTTTCAAGCCGAGGACATCCCGCTCGACGTGCTTTACGCCGACGAGACGATCCTCATCATCAACAAGCCGGCCGGCCTCGTTGTCCACCCCGGCAGCGGCAATTGGTCCGGCACACTGCTGAATGGCCTGCTGCACCACTACCCCGAACTCAAGGGCGTGCCGCGCGCCGGCATCGTCCACCGGCTCGACAAGGACACCAGCGGGCTGATGGTCGTCGCACGCACGCTGCAGGCACAGACCTCGCTGGTGCAGCAACTGCAGGCGCGGACGGTCAGCCGTCATTACTTTGCAATCGCCCAGGGCCTCGTCAAGCGCGATGGCCGCGTCGATGCGCCGATCGGCCGCCATCCGCGCGAACGGACCAAGATGGCCGTGGTCGGCACAGGCAAACCGGCCGTCACCCACTTCCGCGTGCTCGAACGTTTCAGTGCGCACACGCTGGTCGAATGCAAACTCGAAACCGGCCGCACCCATCAGATCCGCGTGCACATGGCGCACGTCGGTCATCCGCTTGCCGCCGATCCGGTCTACGGCGGACGGCAGAAACTGTTCGCCCCCGAGATCATGCTGGCGCTCGAGGATTTCGGCCGCCAGGCGCTGCACGCGAAAAAGCTCAGCCTGGTGCACCCGGCCAGCGGCAAGACGATGACGTGGAAATCACCGCTGCCGGCCGATTTCGAAGGCTTGCTGGCGGCACTGCGGGTCGAGGCCGGTGGCGACGATGATTTTGACGATGACGACTGGGACGACGATGACGACCACGATGTTGAACTGGTCTATGTCCGCGACTGATCACGGCCTGGTGCCGGACTGGCCTGCGCCGGCGCGCGTACGCGCGCTGCAGACGACACGACGTGGCGGCGTCAGCCTGGCGCCCTATGACGGCTTCAATCTGGGTGATCACGTCGGCGACGATCCGCAGGCGGTTGCCGCCAACCGCGCCGCCTTGGCCGTCGCCCTGCCGGCGACGCCGCTGTGGCTGACCCAGGTACACGGCACCGCGGTACTCGACGCCGGTGTGCCGCAGCGCGACGCGACCGCCGATGCCAGTGTTGCCCATGGCCCCGGCGCCGTGTGCGTGATCATGACTGCCGATTGCCTGCCGGTGCTGCTGTGCAACGATAAGGGCACCGTCGTCGGTGGCGCCCACGCCGGCTGGCGTGGGCTGTGCGCCGGCGTACTCGAAGCCACCGTCGCGGCGATGCAGGTGCCCGGCGAAACGCTGATGGCCTGGCTCGGACCAACGATCGGCCGCGACGCGTTCGAAGTCGGTGCCGAAGTACGAGACGCCTTCATCGCGCACGATGCCAACGCCGTCAGCGCGTTCAGGCCCGGCAGCATCGACAGCAAGTACTGGGCCGACATCGAGTTGCTGGCCCGGCAACGGCTTGCCGCGGTCGGCGTCAGCCGTGTCTACGGCGGTGGCCTGTGCACGGTGTCGGACGGTGAACGCTGGTACTCGTACCGCCGCGATCGCACCACCGGACGCATGGCCAGCCTGATCTGGCTGCAGGATTAGCACCTTCAGGCGTTTCGCTACGGACGTCCTGACGAAGCAGACGTCCCTGGCGTAGTGAAGCGCCTCCCCCCCCCGATGATTCGCGCTCCCTGGATTGATGCCCAGCAACGCTGGCTGGGCAGATCCGGCCCCATCGGGAGCGATGATCTGCCTCCGCCCCCGACGCGGCCAGGTGGATCGTGGTGACTGGCACAGCACCCCGACACCATCCGATGCACCAGACCGGACCAGCTCGCCGGTTTTCCAAGTCCACTCCCCACCTCACACCGCCAGCCACCGCATCGTAGCGCCCCTCGGTAGTCGCTCCGCCGACCCGTGCTCGGCGCCAGATCATTGCTGACGCCAGTCGGCAAAAAGTCATCGCAATCACACCGGCCTCTGACCCGGATGACTCTATACCTAGCAATTCGGACGCCGCTCGCCCCGCTTCGACAAACCATCAAGGTTCGGCGTTCGGACGACCGTCGCTTCATCGACCAGGCAATGGTTTTGCGGACGTGTAGGCTGCCCCCCCGCTCAGGCCATTCCTAAAAGAAATCGAATGCCAAAGCCCCGCCCTAAACAATCCTCCGCGGAAATCGGACGCGAAATGAATGCGACTGAATCGGCCCTCACGGCAAAAACGGTAGCGTTTGCGTCAGTAAATGCCACATTGATGGCGGGGTGAAATCGCGACAAAGAATCGCAACCCGCCATCAACCGCCGAGGAGCAGAGGAATAGACAGGCCGATTCCATTCAGGGGAGTCGTGCGGGCGCTTGCGCCCCGCATCTGCCGTGGATGAGCGTGATAAGGCGCTTACTCCTCAGGAGCAACTCATCCAATCGCTCATCATTGACGGGAAATCCTACAAGCAGATCGCCGCCCAATTGGGCATCACGGTTGATACGGCCCGTCGGCACGGCAGCCGCATCAAGCGAAAGAGCGAGCTGGCCAGCACCAACGCACTTGCCTGCATCGACCTACCCGCCACGCAGATCCGGCAATTGCTCCTCGCACTACCCGCATCCCCCCCGCTGACCAACACGGAACTCATCGTGCTCGGGCTGGTGTGTCATGGCCATTCGGCCAAGCAAATTGCAAGGATACGAGCCGGAAACGCCCGAACCGTGGAGAAACACCGGCATAACGCCATGGCGAAATTGGGTATCCGATCAGCCCGCCAGCTCGCATCGCGGGTACGGCGTCAATACGCAATCAGTGGCACAAGGGATGAGGAAGTCGCTACCTATATTGCGGTCAATGCCGCAGCGGCAGAGTGATTTCCCAACAGTCTCAGGAGTTTTGAAATGCGAGTCATTGCTCTAGCAGGTACCACCATCGCCGGTTGGCACGGCGTTCAGGTCTGGCGTCTTGATCGGGATGGTTATTACAGCGACGTCACAGCGCGCTGGAATTTCTCTACGACACCTCATCTGCATTACGAGGTCCGGCGTCTTGCTGGCGGTTCGTTCTACTGCCCGGTTTCAACCAATCCGCCCGGCTCCTGGCAACTCCCCGTCCTTGTGCAAGGTACCGCGCCCGCCGGTCTGCGCCCGGTGAATCCGAATGGCACGGAGTATCGCCCGACGGGTACCTATTTCTGGATTCCCAACGGGGCGATTCCGCACACCGTCGTCCCTGGCGAGAACACCAACGCCGTTATTTGCAATTGCCCGGACGAATATCCGCCTTCGAATGCTCACCTTCTCCAGGGGGCCCGTACTGCGGATGTCTCTGCCCTTGCGGCCATGGATGAGCAAGCCATCAGCCGTCATGATGCATTTGATCATCTGGCCCAAATCATGGGCACCACGCCCCTGCTCTCAGCCACCGCCGGCGCAGACCCGAAAGCCTTCCAGGATTCGGATGGCCTGGTGAGCTTCGTCAATCTGTCCAGCAGCTTTGTGACCGGCAATCCGCAATTCATTACCGGCCGGAACGTCTGCGACAAGATCGCCAGTTACTTCGCCACGATCCGGCAGAACGTTTACGCGGCACAGCTGAAAGACCCGAAAAAATTCATCCTGCCGGGCGACCCGAAGCCGAAGAATCAATGGGATCTCCCGGTCACCAACAAAATGCAGAAAATGCTGGTTGATGCCGGCGGGCTTTCCAGCTTCAAGATCACCACGGAAACCTTTACCAATACCCAGGTGCTTGCCGAATTCAGCACCGACTTCATCAAGCTGATCTTCGATGCCGCCGTGGTACCGTCGGGCATCATCGAATCGGTCGCGAAGTTCATGCAGGGAGTTGGCAACACGCTGCGCAGCAGCTGGGATCAGAAGGAACGCAGCTTCTCGACGACCTTGCTCGGCCAATGCCACGAAGCCGTCCCCATCGACAGTAGCGGCAGCACCACCGTGTACCTGCCTAAGGTCAAGTTCTTCCATATCGAAGTGACTT
Organism: Jeongeupia wiesaeckerbachi; assembly: GCF_050916355.1. Classification (GTDB taxonomy): domain Bacteria; phylum Pseudomonadota; class Gammaproteobacteria; order Burkholderiales; family Chitinibacteraceae; genus Jeongeupia; species Jeongeupia wiesaeckerbachi. The sequence goes on from NZ_CP136946.1 coordinate 260,049, forward strand.
CGGAACAAACCGCCTTCACGACACCATGCAGCAAAGTCGAGAAGATTTCGTTCAACTTCAAATATGAAAGCTACGTCGCGGCGCTGAAATATTCGGTGCTGAATACCACATCGCAGGACTACATCAACTTCACCGCTTTCCTCGATAAGGCGCAAAAAATCAACTACGCGGATGCCAGCAACAATCTGGATGCCATCCTGTCCGACTCGGTATCCGGCGGTGGCGGCACCGCGACCGAACGGCCGGACATGCTGTCGGATATCAACGAGCTGGGTATCGATCTGACGGCCTATCCGCATCTGGTGCTGCGGGTGCCACGTCCGATCGAGAAGCAGCTGCAGGCGCCGCAAGAGGCCGCTGCCAAGTAAGTGCTCGTGTTTTGCTGGCGTTTGATTCGGTCTCCCTGCACGGGGAGGCCGATTTCTTTGGCTGGCCAAAGGCTGGCTGAAGCAGCTTCGCCTGCTCGGCCAGGGCGCGTTGCTGAGCATCTGCCGGCGCAAAGCCGCCGGGCCAATGGCGCAGCCACCTCAAGACTGCGAGTTCGATCCTCAAGGCGCCAGCATCGAAACATCAACGCAACGAGACATGCTCTGGCTTCAGCTGCCGCTACCGGCATCCTCGTCGTCGCTGCCGTTTTCTTCCGCGGCCTTGCGCTCGCGAACGATCTGGCCGCGACGTTTGAGCCAGACAAGCAGCCACGTCGGCAACACGCCAAGCAACACGATCCAGACGACGGCCTTGGCGATGCTACCGCTGGCGGCGGCGAACATCACCACGACGTAGAGATAGCCGATCAGCAGAATGTACACGGTGCGATTCCGGTCTCAAGAAAACAGGTCCGGATGATACGTCAGACGCTGCCGGCGCTTCCGGCCGCGATGCGAAATTGTTACGGGGCGAGGCAGGCCAGCTTTGTCAGAATGACCTCTTTCGCCGCACTCGCCTGCCGATGCCCTCACTGCGCTGCCTCATCCTGCTTTTGCTTGCCGGCCCGGCATCGGCGGCGGATGCGCCGTTCGTGTCCGATGCGGCGGGGTCGTCGCTGCCCGACATCGGCAGCAGCATCCAGCATGAGGATGGCGAAGCAGCCCTGGCAAGCATGGCCGAACAGTCGCTGGTTGCCGGGCAATACGGCTGGCGCGCGACGCTGCTCGATCGCACCGGCAGCGGGCTGGAAACCTTGTTCGATCAGTACGGACAGGCGCGAATCCACACCCAGCTCGACGAAGAGGGCCGCCTGGGGGATGCCAGCGCCGACCTGCTACTCCCCATCGATGCCACCGGCCCGCAAAACCGGTTTGCACAGTTCGGCGTTCGCCATGACGGAGAGCGTGCGGTGAGCAACATCGGGATTGTCCAGCGCGTCCAGCACGGCGCCGGGCTGAGCGGCTACAGCGCCTTTGTCGACCGGGATCTCGGCGGCGATACGACCCGCATCGGCTTCGGTGCCAGCAACAGCAGCGATTACCTGCGCCTTGCCATCAACACCTATCTGCCCGTGGGTGGCCGGGGCGGCGCGGACGAACGCAGCGAACGTGCCGCCCGCGGCTTCGACCTCAACGCACAGGCCCATCTGCCGGCGTGGCCGCAGCTCGGCGGCAGCGTACGTTTCGAGCGCTACCACGGCGACGACATCAGCCTGCCGGGGAGTGACACCGCCCATGATAATCCGTCGGCGGTCAGCGCATCGCTGCAGTACACGCCGGTACCGCTGCTCAGTTTCGGCGCCCATTTCCGCCGCGACGACAACGACGAACGCGACTGGCAGCTGCAGGCGACGCTGAGCTACCAATTCGGCGTGCCACTCGACAAACAGCTGCGTAGCAGCGACGCAAAGCCATCCCTGCCGCGCCGGGACAACGACTTTGTCGATCGCAACGGCAGCGTCGCCCGGCAAAGCAGCGCTGCGCCCGCGCCGGCGCCGGCGTTCAGTGCCAGCCTGTCGGCCGATCAAGCCGCGACGGGTCAGCCCGGCAGCGCAACGCTGACCGTCACGTCGCGCCAGCCGATCGTCAGCCTCGCGTGGATCGGCGATGGCGCAGCGCTGCTCACCAGCGCCGGCACCAGTCCCCTGCTCGGGCGCAGCGGCATCTTGTCGGCGCGGGTCAAGCTCGCCTTGCCGGCAGACGGCCACGGTTACACGCTGGCCGCGCGCATCGTCGACAGCAACGGCAACGCCGTGGTCACGCCGGCGATTCAGTTGCGCGCCGCGCCGGTACCAATGCAAAACGGGGCCGATGGCCCCGTTTGATACGTTTGATCGCGCTTAGCGCTTGTCGTGCTCGATCAGCGCATACGCCGAGTGGTTGTGGATCGATTCGAAGTTTTCCGATTCGACCACATAGGCCACCACGCGCGGATCGGCATTCAGCCGCGCCGCAACGTCACGCACCATGTCTTCGACGAACTTCGGATTCTCATAAGCGCGCTCGGTGACGAACTTCTCGTCCGGGCGCTTGAGCAGGCCGTACAGCTCGCACGAGGCTTCGGCTTCGACGATCTGCACCAGTTCTTCGATCCAGACGTGCTCGCCGAGCGTTGCGGTAATCGTCACGTGGCTGCGCTGGTTGTGCGCGCCGTACTGCGAAATCTTCTTCGAGCACGGGCACAGGCTGGTCACCGGCACCAGCACCTTGAGCTGCTGGGTGAACACGCCGTTCTTCAGCTCGCCGACCAGCGCAACGTCGTAGTCGAGCAGGCTTTCGACGCCCGATACCGGCGCGGTCTTGTTGATGAAGTACGGGAAGCGCATTTCCAGATAGCCGGCGTCGGCTTCGAGGCGTTCGCACATCTGCCGCAGGATGGTCTCGAACGAATCGACCGAGATCTCGCGCTCCTGGCCGTTGAGGATCTCGACGAAGCGGCTCATGTGCGTGCCCTTGAAGTGCTGCGGCAGGAACACATACATGTCGAACGTCGCCACCGTGTGCTGCACGCCTTCGCTGCGATCGGCCACGCGGACCGGGTGGCGGATCGACTTGATCCCGACCTTGTTGATCGCAATATTGCGCAGGTCGGGGGTGCTTTGCACGTCAGGGATGGACTGCGGGGCGTTCATCGAGATATCTCTCCAGCGGTTATAAGCACCGAGCGGCTGATAACCGGTAATTAATTGAAAGCTGAGTCATTATAACGGCGACCAATAACCGAGTAAACCAGTCGGGAATTCATGTGGGCATGAACGGCACGGCGCACATCCGCCACGACCAGAACAGAATCAGGCCGGTTTGAGCGCGGTAAACAGCTGCGCCGCATTGCGGGTCAACGCCGCCAGCATCGCTTCGACGTGCACCACCATATAGGGCAGGCTCACGTACATGGCCGCCACGCCGATGGCCAGCAGCAGCGGAAAACCGATCGCGAACACGTTCAGCTGCGGCGCGGCGCGGGTCATGATGCCGATGGCCAGGTTGGTGATCAGCAAGGCGCCGACCACCGGCATCGCCAGCATCAACCCGAGCCGGAAAATCGCCGCGCCCTGCTCGACCAACAAGCGAAAACCACCGGCGCCCAGCGGCCGTGCATCGAGCGGCAGCACGGCAAAGCTCTCGATCAGGATGCGCAGCACGATCAAGTGGCCGTTCAGCGCGAGGAAGATCAGCAACATCATCATATTGATGAACTGCGCGACGATGGGGACGTTGGCCGCGCTGTGCGGATCGAAAAAGCTGGCGAACCCAAGCCCCATCTGCAGGCCGATCACCTGCCCGGCCATATCGACCGCGTTGAACATCAGCCGTACCGCAAAGCCCAGCATCACGCCGATCAGCAGCTGGTTGACCGCGATCAGCAGCCCGGCGGGCGAGACGATCTCGACGCCGGCCGGCGGCGTCAGCACCGGCGCCACCAGCACCGCCAGCGCAATCGCCAGACCGATGCGCACGCGCACCGGCACCACCTTGTTGGAAAAAATCGGATCGGCGATCAGCAAGCCGAAGAAGCGGCAGAATGGCCACCAGAACAGGGCCAGCCAGAGTTCGATCTGCGCCTGGGAAACGGTGAACACCGGTTCAGCCGATCAGCTGCGGGATGCTCTGATACAGCCGCACCGTGTAATCCATCGCCATCTCGATCATCCACGGCCCGGCGAGGATGAAGACGATAAAGGCCACGATTAGCTTCGGGATGAACGACAGCGTCGCCTCATTGATCTGCGTCGCCGCCTGGAAAATGCTGACGATCAGACCGGTGGCCAGCATCGCCAGCAGCAGCGGGCCGCCGAGCAGCACCATCAGCTCCATCGCCCTTTGCATCACGGTGACCACGGTTTCCGGCGTCATCGGCTATCCCAGATAAAAGCTCTGCACCAAGGACCCCATCAACAGCGTCCAGCCGTCGACGAGCACGAACAGCATCAGCTTGAACGGCAGCGAGATGATCACCGGCGACACCATCATCATCCCCATTGCCATCAACAGGCTGGCGACGACCAGGTCGATGATCAGAAAGGGAATGAACACCAGAAAACCGATCTGGAACGCCGTCTTCAGCTCGCTGGTGACGAAAGCCGGTACCAGCACGCGCAGGCTCACGTCCTCGGGACCGTTGGGCTTTTTCATGCCCGAGACGTCGATGAAGAATGCCAGATCCTTCTGCCGCGTCTGCTTGAGCATGAAGTCTTTCAGCGGCACCGCGCCCTTGTCGACCATCTCATTGAAGCTGATCTTCTGCTCCGAGTACGGCTGGTAGGCCTGGGCGTAGATCTTGTCGAAGGTCGGCGCCATCACGAACAGCGTCAGGAACAAGGACAGGCCGACGATAACCTGATTCGGCGGAGCCATCGTCGTACCGATCGCCTGGCGCAGCAAGGACAGGACGATGACGATGCGCGTAAACGCCGTCATCATCAGCAGCATCGCCGGCAGGAAAGTCAGAGCGGTCAGGAACAGCAGCGTCTGCAGCGGCAAGCTGTAGGCGGTGCCCCCCGCCCCCTGCGTCGAATTCATGAACGGCAGGCCCGGATCGGCGGCGAAGGACGCGCCGGCAAAAAACAGCGGCACCGAGGCCAGCACCCAGCGCTTCACGACTTGGCCTTTTTCATCAGCGCGGCCAGCTTCTGGGCAAACGGCGGCAGCGGTGCCGGCGTGGCTGCGCCGGGCGCATCATCGGGACGCGGCTGCGTATGCAATAAATTGACCGAATGCGCCGTCACGCCGAGCACCAGCCAGGTTTCACCGCGCTCGACCACGACCACGCGCTCCTTCGGCCCGACCATCACGCCGGAGACGACGCGCAGCTGGTTGCCGGCCTGACCGGGCAGCAAGGAAAAACGCCGCATCAGCCACGCAGCGCCGACGATCAGCGCCAGCACCAGAGCGAGCATCACCAGGACCTGGACGAACTGCCCCAGACCGGGGCCGCTGCCGGCCAGCGACGCCGGCACCGATGCCGCCTGCGCGAGCGCACAGCCCGGCAACGCGGCAAGCGCGAACGGGAGAAAACGCATGGAGATTATTTGTGCAGCCGGCGAATCCGTTCCGCCGGCGTAATGATGTCGGTGAGACGAATACCGAATTTGTCGTTGACGACGACGACTTCACCCTGGGCAATCAGACAGCCGTTGACGAGGACGTCCATCGGCTCGCCGGCAAGGCCGTCGAGCTCGACGACCGAACCCTGCGCCAATTGCAGCAGGCTGCGGATTGCAATCTTGGTCCGGCCGAGCTCGACCGTCAGCGTTACCGGAATATCGAGAATCATGTCGATATTGCCGCGACCCGCACCGGCAGCCGGTGCCGTGTCAAAACGCTCGAAAATGTCGGCGGCCTGCACCGATGCCTGAACGGTGTCGGCCTCAGTGCTTTCGCTGGCAGCCTGTTCGGCCATCGCAGCTGCCCAGTCGTCCATTACTTCGTCGGCTTGGCTGTTGTCTGGCGTGTTCTCATCAGCCATGCTTTTCCCCCTGACCTGCTTCATCCTGCGCGCCGTCGGGGGTGCCGAGCACCCGGTTGACCTTCAACGCATACTGGCCGTTGAGAATACCATACTTGCATTCGAGCACCGGCACGCCGTCGACCTCGGCAACGATGGCCTGCGGAATCTCCAGCGAGATCACGTCGCCGGCCTTGAGATTGAGGATGTCGCCCAGCGTGATTTCGGTGTTGCCGAGCGTCGCAATCAGGTCGACCTCGGCATTCTGTACCTGTGTCTGCAGCAGGCTCAACCAGCGATTGTCCGACTCGATCCGGTCGGCCTGCATCGTGCTGTACAGCGTGTCGCGGATCGGCTCGATCATCGAATACGGCAGGCAGACATGGAAATCGCCGCCGCTGGCGCCGAGCTCGATCCGGAACGTGTAGGCAACGACGACTTCGGTCGGCGTCGCGATATTGGCGAACTGGGTGTTCATTTCCGAGCGCAGATAGCTGAATTCGCACTCGAACACCGGCTTCCACGCTTTCTGGTATTCCTCGAACACCACGTCGAGCAAACGCTGGATGATGCGCTGCTCGGTCGGCGTGAAATCCCGCCCTTCGACACGGACATGGTAGCGACCGTCCGAGCCAAACAGATTGTCGACGACGAGGAAGACGAAATCCGGATCGAAGATGAACAGGCCGGTGCCGCGCAGCGGCTTCATCTGGATCAGGTTGAGGTTGGTCGGGACGACGAGGTTGCGGATGAACTCGCTGTACTTCTGCACCCGGACCGCGCCGACGCTGATCTCGGCGTTGCGGCGCATGAAATTGAACAGCGCAATGCGCAGGTTGCGGGCGAAACGCTCGTTGATGATTTCGAGCGTCGGCATGCGGCCGCGGACGATGCGCTCCTGCCGACCGATGTCGTAGGTTCGCACCGCCGACGCATCGCCGGCCTCGTCGGATTCGTCTTCTTCCCCGGTCACGCCGCGCAGCAGCGCATCGACCTCTTCCTGGGAAAGGATGTCATCTGCCATTTAGAGGAGACCCGAAGCTCGCACGATCATGAACACAGGCGCCGTTACTGAACGATAAACGTGGTGAAATTGACGGAAAGCACACCCTCTTCGTCACCCTCGGCACCCAGCGCGTGGTTGATCAGCTTGCGGATTTCAGCACCGAGCTTGGCCATGCTGCCAACGGTGCGAACCTCCTGCGGCGACTTGCTGCGCAGTAGCTGATTGACCTCGCTTTGAATCTTGGGCATCTGTGCCTTGATCCGTTCCTGACTCTTGGCGTCGGCCATTTCGACGACGATATCCGTTTGGAGCATGGCATCTTCGTCTGGCGAATTCAAATTGACGGTGAATTGCTGCAGCTTTTCGAAGATTGGCGGGTGATCGGCGTCCTTTTCGGCCTTTTTCTTCTTGCCGGCCTCATGGGTTTCGACACTGCCGTCGTCGCCATGATCGCTCGATCGCGTCAGCAGAAAGGCGGCGCCGCCGGCAGTCGCGAGCAGCAGCACGGCCACGACAGCGGCGATGATGACGATCAGTTTTTTATTGCCTTTCGGCGCCGCTTGGGCTTCGGCCATGAATTCACCTGGATAGCGACGAGACGTCGATTCGTAAATGGATCGAGTCGAAACAGGTCGAGTCGAAACGGCCCCGGCAATAGCGGGGCCTCGTCAGTAAGCGCGGCGATTATAGCAAAGATTAATAGTTAATTATAAACAAGCCCTTGCGCGGACCATCACGCGTAAAAACTCAGCCCGCCACCGCTGACCGGCAGGCGGCGCGTCCCCAGATCGACGCGCAGCTCGGCCGGCTGGTCCGCACTGACACCGCTCACGCCACGCGGCTCGGGCCGCGACGAACGCGAGTCCTGCCCCGACTGGGCTTGTTGCTGCTGTGCATGCTGGTTCAGCGAATCGCTGGCGACCTGAACGTTGACGAGCTGGATGCCCTGATCGGCGAGCAGCGCGGTCAGGCGCGGCGTCGCGGCGGCCAGTGCCTCGCGTACTGCGGCATGCTGGCTGGCGAAAACGACGCTGGCCTGATCGTGCGCCAGCGTCAGGTGGACATCCATCGGTCCGAGATTCGGCGGGTTGAGCTGCATTTCCAGTTTCTGCTCGTGCCGGCCGATCATCATCGCCACGCGTTGCGCGACGGCGTCGCCCCAGCGCGACTCACCCACATGCGGAACGACGTTGTGCGTTGGCGTCGGTTTGTCGGTCTGCGTCACCGGCTGCGCTTCGTTTGTACGCGGCAGTTCGGCGCGGTTGGCGGCGAGCAGCTCGGCCGGCGTGGCTTCGGTCGCATCGGCATCGCTGGCGGCAAGGCCCAGCGGCAACGGTTTGCCGTGAGCGGCAAGTTCGTCCACCTCGGCAGCGGCCGGCGCTGCGGCCGTGGTCGGCGTTGCAAGCAGCGACACGCCGGTCGCACGCGCGTCGGCGGTGTTGGCGTCAACCGTCGCCGGCAACGTCGCAACCACACCCGGCGTAATCGCGGCACCCAACGGCTCGATCGTTGCGTCCGGCAGGGTTTCGCTGGCGACGGCTTCTTCCTGCGGCAAGGGTTGCGTCACCACCTGCGCCATCGATTGCAGCAGCGCCAGCCAAGGCGCGGCGGCGTCGCCGGGCTCCGGGGCGTCGTCCTTGGCGTCCTGCTGTGTCGACTGCGTGTCCTTGCCCGAGGTGGCCTGCTCCGGCTGTCTCGCGGCAACCTCGCGGGCCAGCGTACTGCCGAAGTCCTGCCCTTGCGCTGCATCGCGCGACGCAGCGGCCTTGGTCGCCACCGGGCCGACGGAGGAAGACAGATTGGTAACGGAAGTAGCCATGAAAACACTCGAAGCAAACGGCAGGAGCCAACATAAAAGCAAAAGCAATGCCAAGCGCGTACCGACCGCTCGCAACAGCCACTGGCGACACCGGGGCACAACGCGGTAACGTACGCGCACCATGGCTGAAGATTCCGATCTCGAACGCACCGAGCCGCCCTCGCCCAAACGGCTCGAGGACGCGCGCAAGAAGGGGCAGATACCCCGCTCGCAGGAGCTGGCGTCGTTCAGCGTACTGATGACCGGCATGGTCGCGATCGCCATGACCGGCCCGGCGCTGCTCAATGCGCTCAAGCAGGTGATGCGCAGCGAATTCACCTTCAGCCGCACCACGCTGGTCGACCCGATGCAGATGCACCTGCATTTCATCAAGGCCTGCGAGGCCATGCTCTGGGCCTGCCTACCGGTCTTCGTCGCCTGCGCGCTGGCTGCGCTGCTGGCGCCGATGCTGATGGGCGGCTGGCTGTTCTCGACCGAGGCGATGGCACCGAACTTCGGCCGGCTCAATCCGGCCAGCGGCATCAAGCGGATACTGTCGGTGCGCAGCATCGTCGAGATGTTCAAGGCCATCCTCAAGTCCGGACTGATCGGCGGGGTGGCCGCGCTGGTGCTGTGGAAAGAACGCGCCGATTTCGTCCAGCTGATCGCCATGCCGCCCGACAACGGTCTGGCCTACCTGTGGGGCATGGCGAAGTTCACGCTGTTCACCGTCGTCGGCGCAATGGCGGTCATCGTGCTGATCGACGTGCCCTACCAGCTGTGGGAGTACTACAAGAACCTGCGCATGACCAAGGAAGAGGTCCGGCAGGAAATGAAGGAATCCGAAGGCGATCCGCAACTGAAGGGCCGGATCCGCCAGCTGCAGCGCGAAGCGGCCAGGAAGCGGATGATGTCGGCGATCCCGAAGGCCGACGTCATCGTCACCAACCCGACCCACTATGCAGTCGCGCTGCAGTACACCGAAGCGATGCGCGCGCCGGTCGTCATCGCCAAGGGTTCCTTCCTGCTGGCCGAACGCATCATCGAACTCGGCAGGCAGCACAAGGTCACCGTGGTGCGGACGCCGCCGCTGGCGCGGGCGCTGTATCACCACGCCGACCTCGGCGAGGAAATTCCGGCCGCGTTGTATACTGCTGCCGCTGAAGTACTGGCCTACATCTATCAGCTGCGGCACTGGCAGCGCTATGGCGGGACCGAACCGGTGCTGAACGACAGCCTGCCGGTCCCGAAAGACCTCGACCCCGAAGCCGCCACTTGATGGCGGCGCCAATGAAATTGAAGGCGTGTGCGTAATCTCAATCTGACGCGACTGGCCGGCCCGGCGCTGGTCTTCATGGTGCTCGGCATGATGATTCTGCCGCTGCCCGCGCTCGCGCTCGACTTCTTCTTCACCTTCAATATCGCCATCTCGATCATCGTGCTGATGGTCAGCCTGTACACGCGCGAGCCGCTCGAATTCTCGGCCTTCCCGACCGTGCTGCTGGTAACGACGCTGTTGCGGCTGTCGCTCAACGTCGCGTCGACCAAGCTGGTGCTGACCGAGGGCCACACCGGCGCCGGCGCCGCCGGCCAGGTGATCGAGGCCTTCGGCCATGTACTGATCGGCGGCAACCTCACCGTCGGCATCATCGCCTTCGTCATCCTGACCATCATCAACTTCGTCGTCATCACCAAGGGCGCGGGGCGGATCGCCGAAGTGTCGGCACGCTTCACGCTCGACGCGATGCCGGGCAAGCAGATGGCGATCGACGCCGACCTCAACGCCGGGCTGATCGGCGAAGAAGAAGCGCGCAAGCGCCGCTCGGCGATCTCGCAGGAGGCCGACTTCTTCGGCTCGATGGACGGTGCCAGCAAATTCGTTCGCGGCGACGCCGTCGCCGGCATTCTCGTGATGGTGATCAACCTGATCGGCGGGCTGATCATCGGCATGGTCCAGCACGATCTACCCTTTGCCGAAGCCGGCCGCACCTACACGCTGCTGACGATCGGCGACGGTCTGGTCGCGCAGATTCCGTCGCTGATCATCTCGGTCGCCGCCGGTATCGTCGTTTCGCGCGTCGGCACCGAGCAGGACCTGTCCGAACAGATGCTCGGCCAGCTGTTCGCCAACCCGCAGGTGCTGTACGTGACCGCAGCGGTCATCGGCATCCTCGGCGTCATCCCGGGCATGCCGCATTTTGCCTTCCTGCTGATCGCGGCGATCGCCGCCAGCATCGCGTGGTGGCTGGAAAAACGCACTGCCCGCGCCCAGCAGGCCGAAGCCCTTGGCGGCGGGCCGACGGCCGCGGCCGCGGCCGCCGCCGCCGCCGCCGCGGCATCGCCATCCCCGCTGCAGGAAGTCAGCTGGAACGACGTCCAGCCGGTCGATCCGGTCGGGCTCGAAGTGGGCTACCGGCTGATTTCGCTGGTCGACCGCAATCAGGATGGCGAGCTGTTGCGACGCATTCGCGGCATCCGCAAGAAGATCGCCCAGGAGCTCGGCTTCCTGGTGCCGGCGGTGCACATCCGCGACAACCTCGAACTCAAGCCGAACCAGTACCGGATCCAGCTCAAGGGCGTCGACGTCGGCCTCGGCGAGGCCTATGTCGGCCAGTGGCTGGCGATCAACCCGGGCAACGTCGCCGGCTCGCTCGCCGGCACGGCGACCAAGGACCCGACTTTCGGCCTGCCGGCGACGTGGATCGCCGCCGAGCTGCGCGATCAGGCGCAGGCGCTCGGCTATACCGTCGTCGATACCGCCACTGTCATCGGCACGCACATTTCCAATCTGCTGCAGGGCCATGCCGCCGAATTGCTCGGCCGCGAAGAGGTGCAATCGCTGCTCGACCACTTCGCCAAGGAATCGCCGAAACTGGTCGAGGATCTCGTCCCCAAGCTGGTGCCGGTTGGCACGCTGCAGAAGGTGCTGCAGAGCCTGCTCGACGAAGGCATGCACATCCGCGACCTGCGGACGATTCTGGAAACGCTCGGCGAGCACATCGTCCGCACCCAGGACATCGACGAGCTGACCGCGGCGGTCCGCGTCGCGCTCGGCCGCGCCATCATCCACCAGCTGTTCCCGGGCGAGACCGAGCTGCCGGTGGTCGCGCTCGAACCGCAGCTCGAGAACATCCTGATGTCGGCCAGCGCCGGCCGCGGCGGCCTCGAACCGGGTCTGGCCGAGCGGCTGCTGCAACAGGCGTCGCAACTGTCCGAGCAGATGGAGGCACAGGGCCTCAACACCGTGCTGATCACACCGGGTGCCTTGCGGCCGATGCTCAGCCGCTTCCTGCGCCGCTCGATCCCGAACCTGCGCGTGATTGCCCACACCGAAATCCCCGACACCAAGACGATCCGCATCGTCGGCGTGCTCGGCGGAGTGTGATGCGTCGATCCGCTTGAAGTCGTCGGGCGGAAACGTCGATCAAGCCCGCGATCGACTGCAAACGTGCCCGGACGTCCCGGGCGTGCCGATGGGCGCGATGTATAATCGCAGCTCCGTCCAGTTTTGCAGCCCGACATGGCCATCCTGAATCAAATCGCGCAATCGCGCCCCCTGCTGGCCGCGAGCGAACTGAAAATCGCCGAACTGATTCTCGACGATGCCGACGGCGTCGTCGGCCTGTCATCGCAACAGCTGGCCGAGCGTGCCGGCGTCAGCCAGTCGAGCATCGTCAAGTTCACCCAGAAGCTCGGTTTCAAGGGCTTTACCGCGTTCCGGCTGGCACTCAGCGAGGAGCGCGGCCGCAAGAAGGCGATCCAGTTCGCACCGGCCGCGCAGCAGCTGCATAACCGGATCACCCAGGACGACACGCTGCCGACGGTGGCGCAGAAGCTGATGCAGGAGAAAGTCCACGCCCTGGTCGAAACCACGCAGGCGCTCGACTACGACGTGCTCGCGCAAGTCGTCGACGCGCTCAACGGCGCTGGTCGGGTGCAGATCGCCGGGCTGGGCGGCTCCTTGATCGTCGGCCGCGACTTCGCCTACAAGCTGCTGAAGATCGGCATTACCGCGCTGCTCGACCAGGACAGCCACGTGCAACTGAGCATCGCCAACACGCTGCAAGCGGGCGATGTGCTGCTGGTGATTTCATTCTCCGGCCGCCGCCACGAGGTGTTGCGCGCGGCCAAGATTGCCAAGGCACGCAATGCCACGCTGATCGCAATCACCAGCCCCGGCGACAATCCCTTGCGCGCGATGGCCGATCTGGCGCTGTCGACGCAGGCCGAGGAAGACCAGTGGCGCAGCTCGACGATTTCGTCGCGCACCGCGCAAAACGCCATCACCGATCTGCTGTTCATGGCGCTGGTGCAAAGCCGCGTCGAGCGCAGCACGCAGATCCAGCACACGCAAAAGCTGATCGACGAACTCAACCACCGAGATTAATCGGGATACAGCAGGTAAGCCGCGCGACGCCGGCGATACTCAGCCAGCGGCCAGCCAGCCTCGATCGCGGCCACGGCCTGCTCGGCCGAGGCGCCGCCGGCATGCAGCGCCGCGAGCTGCGACAGGAAATCCGCCCGGCCGATCAGTTGCGACAACCATTGCGGCCGGATCACATAACAGCGATCCGCATGGTCGAGGTAATCGGCCTCGGCGCTCGCGTCGCACTGCGTGGCATAGCCCAGCGCGGCCAGCCGGTACCACCAGCCGACAAAGGCCGAGATCGACGCACGCCGCAGCAGCGATGAATCGGCACCGTAGCGCTCGCCCCAGACCTGGCGCCCGCCTTGCGGCCAGCCGTAGTGCGTCTGTGCGGCATCGACCTCGTACGCTGCATTGACCGCGAGGCGCGCGTCCGGAAAGCCGGTCTGTTCATGCGGCGCACCGGAGCCGCGGCCCATATTGACGCTGGTCGCCTCGAACAGGCCCAGCGACGGGTAGAGCCGAATTGCCGCGTCGCTGCGCGTGGGTGTAAGCGCGTAGCGGCACGACATGCAGCGCCAGCGGCCGCCTTGCGCGGGCGCCCCAGTCGGCATCGTCGCCGCCGGGCGTATTGAGCCAGCCTTCACCGGCCATCATCCGCGCCAGCTCGCCGACGGTCAGCCCATGCAGCAGCGGCAGCGGATCGATGCCGATAGCCGACACGCACGCCCGCTCAAGCACCGGGCCGTAGACCTGATCGCCGTTGGGATTGGGCCGGTCGAGCACGACCAGCGCCTTGCCGTGCGCCGCGGCGCTTTCCATCAGCCAGTGCAGCGACAGCGTATAGGTGTAGAAGCGCACGCCGACGTCCTGCAGATCGAACACCAGCACATCGACATCGGCCAGCGCCCGCGCATCCGGGTGATGGCGCGGCCGGCCGGTTTCGTCCTGCCCGTACAGCGAGATCACCGGCAGGCCGGATCGCGCGTCGACATGATCGGCATCGCCGAAGCCGGCCTCGGCCTGACCGCGCAGGCCGTGCTCGACCGAAAACAGCGTCGTCAGCGCATAGCCATAGGTATCGGCATGGGCGCGCAACACGTCGATGCTGTGCCTGCCTGCGGTATCGACCGACGCGGCGCCGGCGATCAGCCCGACACGCCGGCCGGCCAGCAGTGGTCCGAAGACCTCGGGCCGATCGATTCCAAGTTGCAGCATCCGCCCTCCCCGGCGCCCGACGCAAAAAAACAGGAACGGTTTAACCGTTCCTGTTTAGAGCGGCTAATGCCCCAAGGGCACTTCCCGCGGGGCGCAAACCCAGTGAAACGGTGCTGGCAAGGCGCGCGAAACGACGTCCCACGGGGATTCCCTTCGGTCACAACAGTACAAGGTGTACGGCAAGTGAGTGCAACGCAGCTTCAGGGTTTCGTTAGCGGCGCTTAGCAAGATCAATCGAGATCGACGTCGCGACAGCCCCACAACAACGTCAGGATAAAGCCCGCCCCGTAGGCGGCGACCATGCCGGCGGCGTAGACCGCCATGCCGACGAAAATCCCCTGGTTCGACGTCATCAGCGGCAGCGACACGAGGCCGGACGGGCCGAACACCGTATTGAGGCCGACCGGCACGCCATACCAGGCGAACAGACCGATCACCAGGCCACCGACGGAACCGCCGATGCAGGCGGTGATGAAGGGTTTGACCCGCGGCAGCATCACGCCATAGATCAGCGGCTCGGCGACGCCCAGCAGGCCCGGAATGATCGCGCCCTTGATCTGGGTGCGCAGCATTGCCCCCTTTCCGGCCTTGGCGTACAGCGCCAGCGCCGCGCCGACCTGGCCGGCGCCGGCCATCGCCAGAATCGGAAACAGCGAGTTGAACCCCTGCGTTTCCATCAGCGCGAAATACACCGGCACAAAGCCCTGATGCACGCCGAACATCACCGAAATCAGGAACAGGCCGGCGAGCACGGCGCAACCGATCGGATTGCCGTTCAGATGCGAGAACAGATAGGACATGCCGTCGAACAGCAGTACGCCCAGCGGCATGATCGCGACGAAGGTCAGCGCGCCCATGATCAGCAGCGTCACCACCGAGGTCAGGATCATGTCGAGGTTGTCCGGCATCACCCGGCGTACCTGACGCTCGACCCAGGCACCGGCCATGCCGGCGAGCAGGATGCCGATGATGTTGCCGCGCGGATCGATCGCCACGCCGAAGAATTCGGTCATGCCCGCGTACATGCCGCGCGTAGCGTCAGGGTCGTAGCCGAGCACGAACAGCGACGCCAGGATCGCGCCGTTGACGCCCGAACCGCCGAAAGCCTGCTGGGTGTTGTAGCCGATCAGGATGCCGAGGAAGGCAAACAGGCCGGTGCCGAACACCTTCATATACCCGACCAGATCGACCAGCATGCGGCTGGGTTCGGCGACGCCGGCAATCCACACCTGATCGATCAGCGTCGCGAAGCCAAGCAGCAGGCCGGCGGCGATGAAGCCCGGAATCAGCGGCGTGAAGATCGTCGCGAACTTGGTCAGGAAACGGTGGATCGCGCTGCCCTGTTTGGCCTTGAGTGCTTTTTTGTTCTGTTTGGCGACGGCCGCCAGATCATCGGCGGCCGATACCGACGGCGCCACTGCCGCAGCCGTCGCCGCTGTCGGCTCGGCGGCGTCGATCAGCGACTGCATCATGTCGGCGCCGGTCTGCGATTTGCCCGGGCCGAGTACCAGCTGCAGCTCGTCGTCGCTGTCGATCACGCCCAGCACGCCGGCAATCGCGCGCAAGGCCGCGTGATCGGCGCGTTCGCGGTCGTGCAGCGTCAGCCGCAACCGGGTCATGCAGTTGCCGCAGCGGGCGATATTGCCGGCGCCGCCAGCAGCGGACAGCACGTCGGTCATCATGGCCAGGGAGATGGACATCGTCGGTCCCCGCTCAGGCGGCGCGCAGCGCGTTCAGCGCTTCGCGGATATGACCGCGCGCAGCGGCGAGCGCGCGGCGGGCTTCGTCGACGCCGGCCTTGGCCAGCTGCATCACGATCGCGGTCTTGCAGTGACCGCCGCTCTGCGCCAGCACCTGTTCGGCGTCGGCGCGCGAGCAGTGGCTCGCCGCCTTGACGATCTGTACCTGACGCTCGACCAGCTTGGCGTTGGTCGCCTCGACGTCGACCATCAAATTGCCGTAGACCTTGCCCATCCGGATCATCGCGCCCGACGTCAGCATGTTCAGCACCAGCTTCTGCGCCGTACCCGCCTTCATCCGCGACGAACCGGTCACCACCTCGGGGCCGACCACCGGGGTGATCGCGATATCGGCCAGCGCCGCCATCGGCGAGACCGGGTTGCAGCTCAGCGAGACCGTGGTCGCGCCGCGCGACTTGGCGTATTCGATCGCGCCGATCACATACGGCGTGCGACCGCTGGCGGCGATACCGACCAGCACGTCGCGCGCACCGAAATCGATCGCCTTGAGGTCGTCCCGGCCGGCGTCCTCATCGTCCTCGGCATTTTCGACCGCGCTGAATACCGCCTGCTCGCCACCAGCAATCAGGCCGACGATCTGCGCGGGGTCGGTGCCATAGGTCGGCGGACATTCGCTCGCATCCAGAATACCGAGACGGCCCGACGTGCCCGCGCCGATGTAGATCAACCGGCCGCCGTCCTGCAGCGACTCGACGATGACATCGACCGCCCGCGCCACCTCGGGCAGCGTGCGCGCGACCGCCGGAGCCACCTGCTGGTCCTCCTGATTGATCACCTGCAACATCTGCAGCGTCGACATCTGGTCGATCGCCGCGCTGGCCGCATTGCGTTGTTCGGTCACCATGCCACTGAGATCAATCGCCATATCCGCCCCTAAATTTGTTATTCAAAACAAGCAATATGTATAAATAATTTATTCCAATGTACCGACGGTGAGCCGTTCTGGCAAGTGAATATCTGTCGCGTCCCCGCCATGCAGGCACCGCCGCGGCGCCACATGTGCCGGTGACTGACCGGATGCCGGACTCCCGTCCGCGTGATCCGCCTGCGCCCGACACGCACGGCTTTGGGTGCATCAAGCCTTGTCCGTGCACGCAACCGCATTGCTTGCCGGCAAGGAATCCAAGCCGCCGCTGCACCCTCGTTCGCTGCGGCCAATGCCGGCGACAGGCCCCCGGTTTGGGCTTCCCGCCGCCATGCCATCCACGCCCCCGCCCGATCCCGCCCCCCCCCCCCCCCCGGCCTTGCACGCCTGCCTGCTACCTCATCGATTGCCACCCACAAGGAATTATTTATTTCTACAAAACATTTTTGTGATTATGATATTCCAACCCTAGGGACCGAACCCGGCCGGCTTTCGGGGAGGAAACGCGAAGCGCGTCCATCGAAAGCGCTTTGCGGACCCGGCCCGCAAAGCCCTGCCCCCATGATTTCCGGCTCACCAAACAGTCAAGAACGCCCATGAACCTCCCCCCCGCCCATCACGCGTTCTACCTTGCGCTGCAGCGTGAACTGCCCGCAGCACGACTGATCACCGATCCGGCGCGTACGCTGGCCTACGGCACCGACGCCAGCTTTTACCGGCTGGTGCCGCAGATCGTCGTCCGCATCGAGAACGAGGCCGAGGTCCGGCTGCTGCTGCGCGAAGCCCATGCCCACCGCGTGGCCGTGACCTTTCGCGCCGCCGGGACATCGCTGTCGGGGCAGGCGGTCAGCGATTCGGTGCTGGTGATGCTCGGCGATGGCTGGAACGGCCGGCAGGTGCTCGACGACGGCGCGCGCATCCGCTTGCAGCCGGGCGTGATCGGCCAGCACGCCAACGACGCGCTCGCGCCTTGGGGGCGCAAGATCGGCCCCGATCCGGCGTCGATCGCCACCGCGAAAATCGGCGGCATCGCCGCCAACAATTCGAGCGGCATGTGCTGCGGCACCCGGCATAACGGCTACCACACCTTGAGCGCGATCCGGCTGATCCTCGCCGATGGCAGCGTGCTCGACACCGCCGACGCCGACAGCGTCGCCGCCTTCCGCGATTCGCACGCGGCGCTGCTCGACGGCCTGGCGACGCTGGCCGCCGAGATCCGCGCCCGCCCGGCGCTCGAAAGCAAGATCCGCCACAAGTACCGGCTGAAGAACACCACCGGCTACGGCATCAACGCACTGGTCGATTTCAGCGATCCGGTCGACATGCTCGCCCACCTGATGATCGGCTCCGAAGGCACGCTGGGCTTCATCAGCAGCATCACCTACGACACCGTCGTCGATCTGCCGAACAAGGCCAGCGCGCTGATCGTGTTCCACAATCTGGACGCCTGTTGCCGCGCGGTGACCGCCCTGCGCGAACAGGCGCTGTGCGACGCCGTCGAGCTGATCGACGCCCGAAGCATGCGCACGGTCCGGCATATGCGCGGCCTGCCCGACTTCATGTACGACGAGATCCCCGACGGCGCCGCCGCGCTGCTGATCGAGACCCGGGCCGACGACAAGGACGCGCTGACGCAGCGCTGCAGCACCATCGGCGCGCTGGTCGCCGCCTACACCCCGCAGGCCGACAGCGGTTTTCACACCGATCCGGCCGTCACCAATGCGTACTGGTCGGTGCGCAAGGGGCTATTCCCGGCGGTCGGCGCGGCGCGGCCGGTCGGCACCACCGTGGTGATCGAAGACGTTGCCTTCCCGATCGAGCACCTGGCCGACGGCGTGCGCCGGCTCGGCGAGCTGTTCGACCGCCATGGCTACGACGAAGCCCTGCTGTTCGGCCATGCGCTCGAAGGCAATCTGCACTTCGTGTTCACGCCGAGCTTCGATTCGGACGCCGAAACGCAACGCTATAGCGACTTCATGGACGCCGTCGCCGCGCTGGTCGCCGTCGAATACGGCGGCTCGCTCAAGGCCGAGCACGGCACCGGCCGCAATATGGCGCCCTTCGTGCGGCAGGAATGGGGCGACGATGCCTTTGCCATCATGCAGACGATCAAGCGGCTGTTCGACCCGGCCGGCGTCCTCAACCCGGACGTGATCATCAGCAGCAACGAACGCATCCACCTGCAAGACCTGAAAGCAATGCCGGCGGCCGACGAGCTGGTCGATCGCTGCATCGAATGCGGCTTCTGCGAGCCGGTCTGCCCGTCGAACGGGCTGACGCTGACGCCGCGCCAGCGCATCGTGCTCTGGCGTGCGATCAGCGCGGCGCGCCGGCGCGGCGACGACAGCCCCACCGTGCAGGCGTGGGAGCGCGACTACCGTCACGCCGGCATCGACAGTTGCGCCGCCACCGGCATGTGCGCGACGCGCTGCCCGGTCGGCATCAATACCGGCACGCTGATGCAAAAGCTCAAGGGGCCGAATCGCTACCGCAAGGCCGGCGCGTGGGTCGCCACGCACATGAAACTGGCCACCGGCGCGGCACGCCTCGGCCTGGCCGGCTGGCACGCCACGCGGACGCTGCTCGGCGACGACGGCGCGCGCAAGCTCAATCGGGCCGCCCGCAAGATCATCCCGCTGGTCCCGGCCGTCCCGGCCGCGATGCCGCGACCGGCCCGCCCGCTCCCGGCCCCCGGTCAGACCGGCCGACCGGTCGTCTACTTCGTCAGCTGCGTCAACCGCACGCTGGCCGAAGGCGACGGCAAGGACAGCGTCGCCAGCAGTGCGCTCAGCCTGTTCGGCAAAAGCGGCTGGCACGCCATCTACCCGCCGGGGCTGAACACGCTGTGCTGCGGCCAGCCGTTTGCATCGGCCAACGCCGAAGACGCCGCGAACACCGCGGGCAATGCGACCAATACCGCGCTGCTTGCCGCGTCGAACAACGGCGAAATCCCGGTCTACATCGACAACGGCCCGTGCGCCTTGCGGCTGATCGAGGCCCAGCGCGCCGGGCTGGTCGACGCGCGGCTGCGCCTGTACGACGCAGCGAGCTTTCTCGACGAACACGTTGCGCCGCGGCTCGCCATCGCCAAGCCACTGGCCGAACTCGCGCTTCACGTCCCGTGCAGCGCCACCAAGCTCGGCGCCGCTGATGCGCTGAGGGCGCTGGCGCAACGCTGCAGCGACAAACCGATCGGCACCGGCGTCGCCTGTTGCGGCTTTGCCGGCAGCAAGGGTTTCACGCTGCCCGAACTCAACGCCAACAGCCTCGGCCAGCTCGCGCCCGAAGCACGCGCTTGCGCCCATGGCGTGTCGATGAGCCAGACCTGCCAGATCGGCCTCAGCAGCCACACCGGCAGCCGTTACCACAGCATCGAGGCGCTGCTCGACCAGTTGAGCACGCCGCTCGCCGGGCCCGACCAGGGACGCTGACTACCCCAATCCACGGAGGACAACGACCGGCATCCATTCCCGGGACGCGGCCCGCTCGCGCCACCACCAATGACAACAAAGAGATTTAGACCATGACGCTCAAACACTTCGCAGCCCTGCTGCTGCTCGCGCAAGCCCCGCTGTGCGCCGCCCAAGTCACCGTTGGCGGCAGCGTGGAAAGCAATATCTATATCCACGATTCCGACGCCCCGTCGTTCGACGGCGAAGTCGAACTCGAGGTCAAACCGCGGATTTTCTTTGCCGGTGAAGACAAACTCGACAACGGCGACAGCGTGATCTGGAAAATCTGGACCGGCGCCGACAACTATCGCAAGGACAAGGACAAGGTCTGGGGCAACCGGGAAGCCTGGGGCGGCTGGCAGGGCGACTGGGGCAAGCTGCGCTTCGGCCGCATCTACACGCCATCGTATGTCGACAAGCTCGACTGGCCTTACGGCAACCTCGGCGGCTCGGAACACATCGGCACCATCGGCCTGCTCGGCTTCAACCCGGACAACTCGATCCGCTACGACTCGCCGATCATGGGCGGCTTCTCGCTATCGGCGCTGTATTCGCTCAAGAGCCAGAGCAATGAAACCGACGTGCTCGGCTCGGAATACTTCTACGACATCGCCGCCGGCTACAAGAACGGCGGCTGGCGACTGGACTTCGGTTATCAGGAGAACCAGGCATTGAAGGCGTCGGCCCAGGCCGCCGAACCGGCAACGCAGCGCATGGCTTATATCGCCAGCGGCTATGACTTCGGCGAATTCACGCTCAAGGGCGGCATGAAGCGCTGGCAGAACGCCGACTCGCCGACCGGCTACGGCGACCAGAACCAGTACTTCGTCCAAGGCATCTACACCAAGGACAAGCACACGGTCGGCGTCACCTACACCTATTACAGCAACCTCACCGTCGACGGCGACGAGCTGGACGACAGCGCGTCGCAGGCGATCATCAGCCAGTGGTCGTACGCCCTGTCGAAGAACACCGCCGGCTACATCCAGGCCCGCTACGCCAGCAACGAAACCAACGGCGCCATCGGCGTCGACGGCGAAACGCATCACCTTCCCGGCGCCAATAGCTATCGCTTGCTGATCGGCACCTGGACCGGCTTCTGATCGTTGGCATGCCACCGGGGACGGCGCCACGTACTCGACAAGCGCGCGGTGCCCCGGCCAAGCCCTAGAACGGCGCCGGGCTGTCCCACTGCAGTGGTTCGCCGGTCAACGGATGCGCCAGCGCCAAGCGCTCTGCGTGCAGCAACAACCGTGATGCACGCCCGGCCGCGGCGCCGGCATACAGCGCATCGCCGAGGATGGGGTGGCCGATCGCCATCAGATGCACGCGCAGCTGATGCGTCCGGCCGGTGACCGGCTCGAGCGCGACGCGGCTGCTGTCGTCCGTGCGCGACAGCAGCGCGTAGCGCGTCAGCGCACGTTTGCCGGCATCGAAATCGACCTTCTGCCGGGGCCGGTTCGGCCAGTCGGCGCCCAGCGGCAGGTCGATCTCGCCGGCATCGTCGGCGATCAGCCCTGCAACGACGGCGACATAGCGCTTGCTGACGCGGCGGTGCTCGAACGCATGGCTCAAGCGCCGCTGCGCCTCGCCGCCGCGACCGAAGACCACCAGCCCCGACGTCGCCATATCGAGCCGGTGCACGATCAGCGCATCCGGATAGACCGCCTGCACCCGTGCGCTCAGGCAATCGGCCTTGTCGTCGCCACGGCCGGGCACCGCCAGCAAGCCGGCGGGCTTGTCGACGACCAGCAGCGAAGCGTCGGCGTAGATGACGCTGAGGCCGGTGTCGGACGGGGGAAGATAGGCGAGCGTATGCATGACGATAGAATCAGGAGAAAGAGGCACGGCAGCGCCACGGCCGCTGCCGTTTGTGCGATCCTCACGGGCTGGAGATAATAGCCCGGTTTAACTGGCTCGATAGGGACAATGGTCGTCAAGAAATTCTACGGTGCCACCACCCGTGATGCGCTGCGTCAGGTTCGTGATGAACTCGGCCCGGACGCGCTTATCCTGTCGAACCGGCAGGTGGCCGGCGGCGGCGTCGAGATCATGGCCGTGGCCGATTCCGACGTTGCAGCGCTGACCAGCGCGCAGACCATCGCGGCCAGCCGTCCGTCCGTCCGTGTCGACCCGCCCGCGCCCCGGCCAACGCCGATCGTACCGCCGCTGACCCGCGCGCTCGAACGCTCGTACGCGATTCCCGACGAGGACGATGACGACGCGCCTGCGCCGGCACCGGCGCCGCAGGTGGTGCGCAGCAACCGCGCGCCACGGCTCGAACCGACCATCGCCGAGCCGCGCCCGGCGCCCGAGCGCCCGGCCCCCCGCCCCGTCGCGGCCGACCTCCCGGCGCCGCCCGCCTTCCGCTACAGCGACGACGACATCCCCGCCACGCCGACGCCGGCATCAACGGTGCAACCTGCGGCGATCGACGACATCGCACGCGAAATGCGCCAACTGCGCGGGCTGATGGAGCACCAGCTCGCCGGCATGGCGTGGAACGAACTCTCACGCCAGTCGCCGGACAAGCTCGACGCGCTGCGCCAGTTGCTGACCGCCGGCTTCTGCCCGGCGCTGGCCCGCCAGCTGGTCGACAAGATGCCGGCGCAGATGGCGCCGGAGCTGCGCGCCCGCTGGCTCAAGGCGGCGCTGGTCCACAATATCGCCGCCGTCGGCGATGGCGACGATCTCGTGGCCCAGGGCGGCGTCTACGCGCTGATCGGCCCGACCGGCGTCGGCAAGACGACGACGGTCGCCAAGCTCGCCGCGCGTTGCGCGCTGGCCTACGGCCCCGAATCGGTTGCCCTGCTGACGACCGACAGCTACCGGATCGGCGCAACCGACCAATTGCGCATCTACGGCCGCATCCTTGGCGTGCCGGTGCACGAGGTCAAGGACGACACCGATTTCGAACTCACCCTCGCCGATCTGGCGTCGCGCCATCTGGTGCTGATCGACACGGTCGGCATGGGCCAGCGCGACCTGCGCATCGTCGAACAATTGCGACTGTTCCAGCATGAGCGCGCGCACACGCTGCTGCTGCTCGCTGCCAACGCCGCGCCGGCGACGCTCGATGATGTCGCGCGACGCTACAAGAACGAACAGCTCGCCGGCGTGATCCTGACCAAGCTCGACGAGACGATGAGCCTCGGCGGCTGCCTCGACGTCGCGATCCGCCACCGGCTCAAGCTGCATTTCGTCACCAACGGCCAGCGCGTGCCCGAAGACCTGCACCCGGCACGGATCGAATATCTGGTCGACCGGGCCTTCCGTGCCGAACCCGGCCGGCCGTTCCAGCTGCAGCCGGACGAATATCCGGTCTACATGGGCACCCAGACCAGCAATACCGAGGACGCCGGCTTCGGCGAGCCGACGCCCCGCGGCTAAGCCGCGAGGACCCCAGCGATGAGCAACGCCAGACTGTGGGACGACCAGGCCGCCGGGCTCCGGGCGCTGGTCGCCAGACCCGTTTGCCGCAGCGTCAGCATCAATGGCGGACGCGGCGGCGCCGGCGCGACGACGGTCGCCATCCATCTGGCTGCGGCGCTGGCCGAACGCGAGCGTTCGGTGCTGCTGCTCGATGAACACACCGGCAGCGGCAACGCCACCCAACGATTGCGCTTGTCGCCCCCCTATGACTTCGAAGAAGCGATCCGTCGCGAGGTCACGCTCGCCGACGTCATCGTTCCGGCGCCGGGCGGGTTTTCACTCTTGCCCGCCGCCGCGCGGCCGCAGGTGCTGGCGCGGCTCAATGAAGCCGAGGCCGCGTGGCTGGCGCGCGAATTCGACGCCGTCAGCGTCGATACCGACTGGCTGCTGCTCGATACCCGGCCGGCCACCGAGCCCGGCGTGCCCAGCCTGTCGCTCGCCGCCGACGATGTCGTGCTGATCGTGTCCGAGCGCGCCGAATCGCTGACCGATGCCTACGCCGCGATCAAGCTGATGGCCACCGAATACGCCCGCAGCGAATTCCGCATCCTGATCAACCGCGTCGGCAGCGCGCACGAAGCCGGCGCGCTGTTCGAACGGCTGCAGCAGGTGGCCGCGCGCTATCTGGGCAACCGGGTCAGGCTGCGGCTGATCGGCTTCGTCCCCGAGGACGAAAAGCTGGCGCGCGCGGCGCGGCTCGGCCGGACGGTGTTCGATGCGTTTCCCGATGCCGAATCGGCGCACGCCTTCCGCCAGCTCGCCGACGCGATGCTGCGCTGGCGCCGCCCGGCCGGTGCCGCCGACAGCGCCGCCGATTTCGCCTACCGGCTGGTCGAATCGAGCCGCATCCTCGCCGACCGGCTACAACGTTAACGTGGCCCTGCCCGCACCCGCACGGAAACCCGCATGACGATCCGCCCCGCAAGCGAACGTGATTTCGACGCCATCTGGACCATCTTTCATGCCGTCGTCGCCGGCGGCGACAGTTATGTCTTCGCGCCGGACACCGGCCGCGACGACGCGCACGCCTACTGGTTCGGCCCCGGCGTTCGCAGCTGGGTGGCCGAGATCGACGGTGAAGTCGTCGGCATGTACAAGCTGATCGCCAACCAGCGCGATCTGGGCAACCACGTCGCCAACGCCTCGTTCATGATTGCGCCGCACGCGCATGGCCACGGTCTGGGCAAGGCGCTCGGCCAGCACTGCCTGATCGAAGCCAGACGCGCCGGCTTCGCCGCGATGCAGTTCAACTTCGTCGTCGCGAGCAACGAGGCGGCGGTCGCGCTATGGCGCAAACTCGGTTTCGCGATCGTCGGCACGATTCCGCAGGCCTACCGGCACGCCCGGCTCGGCCTCGTCGACGCGCTGGTGATGCACCGTTTTCTCGACGACCTCGAGGCCCGATGAGCACCGAACCGAGCGCCGAACTGATCGTCGAAGCCGACAAACTGCAGCTGCGCGGCCGGCTTGACGCGCGTGGCGCGGCAGATATCTGGGCACAGGCGCGCAGCGCGGTCACGGCCGGTTGCGTCGTCGATGCCAGCGGCGTCGACTATTGCGACGGCGCCGGCAGCGCCCTGCTGTTCGACCTGATCCAGCGCGGCGCGCGCGTCGACGGCCTGCCCGAACGCTATGCCGCCTTGCTTGCCGACTTGCGCCCCGACGAACCGCTGGCCGTGCCGCCGCCGAAACCGCACGGCCTCGCCGACGAGCTCGCCGATTTCGGCAAGGCGATCAGCAGCGAATTCACGCTGACGATGGCCTTCATCGGCGTGTTCACCGCCGATATGGCACGCATCTTCACCGCGCGCGGCAAGATCCGCTGGCGCAACGGTTTTGCCGTCGCCAGCAGCGCTGGCGCCGATGCGCTGCCGATCATCGCGCTGGTTGCCTTCCTGTTCGGCGTGATCCTGTCGTTCCAGTCGGCGGTGCCGATGCGCCAGTTCGGCGCCGAGCTGTTCGTCGCCGACCTCGTCGGTCTCTCCCTGGTACGCGAGCTGGCGCCGCTGATGACGGCCATCCTGCTCGCCGGCCGCACCGGTGCCGCATTCGCCGCCGAGCTCGGCACGATGAAGGTCAACGAGGAAATCAACGCGCTGGTCACGCTCGGTCTCGACCCGTTCCGCTTTCTGGTGATTCCGCGCCTGCTGGCCGTCGCGCTGATCATGCCGATGCTGACCGTCTGCGCCGAGGTGATCGGCCTCGCCGGCATGGCGTTGGTGATGGCGAGTTTCGACGTGCCGTTCGCGACATCGCTGCACCGCGCCACCGCCATCGTCGGCTTCAGCGATTTCTTCGGCGGTCTCGGCAAGGCCATGGTGTTCGGCTTCTTCATCGCCGCGATCGGCTGCCTGCGCGGCCTGCGTACCGGCGCCGGCGCCGCGGCCGTCGGTGAATCGACGACGCGCGCCGTCGTCAGCAGCATCGTCATGCTCGTCGTCGTCGACGGCCTGTTCGCCGTGATGTTCTACATCCTCGGATGGTGACGATGACCGAACCTGTCCGCCACGACACCCCGATCATCCGCGCCGAACACCTTGTCTGCGGTTACGACGACAAGGTAATCCTCGACGACGTGTCGTTCGAGGTCAAACGCGGCGAGGTCTTCGTCATCCTCGGCGGCTCGGGCTGCGGCAAATCGACCTTGCTGAAGAATCTGATCGGCCTGTACCGGCCGCTGTCGGGCCAGATCTGGTTCGGCGACGACGAGCTGACCGCGCTCAACGGCGCGGCGCGGCTGGCGCTGTACCAGCGTTTCGGCGTCGCCTACCAGTCCGGCGCGCTGTTCGGTTCGCTGACCGTGCTCGAAAACGTGATGCTGCCGCTGACCGAGCACACACCGCTCGACGCCGCCGCGGTCGAGCTGATCGCCCGGCTCAAGCTGCGTCTGGTCGGGCTGGAGGCGTTTGCCGACTATGTGCCGGCCTCGCTGTCGGGCGGGATGCAGAAACGCGTGGCGATCGCCCGGGCGATTGCGCTCGACCCGGAAATCGTTTTCCTCGACGAACCGTCGGCCGGCCTCGATCCGGTCACCGGCGCCGAACTCGACGCGCTGATCCTCCAGCTGTCGCACAGCCTCGGGCTGACCTTCGTCGTCGTCACCCACGAACTGGCGAGCATCATGGCGATCGCCGACACCGCGCTGATGCTCGATGCCAGCGTGCGCGGCGTGATCGCCGTCGGCCCGCCGGCCGAGCTGGCCGCCCATTCAACGGACGAGCGCGTGCAGCGCTTCTTTCAACGCAAGGTAGCCGCATGACTCCCAGACAAAGCCATATCCGCCTCGGCCTGTTCGTGACGCTGGCCGTGGCGCTGACGCTGGTGCTGCTGATCGCCTTCGGCGCAGGGCGCTGGTTTTCGAATGCGCCGGTGCTGGAGACCTATTTCAACGAATCGGTCAAAGGCCTCGATGTCGGTTCGTCGGTTCGTTATCGCGGCGTTGCGATCGGCGAAGTCAGCAAGATCGGCTTTACCGCGGTCAAGTATCCGGAGGCCGCCGCCGACAGCAGTTGGCGCCAGCACTATGTGCTGATCGAAATGCGCTTGCGGCCGGAAACGCTGGGGCCGCGCGCCGACGCGACCTTGAACCAGGCGGCGCTGGACCAGGAAATCGCCCGTGGCCTGCGCGTGCGCATCGCGCCGCAAGGACTGACCGGCGCCAACTACATCGAGATCGACTACGTCGAGGGCGGGCAAAGCCCGATCCTGCCGATCAACTGGAAACCCGCCGCGCTCTACGTGCCGTCGGCGCGCAGCACCGTCGGCCAGTTGCTGAATGCGACGCAAAGCATCGCCGACAAGCTTGCCAAGCTTGATCTGCAATCGGTGGTCGACAAGGTCGCGCAAGCCGCCGACACCGTCGACAGCAAGCTGAACGCGATGCCGCTCGAAGAAATCGGCCGTAATGCGCAGAAGGCCAGCGAACAACTGGCGGCCATGCAGCTGAAGCCGATCGGCGACGAAACGCTGGCGCTGGTGCGCGAGTTGCGGCAGAACAACAGCCGTCTTGGCGCCCTGCTCGCCGATCCGGCGCTAGCCAGTGCGCCGGCCGAACTGCAGGCAACGCTGAAATCGGCCAACACGCTGCTCGCCAATCCGGCCTGGCATCAATCGCTCGACCGCCTCAACCACTCGCTCGGCGAAATCGACCGTCTGTTGCTCGACCGCAATGCACTGCTCGGCCATACGCTGGATAACCTCTATAGCGGCAGTAGCGAACTCGATGCACTGTTGCGCGACATCCGCGCCAACCCGTCGTCGCTGCTGTTCTCCGAACCGCCGCCCGCCTATCCGCTCCCGCAACGCTGAGACCTGCCATGCGCTTTCTCCTGATTCTCGTCGCCACGGTCCTGCTCACCGCCTGCGCGGCCAGCCGCCCGAGCGCCGAATTCAACTATGTGCTCAACGTCGAACGCCCGGCCCAGACCACCCAGACGCTCGCCGGCACGACGGTCTATGTCGGCACGCTCGCGGTCGATGAGCCTTATGGCCAGCGCGGTTTCGTCTACCGCGAAACGGCCCAGCGTCTCGCCGTCGACCCGTACCGCGGCTATGTCGCACCGCCGGCACGGCAAATCGAAAACCGGCTGAACGACTGGCTGGTCGCCGCAGGCGCAACGCTGACCCAGGATCGCAGCGCCGCGCCGTACGCCATCGACGGCCGGATCAGCGCGCTCTACACCGACCTGCGCGCCGAGCAGCCCAGCGAGGCCGTCGTCCGGCTGCGGATCGCGCTGCGCAGCGGCACCGCGCCGGCCCGGCAGATCACCGTCGGCGGCCACGCCAAGGTGTCGCCGATGAATGGCGACGGCATCGCCGCGGCGACCAATGCGGCACTGGCTGACGCACTTTCCCAACTGGAAACGGCGCTGGCGGGCGAAAGCCGGGCCGCGTTGCGGTAAACTGACCCGGCAACCGTTCCATCAAGGCCCATGCTCAATCAACGCGCCCTCAAGCTCTACCGTGACACCCGCTCGGACAACGATGCGGAACTGCTTGCGCGCTCGACGCCGCTGGTCAAGAAGATCGCGTATCACCTGATCGCAAGGCTGCCGGCCAGCGTCGACGTCGACGATCTGATCCAGGTCGGCCTGATCGGTTTGATGGACGCCGCACGCAATTTCGATCCTGCCGCCGGCGTGCAGTTCGATACCTTCGCGTCGCAACGCATCCGCGGTGCGATGCTCGACGAGCTGCGCAGCGCCGACTGGCTGCCACGGCAGACCCGTCGCAACCTGCGCAGCATCGACGCAGCGATCCACAAGCTCGAACAACAGCTTGGCCGCGCGCCCGGTGAAGCCGAGGTCGCCGCGGCGCTGGACCTGCCGCTCACCGATTATCAGGACATGCTTGGCGACGCGCGCGGCCACCAGTTGCTGCACATCGACGACTACGCCCGCGACGACGACGAGCACGGCGCATCATCGCCGCTCGATGCCTTCGCCGCCGACCACGCTGCCGATCCGCTCGCACAGCTCGACGATGCGCACTTCCGCGCCAAGCTGATCGAGGGCATCTCGCAGTTGCCGGAACGCGAAAAGCTGCTGATGGCGCTGTATTACGACGAAGAACTCAACCTCAAGGAAATCGGCGCGGTGCTCGGCGTTTCCGAATCGCGCGTCTGCCAGCTGCATAGCCAGGCCGTCGCACGGCTGCGCACCCGACTGACCGACTGGACCGCCAGATAAATGGACAAGATCAGCATCTTCGGCCTCATCCTCGGCCTGACCGCCATCCTGCTGGGCCAATGGCTCGAAGGCGGCCACATCGGCTCGCTGCTGCAGCTGACCGCCTTCCTGATCGTCATCGGCGGCACTGCCGGTGCGGTAATGCTGCAGAGCCGGATGAGCGACTTCATCGCCGGCATGAGAATGCTGCGCTGGGTATTCGTGCCGCCGCAACACGACAACCGCAAGCTGCTGGCAACGCTGGTCAACTGGGGGCACCAGTCGCGTCGCGGTGGCCTGCTGGCGCTCGAAAACGTCATGAACACCGAGAAAAGCCCCTTCGTCAAACGCGGGCTGCAGATGCTCGTCGACGGTGCCGAGCCGGAAATGATCCGCCGCGCCTTCGAGCTCGACATCGACGCCTACGAGCACAGCGCCAAGGCAGCGGCCAAGATCTGGGACGCCGCCGGCGGCTACGCACCGACGCTGGGCATCCTCGGCGCGGTACTCGGGCTGATCCATGTGATGGAAAACCTGTCGGACCCGTCCAAGCTCGGCGCCGGCATTGCCGTGGCCTTCGTCGCGACGATCTACGGTGTCGGCATCGCCAACCTCGTGTTCCTGCCGATCGCCGGCAAGCTCAAGCGCCACATCCACAGCGAAGTCATCCACCGCGAGATGCTGCTCGAAGGCCTGGTCGCGATCGCCAACGGCGAAAACCCGCGCCTGTACGAAAACAAGCTCGCGGGCTATCTGCACGCCTAAAGCGACACTGTCCCACGGTCAAACCGGCTAAGGGCTGCTGCCCTACCCGGGAAACGGTGCTGGCAAGGCGTGCGACACGTCCCACGGGACCTCGCGACGGTCGCAACAGTAAGAACGGCACGGCCAGTGCGCGCAACGCGGCCAGCGGGGTTTTGTTAGCTGCGCTAAACCGAAAGCAGACTCGCGACAGCGGAGACGCAATGCGCTACCTGCTGCACCTTTTCAACCGGGCGCTGGGCTGGCTCGATCTCGCTGCGTATACGCTGGCACTGCTGCTGCTGGCCTTGCTGCCATCCGGCTGGCTAAGCGCCTGGTACCCGGCCCTGTTTCGCAGTTGGTGCCGCTGTTTTGTCCGCGCCCTCGGCGTCGAGCTGCACCTTCACCAGCACCAGACGCGCCCGCTCCCCGCGCATTTCATCCTGATCGCCAATCACCCGTCGGCGCTCGAACTGGTTGGCATTCCGGGCCTGTTCAACGTCGTCAGCCTGGCCAAGGTCGAAGTCCGCGACTGGTGGTTCGTCGGTCGCATCGCCGCCGCCGCCGGCACCTTTTTCGTCCAGCGCGAGAACAAGGGCTCGCGCCAGAATGCGCTGACGTCGATGCGCGATGCCGTCAGCAGCGGGCGCAATATTGCGATCTATCCCGAAGGCGGCTGCAAGGGCCGACGCCTCGCCGAACGTTTCCACTACGGCGCGTTCACACTCTCGCTCGACGCTGGCGTGCCGATCGTGCCGGTGTTTCTGCATTACGAGGCACAACAGTCCTTCGCCTGGGAGGGCCAGACACTGCCGCAGATGCTGTGCCAGATCGCCAGCGCGCCCAACCGGCACGCCCATTACCATGTCTACGACGCGTTCGATCCGGCCGATTTCGCCGATCGTGACGCCTACGCGCAACACGTCCACGCCTGCTACCTCGCGTGGCAACAACGCCATCTCGACTAGCCACTGCCCGGCAACGCCGTCTTACTGCCCGCATCCAGCTGGTTTTCCAGGCCAAGATCGCCATGGCGGTCACAGTTCCCGGCCGTGTCACACCTGCCAGCGGACGAACCGTTATAATCGGCAGCTGAATACCAATCCCTCCGTTGCGACATGGCCATTTTCCGCAAGAAAAACATCACCAAGGCCTCGACTCGAGCGGCGCTTCCCCCGCAGCTCGCAGGCGTGCTGCGCGAATCGTGGTGGCTGTTGCTGGTCGCCATTGTCGTCTACCTCGTCCTGGCGCTCGGCAGCTACCACCGCGCTGATCCGGGCTGGTCGCACAGCGCCACGCAGGCCGCCGTGCTGAATCGTGGCGGCAGCGTCGGCGCCTGGGTGGCGGACATCCTGCTGTCCGTTTTCGGCCTCTCGGCCTGGTGGTGGGTCGCCTTCTGCCTCGCCGCGATTCTCTGGGGCTATCGGCGGATCGATCACATCAGTCACTCGTCGCGGCCGGTCGTGCTGCTGGCCTGCACCGGCTTCTTCATGATTCTGCTGGCGAGCAGCAGCCTTGAGGCACTGCGTCTGCACACGCTCGACGTCGCCTTGCCGCTGGCGCACGGCGGCATCGTCGGCGTCGCCCTTGGCGGCTGGCTCTACCAGGCGCTCGGCTTTGCCGGCGCGACCCTGACGCTGATCGTGGTCTGGGCGCTCGGCGTCTCTTTGTTCACCGGCCTGTCATGGCTGGCGCTGATGGAAAAACTCGGTACCGGCATCGAATGGCTGGGCTTCAAGTGCGTCGACACCTGGCAGGCCGCGCAGGATCGCCGCATCGGCCGGCAGGCGTCGGTACAGCGCGAAGAAAAGATCAGCGTCGAGAAGAAAAAGCAGGAAGACAAAGCGCCGCTGAAAATCGAAACACCGCAAATCGAAGTCCCGGTCGCCAAGGCCGTGATCAAGGCTGCCGAGAAGGAAGCCGAGGCGCAGCAGAAGAAAACCGTCCAGCCGACGCTGTTCGCCCCGGACGATCTGCCCACACCTGCGGCTGTCGGCGGCCTGCCGGCGCTGAGCCTGCTCGCGCCAATGCAGTCCTCGCAGGAAAGCATCAGCAATGACACGCTCGAATTCACCTCGCGACTGATCGAGCGCAAGCTCGCCGAGTTCAACGTCGAGGTCAAGGTCATCGCCGCCTACCCCGGTCCGGTGATCACCCGTTACGAGATCGAGCCGGCCGTCGGTGTCAAAGGCGCGCAGATCGTCAATCTGATGAAGGATCTGGCGCGCGCGCTCGGCCTCGTCAGCATCCGCGTGGTCGAGACGATTCCAGGCAAGACCTGCATGGGCCTAGAGCTGCCGAACCCGAAGCGGCAGATGATCCGGCTGTCCGAGATCCTGTCGTCCGAAGCCTTCCACGGCATGCATTCGAAACTGGCGATCGCCCTCGGCAAGGACATCACCGGCAAGCCCAGCGTCACCGATCTGGCCAAGGCACCGCACATGCTGGTCGCCGGCACCACCGGCTCGGGCAAGTCGGTCGGCGTCAACGCGATGATCCTCTCGCTCTTGTACAAGGCGACGCCGGAAGAAGTGCGCTTCATCATGGTCGACCCGAAGATGCTCGAGCTGTCGGTCTACGACGGCATTCCGCACCTGCTGGCACCGGTGGTCACCGACATGAAGCTCGCCGCCAACGCGCTGAACTGGTGCGTGGCCGAGATGGAAAAACGCTACCGGTTGATGAGCCATTTCGGCGTGCGCAACCTCGCCGGCTTCAACCAGAAGGTGAAGGAAGCCGAAAAGGCCGGTCAGAAGCTGACCAATCCGTTCACGCTGACGCCGGACAACCCGGAACCGGTCGAGCACCTGCCCTTCATCGTCGTGGTGGTGGACGAGTTCGCCGACCTGATGATGGTCGCTGGCAAGAAGATCGAAGAACTGATCGCCCGGCTGGCGCAGAAGGCCCGTGCCGCCGGCATCCACCTGATCCTCGCCACCCAGCGGCCGTCGGTCGACGTGATCACCGGGCTGATCAAGGCCAATATCCCGACCCGGCTGGCGTTCCAGGTCTCGAGCAAGATCGACAGCCGCACCATCCTCGACCAGATGGGTGCCGAAGCGCTCCTGGGCCAGGGCGACATGCTGTTCCTGCCGCCGGGCACCGGCTACCCGCAGCGCGTCCACGGCGCCTTTGTTGCCGATGACGAAGTGCACAAGGTCGTCGAATACCTGAAGAGCACCGGCGAACCCGACTACATCGACGGCGTGCTCAACGGCGGTTTCGACGCCGAAGCTGCCGGCAGTACATCGCTCGAAGGCGGCGGCAGCGATCAGGAGGCCGACCCGCTGTACGACGAAGCGGTCGCCTTCGTACTGAAATCGCGCCGCGCATCGATCTCGTCGGTACAGCGCCAGCTGCGCATCGGCTACAACCGCGCCGCACGGCTGATCGAGAGCATGGAGGCCGCGGGCCTCGTCAGCCCGATGGAAACCAACGGCAACCGCACCATCCTCGTGCCGCCAGCCGAATAAATGCGCCGACTGCCCGCCCTGCTCTTCGCACTCGCCGTCGGCAGCGCCTGTGCCGCCGACATTGAAGTACTGCACTGGTGGACGTCGCCCGGAGAAGTCCGCGCGCTGCAGGAGCTGAGGCAGCGCGTCAATGCGGCCGGCTATCGCTGGAACGATTTCAGCGTCATCGGCGGTGGCGGCGAAAATGCGCTCAATGTCCTTCGCACCCGAGCGAAGCTGGACAACCTGCCGACGGCCGCCGCCGTCGGCGGCGCGCAAGTGCGGGAGTGGGGCCGCCTGGGCCTGCTCGGCGACGTCAGCGTAACCGCGCGCGCGCAGGACTGGCCGAACGTACTGCCGGCGGAGCTCGACGCCATGATCAAGATCGGTCCCCGCTATGTCGCGGTGCCGCTCGGCGTCGCCCGGATCAATATGATGTGGAGCAATGCGGCTGCTTTGCGCCGGGTCGGCGCTACACCACCGCAAAGCTGGGCCGAATTCTTTCCGATTGCAGAAAAGCTGCGCCGGGCTGGCATCGTACCGCTGGCCGTCGGCCAGCAGAACTGGCAACTGGCGACGCTGCTTGAGGCGGTAGTACTCGCCGAGGCGGGGCCGGAACGCTACCGCGAGATCTTCGTCACCCCTGTCCCCGGCGCAGGCCGCGATCCGCGTTTTATCCATGCGCTGTCGGTCTTCAAACGCCTCAAACCCTTCACCGACATGCCCAATATGCATAGAGGACGGGACTGGAGCCAGATCGCCGCCGAGGTCATCCACGGGCACGCGGCAATGACGGTGCTCGGCGACTGGGCCAAGGGCGAGTTTTCCGCAGCGGGCAAACAGGCGGGCCGCGATTACCTGTGCACGGCCGCGCCGGGCAGCGCGTCTGCGTTCAGCTTCGACACCGACTTGCTGGTCATGTTCAACCCATCGGCCACCGCGCCCCAGCAGCAGGCACAGCAGGATCTGGCAAGGATCGCGATGTCGAAGGAAACGCAGGAAGCCTTCAATTTTTACAAAGGCAATATTCCGGCCCGGGCCGACGTGACGCTCGAACGCTACGACGAATGCGCCCGTCTGTCGGCCCGTGCGTTTGCCGACAGCAGTCGCCGCAACACGCTGGTGCCATCGTGGGCGCACAATATGGCGCTGAGCGATGCCGCCCGAACGGCAGTGTTCGGCGTCGTCGGCCGTTTCTGGCGTAGCCCGGCGATGACCGCCGAACAAGCCGCCCGACAGATCGAAGCCGCGATCGCGACGACGGACACGCCACAACGGGCTGCCGCGCCGCTTGAACGTCGTGGTTGATTCATGCTATAAATCCGGTTTTTCTCAGAAGTCAGGGAATACCTAACCATGGCACGAGTATGCAAAGTCACCGGCAAGCGCCCGATGACCGGGAACAATGTTTCCCACGCCAACAACAAGACCAAGCGTCGCTTCCTTCCGAACCTGCAATCCCGTCGTTTCTGGGTTGAAAGCGAAAACCGCTGGGTTCGCCTGCGCGTTTCCAACGCAGCGCTGCGCACCATCGACAAGAACGGCATCGAGTCCGTCCTGGCCGACCTGCGCGCCCGCGGCGAACTGTAATCAGAGGTGAATGACCATGCGTGAAAAGATCAAGCTCGAATCGAGCGCCGGTACCGGCCACTTCTACACCACCACCAAGAACAAGCGCACCATGCCGGAAAAGATGGAGATCAAGAAGTTCGATCCCGTCGTCCGCAAGCATGTGATGTACAAGGAAACCAAGCTTAAATAAGCTGGTTCCGCTGGTGACACATACTCGAAACCCCGCTGCCAAAGCGGGGTTTTTGTTTGAGTACCCCTAACCGATTTGCAACACCAAGGACGATACGATGCCGATCAACCACTTTGACCTGCAAAAATTTGCCGGCGTGAAAATCAAGGACGCCATCCGCAAGAAGGGTTCGCCCGACCGTTTCGGCAAGGCGTCAACCGCCGAGCAGGACGCCGACGGCAAGGCCAAGACCTCGCTGATGGGCAAACTGCTCAAGCAGCACGTCGAACCGAAGTAAGGGCTACTCGGACGGCTGCCAGACTTCGAGCAAGGTATCGCGCAACATCGTCACCAGCGGATCGTTTTCACGCTCGGCCGAATAGACGAACTGCAGCGGTGCGCTGGTCACGCAGTCGCCGCCGCGCCACAGCACGATCGAGCCGTCGGCGGCAAAACGCTTTGCAGTCCGTTCGGCGAGAATCGCCACACCCAGCCCGGCCTTGACGAGTTCGAGCAGCGTCGCTTCCTCGTCGAATTCGCCGAACTTGCGTGGCGCCACATTCTGCGCACGCCACAACTCCTGGGTAATCGACGACAGGCTGTTGAACTGCGACAGCCCCAGCCACGGCACCTTGGCCAATGACTCCCAGTCGTCGCCGGCCAACTGCGGCGCCAGCTGCGGCGGCAAGGCCACGCAGAAGCCGATTTCGGTCAGCGGCAGATTGTTGACGTTCTGGTACGGGTTGCGACCAAGATAGAAACCGCCGTCGAGCGTCTTCTTGCGCACTTCATTGAGGATGCCGCCGGAAATGCCGTGCGTGGTCTGCACCGTCAACAGCGGGTAGCGGCTGCGCAAGCGGGCGAGCCACGGCCCGAGCTTGAGCCGCGCCGGCACGCCGATGGTGCCGATCTTGACCTTGCCCTTCGGTTCGCCCGACAGGGCCTTGGCCTTGTGCTGCATACCGCGCGACAGCGCGAGGATGCGTTCGGCTTCGGGCAGGATGTCCTTGGCCGCCTCGGTCAGCTGCACGCCGCCCGGATAGCGCTCGAACAGCGCGACACCGAGCTCCTCCTCCAGCGCCTTGATCTGCGCGGTCACCGCCGGTTGCGACAGGTGGAGCAGTTCGGCAGCCTGTGTCAGGTGCCCCTGCTGCGCCACCGCGACGAAAGTACGCAATTGATACAGTTCCATGCGGCCGATTATCCCGCAATCTGCGGTTTTGGGTCGATCCTGCGACAAACGAATGTAGTCGCAACGCCGCAATTTCACTCAATACAGTAAGACTCGTGCAACGCGGCATCAGAAATGCTGATTCCCCGCATCAAAAATTGCAATTAGCCCACGCCCGGCATGCGCCATAGAGTGCGTCACTAAGCGTGACCCTTTGTATCCGGCATCGTCATTCGACGGACCAAAGTACAGCGGACACGGTTAAAAAGCCGCAGTCGCCGGGCGCCGCCGGCATCGACTATCAGGAGGGACAGCATGGATGAAGCACTGATTCAGCGTATCCAGAACAATCCAAAGTTCCAGGAGCTGCAACACAAGAAGACCAGCCTGAGCTGGCTGCTTTCGATCGTGATGCTCGTGATTTACTACGGGCTGATTCTGATGATCGCTTTTTCCCCCAAGACGCTCGGCACGCCGCTTTCCGCCGGCAGCGTCACCACCATCGGCATCCCGCTCGGGTTGCTCGTCATCATTTCGGCCTTCGTGCTGACCGGCATCTATGTCCGTCGCGCCAACACCGAGTTCGACCAGCTCAATCGCGAGCTCATCGAGGAGACCCGCCAATGATGCAGCGTCTTTCCACCCGCCTGGCATTGGCCGGCATGGCACTGTGTGCCAGTTTGCCGACTTGGGCCGCTGGCGCGATCGAAGGTCAGGTCAAGCAGCGCGACCTGAACTGGCACGCGATCATCATGTTCGTGCTTTTCGTCGTTTTCACCCTGGCCATCACCTACTGGGCGGCACGCCGCACCCGTTCGGCCAAGGACTTCTACGCGGCCGGCGGCGGCATCACCGGCTTCCAGAACGGCCTGGCCATTGCTGGCGACTATATGTCGGCGGCGTCCTTCCTCGGCATTTCGGCGCTGGTGATGGGCAGTGGCTACGACGGCCTGATCTACTCGATCGGCTTTCTGGTCGGCTGGCCGCTGATCACCTTCCTCGTCGCCGAACGGCTGCGTAACCTCGGCAAATACACCTTCGCCGACGTTGCCTCGTACCGGCTGAGCCAGACGCCGGTGCGCTGCTTCGCAGCGGTCGGCACGCTCGTCACCGTCTTGCTGTACCTGATCGCGCAGATGGTCGGCGCCGGCAAGCTGATCCAGCTGCTGTTCGGCATGAGCTACAGCTCGGCCGTGCTGATCGTCGGCGTGCTGATGGTGATGTATGTGACCTTCGGCGGCATGCTGGCGACGACCTGGGTGCAGATCATCAAGGCGGTGCTGCTGCTCTGCGGTGCGACCTTCATGGCCTTCATGGTGCTGGCCGCCAGCGGTTTCAGCTTTGAAACCATGTTCGCGACCGCCGTGGCAACGCATCCGAAGGGCATCGACATCATGAGCCCGGGCGGCCTGGTGAAGAACCCGATCGATGCGATCTCGCTCGGCGTCGGTCTGATGTTCGGTACCGCCGGCCTGCCGCACATCCTGATGCGCTTCTTCACCGTGAAGGACGCCAAGGAAGCACGCAAATCGGTGTTCTACGCGACCGGCTTCATCGGCTACTTCTACATCCTGACCTTCATCATCGGCTTCGGCGCGATCATGCTGGTGCTGGGTCGTCCGGAGTACACCGAAACCATCATGAAGGACGGCCTGCCCGTCTCGCAATTGATCGGTGGCGCCAATATGGCGGCGGTGCATCTGGCCAACGCGGTGGGCGGCGACTTCTTCCTCGGCTTCATCTCGGCCGTGGCCTTCGCCACCATCCTCGCCGTGGTGTCGGGTCTGACGCTGTCGGGCGCCTCGGCGGTATCGCACGATCTGTACGCCAACGTGTTCGCTCGCGGCCGTGCCGACGAAGCGCATGAAATCCGCGTATCGAAGATGGCGACCATCGCGCTGGGCGTGCTGGCCATCCTGCTCGGCATTGCCTTCGAGAAACAGAACGTCGCCTTCATGGTCGGCCTTGCATTCTCGATCGCCGCATCGGCCAACTTCCCGGTGTTGTTCATGTCGATGTTCTGGAAGGGTCTGACCACCCGCGGTGCCGTCGTCGGCGGCGCGGCCGGCCTGATCTGCGCCATCCTGATGATCGTGTTCGGCCCGACCGTGTGGGTGAAGGTGCTCGGCAACGCCGCGGCCATCTTCCCGTACGACAATCCGTCGATCTTCTCGATGCCGCTGGCGTTCTTCGTCACCTGGCTGGTGTCGACGCTCGACAAGAGCGAATCGGCTGCACGCGAGAAAGCACTGTTCCTGCCGCAGTTCATCCGTTCGATGACCGGCATCGGCGCAGAAGGTGCTGCCAAGCACTAAGCCCCGAAGCCCTGGAACGCCCCGCCCCGTGCGGGGCGTTTTTCATGGTGCACGACGCCGCACGCAACACCGACGCGGCCAGCTCAATGCGGACACAACACCATCGAGCCGAACGCACTCGCCGCTGATCCGGATTCCGCCACCACATCAGCGGAACTGATTCCGCGCATCAGAAAACACGATTGGCTTTGCTTTTCCCACGGCTTTACAGTCCCCTTATCGCATTTTTACTTACTGCACTGGCAAGAAGGAGCAAGCATGAGCAGCATCGATTCCGTACTGAAAGAGAACCGCCTGTTCCCGCCGTCGGACGACTTCCGCGTCAAGGCCAACGTCTCGGGCATGGAGGGGTACAACGCCCTGTGCGAGCAGGCAAACCGCGACTACGAAGGCTTCTGGGCCGACCTCGGCCGCGAGCTGGTGAGCTGGAACAAGCCGTTCACCAAGGTACTGAACGACAGCAATGCGCCGTTCTTCAAGTGGTTCGAAGACGGCCAGCTCAACATCTCGTACAACTGCCTCGACCGTCACCTCGACGCGCGCGGCGACAAGACCGCGATCATCTTCGAAGCCGACGACGGCAGCTCGGAACACGTGAGCTATCGCCAACTGCACGCCCGCGTCTGCCAGTTCGCCAACGGCCTGAAGCTGCTCGGCGTGAAGAAGGGTGACCGCGTCGTCGTCTACATGCCGCACACCGTCGAAGCCGTCGTCGCCATGCAGGCATGTGCCCGTATCGGCGCGATCCACTCGGTCGTGTTCGGTGGCTTCTCGGCCGGCGCGCTGCGCGACCGCATCCAGGATGCGCAAGCCAAGATCGTCATCACCGCCAACGAAGGCTTCCGTGGCGGCAAGCCGGTGCCGCTGAAGGCCACCGTCGACGAAGCCGTCGCGCTGGAAGGCAGCGAATCGATCGAAAAAGTGATCGTACTGCGCCGCCAGGAAAACAGCAGCGCCGCGTTCAACGATGCCCGCGACGTCTGGTGGCACGAGCTGGTCGAAGGCCAGCCGACCCAGTGCGAACCGGAATGGGTCGACGCAGAACACCCGCTGTTCATCCTCTACACCTCGGGCTCGACCGGCAAGCCCAAGGGCATCCAGCACAGCACCGGCGGCTACCTGCTCGGCGCGCTGGCAACGATGAAGTGGGTATTCGACTACCGCGAAGGCGACATCTACTGGTGCACGGCCGACGTGGGCTGGATCACCGGTCACTCCTATGTGGCCTACGGCCCGCTGGCCATCGGCGCGACCCAGGTCGTGTTCGAAGGCGTACCGACCTACCCGGACGCAGGCCGCTTCTGGCAAGCGATCGAAAAGCACAAGGTCACGACGTTCTACACCGCACCGACGGCAATCCGCTCGCTGATCAAGCTCGGTGCCGATCTGCCGAAGCAGTACGATCTGTCGAGCCTGCGCCTCTTGGGCACCGTCGGCGAGCCGATCAACCCCGAAGCGTGGATCTGGTATCACGAAGTCGTCGGCGGCGGTCGCTGCCCGATCGTCGATACCTGGTGGCAGACCGAAACCGGCGCCAACATGATCGCCCCGCTGCCGGGTGCCGTCGCGACCAAGCCGGGTTCGTGCACCCTGCCGATCCCGGGCATCATCGCCGACATCGTCGACGAAGCCGGTGCGCCGGTTGAACCGGGCAAGGGCGGCTTCCTCGTGGTGCGCAAACCGTGGCCGTCGATGGTTCGCACCATCTGGAACGACCCGGAGCGCTTCAAGAAGACCTATTTCCCCGAAGACTTCAACGGCCAGCTGTATCTGGCCGGCGACTCGGCCCACTTCGACGAGAACGGCTACATCTGGATCATGGGTCGCGTCGACGACGTGCTCAACGTTTCGGGTCACCGCCTCGGCACGATGGAAATCGAGTCGGCGTTGGTTGCCAACCCGCTGGTCGCCGAAGCCGCCGTTGTCGGCAAGCCGCACGAGATCAAGGGTGAATCGGTTTGCGCCTTCGTCGTCCTCAAGGGCGCCCGTCCGGAAGGCGACGATGCCAAGCGCATCGCCAAGGAACTGCGCGAATGGGTCGCCCACGAAATCGGCAAGATCGCGATGCCCGACGAAATCCGCTTCGGCGACAACCTGCCCAAGACCCGCTCGGGCAAGATCATGCGCCGCCTGCTGCGCGACATCGCCAAGGGTCAGGAAATCACCCAGGACACGTCGACGCTGGAAAACCCGGCCATTCTGGAGCAGCTCGCGAAAAGCGCGATCTGATCCCCACGTTCACGGCAGCACTTCAGCCCCACCTTGCGGTGGGGTTTTTTTTCGCCCCGGCCGGCTATCGCCCTAGCCACCGCCTGCCGGCGCCTGTTTCAGCGCTTGCAGCAGCTCGCCGGGGCTGATGTCGAAATGCCGGCGAAAACGGCGAGAAAAACTGGCGACCTCCTGATAGCCGACCTGCTCCGCCACCGCAGCGACGTTGCCGGCGCCGGCAACGAGCAGCTCGCGCGCCCGGAGCATGCGCTGCCGGATGATCAGCTGCTGTGGCGTCGCCTCCAGATGCCGGACGCACAGCCGGTGCAGATGCGCCGCGCTGGTGCCATACGCCCTTGCGAAGCTGTCTACCCGCCAGTCCTGTGCCGGAGATTGCCGCACCGGTTCGAACACCGCCTGCAACCGGGCCGCGATCGCCTCATCGGCATGACAGGCCAGCGCCCGGCGGAACATGTCGACCGCCAGCAGCAAGGTCTGAGCGGCAAAGCCGGAGCGGCCAAGCTGCGCCTCGGCACACAGCACGCTCACGACCCGGTACAGGCTCTCGGCGTGCAGCAGCGGCCGTACGCTGACTGGACCACCGGCCAGCGACTGCCATTCGGCTACATCGTTGATCAAGAACCACGCCAGTCGCCACGGCATGCCGACCGAGCGAAAGCCGCTGTGGCCGCCGGCCGGCAGGATCGCCATCTGGCCCGGACCGAGCGTCAGCAGCTTGTCGCCGCCGGTCACCACGCCCTCACCATCGACACCGAGCAGTACGACGTGGAACGGCGCGCCGATCCGCTCGACGTGCAGGCGGCCCTCGACCTCGGAATGACCGACAAGCAACAGTTCATGCTCGCCGAGCGCGCGCAGATGCGGTTGGTGGAAGATCCGCGCGCCGACCGACCATTGCCGGGTTCCCTCGCCCACATCGAGCATTTCCTGATAGATCGTCGACATCGCGCCGTCCGTGCTGGATTCGAACAAAATAACAATCAGATTGCGACATTCCATTGCGGAACTCAATTGCTTAACTTGGCCAGTTGCAGCCCAACTTGCAGCCCAACCCAACAAGGAGTGCCCGATGTCGCGTTACCTGCCGCTGTTCCTGTTGCCCGTCCTCAGCGCTTGCGCCACCGGCCCGAGCCAGCCGGTCGATACTCCCAAGCTGATTTCCTATCTGCCGACCTGGCAAACCGATGCCGAGCGGACCCGCGGCGCCGCCGTGCTGCCCGGGCTCGATGTCGGCATCTACTCCTTCCTGCTGGTGAAGCCGGACGGCACCGCCTTCATCGATGCCAAGAACATCGACGCCGCGAAGCAATGGAAGGCGGCGTTCGAGAAGGCCCGGGTCAAGAACCCGAAGCTCGCCTGCCAGTGGGCGATCGGCGGCTGGAGCGGATCGCGCAATATCGCCAAGGTCGCGCAGACCGATGCCGGCCGGATCCGGCTGGCGCAGACCTCGGTCGCGATCATGCGCGACTACGACTGTCAGGGCCTCGACCTCGACTGGGAGCACCCGGTCACCGGTGGCGACTACGTGTCCGACGCCTCGCCCGCCGACCGCGACAACTACACCAGGCTGTTGCAGACGCTACGCAGCGAGCTCGACAAGCGCGGCAAGGCCGACGGCGCGCAGTACCTGCTGACGGCGGCGATCCCCGGCACCAACGGCGGCTGGGGGTCGTCGGGCTACGATCTGCCGGCGGCGGCCAAGCTGCTCGACTGGGTCAACCTGATGAGCTACGACTTCTACGGTGCATGGAGCCCGCGCGCCGGCCTGCATGCGGCGCTGTACCCGACGCCGGGCGAGGCCGACGCCAGTGTCCTCAACGGCGACGGCGGCGTGAAGTACTTCATCGCGCAAGGCTTCAAGCCGTCGCAACTGGTCCTTGGCGTGCCGTTCTACGCGCGCGGTCAGGGCAACGTCGAGCCGGGTCCGAACGGCGACGGCCTGGCCCAGCCGTCCAAGGGTCCGGGCCTGCTCGACGATGCCGAGCCCGGCACCGCCAAGTACTCGACCGCCGTTGCGACGCTGATCGGCAAGCCCGGCTGGCAGTCGTTCCGCAGCAAGGCCGCCGGCGATGCACCGTATCTGTACAACGCCGATCTGAAACAGCTGGTCAGCTACGACGACGCGGTCTCGCTGCGGGCCAAGGCCGGCTACGTGAAGGCCAACGGCCTCGGCGGCGTCATGATCTGGGAGCTGACGCAGGATGACGCCGACCACACGCTGTGGCGGGCGCTGAAGGGCGCGCTGAAATAGCCACGCCGGCTGAATGCTGGACAGACTTCGCGCTAGCGGCCGCCTTCAAGCGGCCGGACCTGACCGGATGCGAAACAGTCGGCCTGCCATGCCATCAGGCGGCCGAAATCGTCGACGCACTGCCGCGCCGACAGCCGCTGCAGGTCGGCCTGGCCGACGCCGGGCTC
This sequence comes from Jeongeupia wiesaeckerbachi, assembly GCF_050916355.1. Lineage (GTDB taxonomy): Bacteria > Pseudomonadota > Gammaproteobacteria > Burkholderiales > Chitinibacteraceae > Jeongeupia > Jeongeupia wiesaeckerbachi. Next base: position 303,550 of record NZ_CP136946.1, read on the forward strand.
GAGCTGCTTGCGGCAGAGTGCAAGCATGGTCTTGGCGTCCAGCGCGTCGGCCATCGGCTCCAGCGTGTCGAAAAGCGCATAGGCCAGCGGCAGGAAGCCCTGTCGCTGGCCTGTCCACGGGTCGACCATCTCGCCGGCGAGCCCGTAACGGCAGGCCTGGAAACGGTTGTACGGATACGTGTCGAAGCGCGGCGGCGGTGTCGGATGGTCAAGGTAGTACGCGCAGAGCAGCTGCACCAGACCGGCAAGCACGCAGGCGATCTCGGCTGTCAGCGGCGTGTCGAACACGCGGAACTCGATCGTGCCGAATTCGGGTTTCGGCCGGATGTCCCAGTAGAAATCCTTGATGCTGCCGACGACGCCGAGTTCGATCAGACCATCGACATAGTCGGCGCATTCGTCCCAGTCGGCAAAATCCGGCATCGCGCCGGCGTACGGAAACGGCGTCAGGCTGTGCAGCCGCGAGCAGGCAAACCCGGTATCCGAGCCTTCGCGGAACGGCGATGCCGCCGAAATGGCGATCAGCAGCGGCACCCACGGCGACACCGAGCGGATCAGCCCGATCGCGGCGCTGCCGTCGCCACCGACGCCAACGTGGACGTGCATGCCGAAGACGGTGAACTGCTTGCTCAGATAGCCGTACTTCAGCCCGAGGTCGAGGTAGCGCTCCTTCGGAAAGAAATCCTGGTCGCGCCAGTCGCGGAACGCATGCGTGCCGCCGCCGCTGATCCGCAAGCCGCATTCGTGCGCCAGCGGCAACAGGAAGGCGCGCATTGCCCGCGCTTCAACCAGCAGCTCGTGCCAGCGACCGTGCACGCCGCTGTTGTACTCGATCATCGTCTGGGTGATTTCGGGGCAGAAGAAGAAGCGCTTGTCACCCCGTACCCGCATCAAGTCGAGCAGGTTCAGCGCACCGGCGCTCAGCTCCTTCGTCTGCGGATCAAGCAGCATCAGCTCGAGCTCGATGCCGAGCGTCAGCAAGCCTGCGGATTTGAACGACGGTAAACGCATCGCAACCTCCTTGCCCCCGTGAACTGGATAGGAGCCACGGCGGCGAAGAAAATTCCGCGCCGCCGCCACTGCTCGTCCGGCTCCCCTAGCAAGGGAGACCGGGACGCGCCAGATCATCGACCGCTGGCGTTTAGAATTGCAGCGCCAGACCCGCTCTGGCGCTGCGCCTGCCTTGCGGCGCGATATCGCGGGTCAGCGACGTCGCGTAGCGGATTTCCTCGTTCGTGAGGTTGTCGCCGCGCAGATACGCCGTCCAGGCGCTCCCGCCAGTGCGGAATTGGTAGCTGAGCGCGACATTGGCAACGGTGTAGGCATCGCTTGGCGTGTCGTTCTGCGGCACACGGTCCTGCTCGGCGGCGTATTGCAGTTCGGCACGCAACGATAACGGCCCCTGGCCGTACACCACCGCACCGGCCAGCCGCAGGGGCGGGATGCGCGGCAGGGCTTCGCCGGTATCGCGCCGCCCGGCTCGGGTGATATCGCCCCAGGCTTGCAGGTCCAGCGATTGCGATGCGTTCTGGTACACGCGCCAGTTGCCGTCGAGTTCGAAGCCGTACAGCTTCGCCGGCACGCCCTCGTACGCGTATTCGGGCGAATCGCCGTCGTGCGGCTCATCGCCGCAATGATCGTGATCACCGTGCGAATGGCACCACTGGCCGGTCCGTTCGAGCGCAATGAAATTGCCGAAATGGCTGTAATAGCCACCGAGCGACAGCCGGTTGGCGCCTGCCTGATAGCGTAGCGCGGCATCGATCGAACGCGCCTTTTCCTTGCCGGCCTCCGGATCGCCCCGCTCGAACGTACCGGTGGCCACGTGCTGGCCGTTGGCGTAAAGCTCGTAATTGCTCGGCGCGCGCTCGGTGTAGGCCAGATTGCCGCCGAGCGACCAGCCGCCGCTGAGCGGGTAAACCAGACCGGCCGAGAGCGAACCCGCGGTAAACGAGCGCGACCGGCTGTCCTCGAAACGGCGATTGTTCGAGGCGTTCGGGCTGAGGCTGGTGTAATCGATCCGGCCGCCGAAGCTGAACAGCGCGGTCTCCGCCTGCCATTGTTCGAGCACGAACAGCGCGGCCTTGCCGGTTTCGGTATTGGGCACGAAGGCTTCTTCGCCCAGCGCCGAAAAGCGCGTCTGGCCCAGCTGCAGACCGACCACACCGGTCAGCGCGCCGACGGCCGCATGGCGCGCCTCGATCCGGCCGTCGTAACCGCGATTGCTGAACGTGGTGCCGACTTCGCTGCCGTGCAGCTCCTGATGGTCGTAATCGGTGTAGGCGAAATCGGCCTTGAGATCGGTGAACGGGCCTGCGAGTCCGTTCTTGGCGAATGCCAGCGCAAACCGGTCCTGCTTGAGATCGAGCCGCACATCCTCTTCAGCGACCGAACCATAGTTGCTGCGGTAACCGCTGTAGGCGAGGCCGAGATAACCGTCGTCCCAGGTTCGCGAGACGCCGAAGGCGCCGCCATGGGCGCGGCTGTCGCTATTGGGCAAGGTGCCCTCGGCCGACTCGGCCGCGTGTTCTTCGTGCCCATGTTCGCCCTCCTCCTCGCCGTGTGCATGGTCATGCTCGGGGGGCTGATAGCTGCCAAGGCCGGCGCGCTGGCGTTCGGACCAGGCGTAACCCGGGATGCGCAAGTCATCGCTGCGGCGGCCGAAAACGTCGACATGCACCGCGTAATCGCCATTGCCGGCGTCCAGCTTCGCCCCCGCGACACGTTCATTGGCCGCACCGCCGTACTCGACCCTGGCCGCCCCCGAAACACCTTCGAGCCTCGACTGCGGAATCCGGTTATCCAGGGTATTCACGACGCCACCGATGGCATTGCCACCATAAAGCAGCGCAGCCGGGCCACGAACGATTTCGATGCGCTCGACGCTCGCAACATCCTGCGCAACGGCATGGTCGTAGGACAGCGCCGATGCATCCAGCGCGCCAACGCCGTTTTGCAACAGCAGAATCCGGTCACCATCCAGCCCGCGGATGACCGGGCGGCTGGCGCCGGGGCCAAACGAGGTCGATGCCACGCCGGGCAGCCCGGTCAGCACTTCGCCAAGCGTGCCGGCATCGCGCAGCAGCAGCGCATCGCCCGATAACTGCGACACCGGCACGGCCAGGTCGCGATTGCCCAGCGGATTGGCGGTCACCACGACGGCGGCAAGGGTGGACTCCGTCTTCCTGTCATCGGCAAAGACGCCTGGGGAAAACGCGAGGGACAAGGCCGTAACGAGCGGGGACAGCGGTTGCGCCCGGAACGGACGATCGGGATAGAACATGGAAACTCCGTGACTTCGAGAGAGCGTCGATGGGACAGGCGTGGCGAAACGGGAGATCACCCAGGTCACCACACATCAATCCGGCCAAGGCCGGTTTGCCAGGCGGACGAGGAAGGACTGGCCGCCGCGACTGGACAGCCGTTCCAGAACACCGCTGCCGTTGCAGTGCATTGCGCACTCGCGCACCAGGCGATCATCGTCGGCACATCGGGAGGGAAAACAGGCGGCACGGTGCAGGTCCACACAAGATTGCAGATGCAACACAGTATCAATAAGACCAATGCAAATGCAACTCTGTTGCATATGACGTCAGACTTTCAGCTGTGGGCCGGGCTGTACCATGCCGGATACCGACGGCGACTCCCGCAACGCGGAAACGGGCTGACTGGCATTTGACGCGCGTGCGCCCGTTTGCGCTGCAAGACGCCGATTCGGGCGCGTACAATCGACGGCATCCGCGCCTGAGACTGCGCCCGAGACCGATCATGTTCGTCGAATTCCCGAACTCCCCGTACAAGCTGTTCCAGCCCTTTCCGCCCGCCGGCGACCAGCCGACGGCGATTGCCAGCCTGATCGAGGGCATCGAGGATGGCCTCAAGTACCAGACCTTGCTCGGCGTCACCGGCTCGGGCAAGACCTACACCATGGCCAACGTCATCGCCCGCACCGGGCGGCCGGCGATCGTGATGGCGCCGAACAAGACGCTGGCGGCACAGCTTTACGCCGAATTCCGCGAGTTCTTTCCCGAAAACGCTGTCGAGTACTTCGTCAGCTACTACGACTACTACCAGCCCGAAGCCTACGTACCGAGCCGCGACCTGTTCATCGAGAAGGACTCGGCAATCAACGAGCACATCGAGCAGATGCGCCTGTCGGCGACCAAGGCAATGCTCGAACGCCCCGACTGCATCATCGTCGCCACCGTCTCGGCGATCTACGGTATCGGCGATCCGTCCGATTACCACAAGATGATCCTGCACCTCAAAGAGGGCGAAAAACACGCGCAGCGCGACATCATCAAGCGCCTCTCGGCGATGCAGTACGACCGCAACGAAACCGACTTCGCCCGCGGCACCTTCCGCGTGCGCGGCGACGTGATCGACATCTTCCCGGCCGAGAACGCCGAGCTGGCGCTGCGGATTTCGCTGTTCGACGACGATATCGAAACCCTGCAGCTGTTCGACCCGCTCACCGGCCATATCCGGCAGCGCCTCGGCCGCTACACGGTGTTCCCGTCCAGCCATTACGTGACGCCGCGCGATACGGTGCTGCGCGCGGTCGAAACGATCAAGGACGAGCTGCGCACGCGGCTCGAGTTCTATTACAAGGACCAGAAGCTGGTCGAAGCCCAGCGGCTCGAACAGCGCACGCGCTTCGATCTGGAAATGCTCAACGAGATGGGTTTTTGCAAGGGCATCGAGAACTACTCGCGGCACTTCTCGGGCAAGCAGGCCGGCGAGGCGCCGCCGACGCTGATCAACTACCTGCCCGAAGGGTCGTTGATGTTTCTCGACGAATCGCACGTGATGATCGGCCAGGTCGGCGCGATGTACAAAGGCGACCGCTCGCGCAAGGAAAACCTCGTCGACTACGGCTTCCGGCTGCCATCGGCACTGGACAACCGGCCGCTGAAGTTCGAGGAATTCGAGCAGATGATGCCGCAGACGGTATTCGTCTCGGCGACACCGGCGGCGTACGAAAAAGAGCATCAGGGGCAGGTGGTCGAACAGCTGGTCCGCCCGACCGGCCTCGTCGATCCGCAGATCGAAGTCCGCCCGGTGGCGACACAGGTCGACGATCTGCTGTCGGAAATCAAGAAGCGCACCGCAGTGGAAGAGCGCGTGCTGGTGACGACGCTGACCAAGCGCATGTCCGAGCAACTGACCGAGTACCTGGACGAGCATGGTGTCAAGGTGCGTTATCTGCACTCGGACATCGACACCGTCGAGCGCGTCGAGATCCTCCGCGATCTGCGTCTGGGCGTATTCGACGTGCTGGTCGGCATCAACCTGTTGCGCGAGGGGCTGGATATTCCGGAAGTGTCACTGGTGGCGATTCTCGACGCCGACAAGGAAGGCTTCTTGCGCAGCGAGCGCAGCCTGATCCAGACCATCGGCCGCGCCGCGCGCAACCTCAACGGCAAGGCGATTCTGTACGGTGACCGGATCACCGATTCGATGAAGAAGGCCATCGACGAAACCGAACGGCGCCGTGCCAAGCAGATGGCATTCAACGAAGCCAACGGCATCGTCCCGCGCTCGGTGCAGAAGCGGATCAAGGACATGATCGACGGCGTCTACAGCGCCGAAGACGCGACCGCCGCACGACTGGAAGCCAAGCGCCAGCGCCTCGTCGAAGACCTGGACGAGAAGGACCTGTCCAAGGAACTCAAGCGCATCGAGAAGGAGATGATGACCGCAGCGAAAAACCTCGAGTTCGAAAAGGCCGCGCAACTGCGCGATCAGCTCAAGGCCTTGCGCGAGCGGGCGTTCGGCCACCAGTAAGGGGGTAGGGATCGGCAAGGCCGGCCGTCGCCGACCGGTATCAGCATCGCGACACCATGCATTTGGCATGATGGCGACGCGCAACCGCGCGAGCCAATCCAGATGGAGTCACGATGCAAATACGATGGGCAATCGCTGCCATTTCGCTGTGCGCCAGCACCCTGATTGCCGCCGCGCCGGCCTGGCAGGCCGATCAGGTCTACAACGCCGGTGATACGGTCACCGTTGCCGGCACCGATTACCGCGCCCAGTGGTGGACCCGCGGCCAGGAGCCGCAGCAACATACCGGCCCGCTCGGCGGCGGTCAGCCCTGGCTGGTGCTGGATCCCGCCCAACCGCCGCTGGCCTGCGGCGACGTCTGGCGGAACCAGAGCGCCTACAACGGCAACGCGGTGGTCAGCCGTCATGGCCGCAACTATCTGGCCAACTGGTGGAGCCGTGCCAACGATCCTGCCACGGCCGAACATCGCGCGATCTGGCGCGATCTAGGGGCGTGCAATTACGTCGGACAGTACACGTTCAACCTGACTTCACAGCACGTCCGGGCGCTCAGTTTCGGCGCGGATACCGCCGGCACCGATTATCCGATCGAGGTGATGCTGCCCGATGGCTTCCAGCCCGATCAGGCGTACCCGGTGCTGTATGTACTCGACTGGTTTCTCGTCGCCGACACCTTCAAGCAGCAGTTTCTGGACTTGCGCAATGCCGGCAAGCTCAAGCCCTTCATCGTCGTCGGCATCGGCTGCGCCGATCCCGAACCGGCGTGCTGGCTGCGGCGTGAACGCGATTACACGCCGACTTACTGGCAGCCGGAGGAGGAGTATCTCGGCAACACCGACCCGGCGCTGCGCATTACCGGCGGAGGCGCCAATTTTCTGGCCTTTCTCAAGCACGAGTTGATCCCGCGGGTTGAAACCCGCTATCTGACCCAGCCGGCGCAACGCGGCCTGCACGGCACGTCGCTGAGCGGCCTGCTCGCCAGCCATGCGCTGGTCCACGACGCAGCCTTGTTCGGCCACTACCTGATCAACAGTCCGGCACTGTGGTACCACGATTATCTGCTCGCCAACGAGGCCGATGCCGCGCCCGCCGAACAGTTTCTTGGCACACCAAAGGTGTTCCTGAGCATGGGTGGGCTCGAGGGCAGCCCCTACCTCGAAGACACCGCACGCTTTGCGACGACGCTGAGCAACAAGCGGCTTGCCGTGCAACACACGGTGTTCCCGGAGCGGACGCACGAAACGGCCGCCGAGGTCGCGACGACCGCGGGCCTGAGCAACGCCTACGGCCGTTGAGCGAGGCTGATCGCCAAGCGCCGTTCGACGCGCTGACCGCCCAGCCGGCCCGGGCGACGGCCTCTGACCGTCGCCCGGGCCGCGACCGCACTCAGTCCGCGGCCAGTTCCTTGGCGAACAGCGACTGGAAATGCTGCTTCTGTTCGGCAGTCAGCACCTGACCGATATCGAACAGCGCCTTGGCGCGGATGTAGGTGACCTGGTTGTCGACCTCGCCCACGGCCCGAATGCGCTGTTTCGCCTGCGCCTCGTCCCACTTGCCGGATTTGATCATGCCCTGGATGACGCCCGGCTCGATCTTGCTGGTATCGACGGCGGCGATCTGTTTCTGCTCGGCGTCGCGGATCGTCTTGATCTTCTGCTGCTGTGCCGATGTTAGCTTCAGTACCGAAGCCAGCGTTGCGCTGTCGGCCGGCGCTGCGCTAGCAGCCGGCGCCGAAGCATCGGCGGCGAAGGCTGCCGATGCCGGCAAGCACACTGCGGCGGCGAGAAAAAGGGCGCGGATCGATTTATTCATGCTGTTTACCTCGTTGAGTGTGGCGGCAACGCTGCCTTGCGACGATTCTTGGTGATTCACCCTTTAGCGCCAAGTGGTTTATTTACACAACCAACAAACCGGAAGATGGTGTACAGCCGGACAGCCGCGACGTAAAAACGCTTGTCGCTGTGGCCTGCATGCCGCAGTTGTCCGATCGTGCATCCGATGTGGCACGCGGCAAGGCAATCGGTCGCAGGGCTGTGCTAGGCTGACGGCCAGCCTGTAACAACGAGGTCCTTCATGTCGTCCGATTCCCCCCTGCCCCGCCTGTTGATCGTCGATGATTCACGCATCGTCCGTGCCACAGTCAGGAAACACCTGGCCGACGTCTACGACGTCATCGAGGAAGGGGATGGCGAAGCCGGCTGGCGACGCCTGCAGCAGGATGAAACGATCCAGCTGCTGATCTCCGATCTGTCGATGCCCGAACTCGATGGCATCGGCCTGCTCGACCGTTTGCGCGCATGCAGCGACGCCCGGCTGAAGCAGTTGCCGGTCATCATCGTGTCGGGCGAGGAAGACGAAGCCACGCGCGAAAAATGCGTCGCCCACGGCGCCAATGACTTCATCACCAAATCGACCGACCGCAGCGAAATGCTCGCCCGCGTCCACGCCAATATCGAACTTGCCGAGCGCCAGCGCGAACTCGACGCCGCGCGCCTGCAACAGGCGCAAACGGCCACGCACGACAATACCGGCGCCGGCAGCCCGCATCTGCTGTCGCTGCAGGCCGAGCAGGCGCTGGCATACGCGCATCGCCACGACACCGAGGTATCGCTGCTGTTGCTGCAGCTCGACCGCTTCGACACGCTCGCCGGCCACGTCGGCCAGCGGCTTGCCGACCAGTTGCTCGGCGTGTTCACCAAGCACCTGACCGCCAAGCTGCGTCGCGAAGACACGCTGGCGCATATCGACGCCGGCCGCTTCGCCGTCTTGTCGCCGGGTACGACGCTGGATCAGGCCAAGGTGCTCGCCGAGCGGCTGTGCCAGACCGTCGCGGCCGCCAGAGTCAACTTCCGTGGCGAGCAGCTGAGCCTGACGGCCAGCCTGGCGGTTGCCAACACGCTGCACGACGAATGCAGCACCGCCGATGCCCTGTTCGAGACCGCCACCGCCCGGCTCGACGCTACGCCGGACGAGAACCGGATCATGCTGCCGCCGCGACGCGCGCCGAGTACGCTGGCGCTGGCCGATGCAATCAGCTTGCTGGCGCACGGCAATCAGAGCGACGTCCGCGCGCATCTGCCGGCGCTCTTGGTGCAAATCGCACCGCTGCTGCGCTTCGCCAGCGATGAACTCGGCACCGGCGCGCTGCTGGAAGCGATCTACGGCGCCCAGGCCGCGACCGAAACGGTCTGAACGCCACCACTGCTCGCCGCTCAGCCCTCAGTGGCTAACGGCGGCAGCGCAGGCCGCCTGCCGGCTCGGAAGGTAACGACAACCAATCCAGCCGGTCAGCGTTCGCCCGCAGCGGGCATGCCAAAGGCGGCCGCCCCGCCGGAAACCGGCATGAACACAAGGTGCAAGTGAACAGCCCCAAGGTGGCCGAAGACTGGATATCGAACCGATGCCAGCCACGCCTGCCGCTGCCTGAGGCGCGAGCGTCAGGCGGCAACCGACCAGGTCGGTGCGTGCGGGCCGCTGCGGCGCTCGACGAACAAGGTCGATCCGGGCGCGCGCTTGGCCAGCGATTTGGCGCTCGCCGCCGCCGCAGCCACCTCGTGGTGGCTGACAAAATCGCGCGAGACCACGTCGACCAGCCCGGCAGACAGGCTGACCAGCGGATAGCGCTGCATCACCCCGCGACGGTCGGCCGCGCTGTACCCGCCGGCAGCAAGGTGCTCGGCCGAGAAATGACGCGGTAAAGCCTGCTCGAACTGCATCAGCGCACTCTGGCAGCGCAGTTGCGCATCGTCAGAACGGAACAGCACGACAAAATCATCGCCGCCGATATGACCGACGAAATCGCGAACCGGATCGGCGCACGACAGCAGCGTCTCGCCGCACAGCTGGATCAGCGCATCACCGCGCGCGTAGCCATAAACGTCGTTGTACGGCTTGAAATGGTCGAGGTCGAAATACGCGACGGTGAACGGCAGGCGCTCGGCCAGCCAGCGCTCGATCCGTTCCTGAATCGGCACATTGCCCGGTAGCAGCGTCAGCGGATTGGCGTGGCGCGCCGCCCTGACCTGCAGTTCGGTCATCGCCCGCATCAGGTCGTGGCCGGTGCCCATGCCGAGATAGTGCGACTGCGAGGTGACGATGAAGCCGTCGGCCAGATAGCGTCGCTCGGCCGCGGTCACCAGTTGCGACAACTCCTGCAGGCTGGTCGACGCCTCGACGATCAGCGGACTGCGGTCCATCAGCACGCTGCATGGCCGGTTGCCGAACAGCTCGGGCGTGAACGGCCGCGCGAACAGCTCGAGCACCTCGTGACGCTTGAGCAAGCCGACCGGGCGCATGCCGTCGACCACCGGCAGCGCGTACAGCGTCGCATCGTCGGCAAAACGCCGGTAAATCGCCTTGGCCGGCTCGTCCGGCGCTACCTTGGGCACGTCGACGAGCAGATCGCCGGCGCTGCCCTGGCGGCTGCTGCCGAGCTGTGGCCTTTCGACACCGTCGAACTCCAGCGCCAGCCGCTGCGGCGGGTTCGGCTGCGGCCGGCCGATCAGATAGCCCTGCGCCAGCGAAATGCCGATGCGGCGCACGACCTCGAGCTCCTCGGGGGTCTCGATACCCTCGGCGACGACCCGTGTGCCGGTGTTCAGCGCGATGTGGTGGATCGAGCGGACGAACTGGCGCTTCTGGGCATCCTGCGTCAGCCCCTGGATGAAGTATTTGTCGATCTTGACGTAGTCGGGCTTGAGCTCGGACCACAGCCGCAGCCCCGAAAAGCCCTCGCCCAGATCGTCGATGGCGATGCGGAAGCCCATTTCACGGTAATGCAGCAGCGCTTCCTTGAGCAGGTCGTAATCGTGCGTCGGCTGGGTTTCGGTCAGTTCGATCACCACCCGCTGCGGCGACAAACCGACGTCGCGGAGGATTTCCAGCGTTGCACCGGGGCGGAAATCGGGGTGGATCAGCGTCGCCGGGCAAACGTTGAGAAAGAGCTTGCCGGGCAGGCGTTCACGCACGAAGGCGGCGACGATGGTGCGACGGCAGGCAAAATCCAGCTGCGCCAGCAGGCCGCTTTCCTCGGCGACGCGGAACAGATTGATCGGCGAATGCAGAAAGCTCGTCGACGGACCGCGCACCAGGCCTTCGTAACCGAAGGCTTCGCCGTCGCGCATCGACGCGATCGGCTGGAACAGGGCATTGAGGCGCCCCTGGGCGATGATCTGCTCGAGATCAGCGCGCAGGATATCGCGACCGTGGGACATGGCGGGTTCTGCGGGGGAAAGATCGGACCAGTCTAGGACCGGTGCATTGCGGAAAGATGACAAATTCATGCCCGCCATGGTGTTACCGACAATCCGGTTTACAAGGACCCGGACGGCGCATCGCCGCCCGGATACGACCGACTCAGGCCGGGTAGGCCCACAGATCGACGAGCTTGTTGCCGTCGTCGACGACCAGCCGCAACTTGGCCGGCGCGTAATCCGGATCGGCCAGCAAGACGCCGGTGGCGCTGGCCGGCAGGCCGTCGCAACCGCTAAACGTCAGTGTCAGCGCTTGCGCCGCCGGCAGCGGGCTCGCGCCGGTCTGACCGCTGATCCGGCAACCTTCGCCGATGGCGGTAATGGCACCCTGCGCCGACAGCGAGAACGTCGCCTCCCCCGCAGTCAGCGCCACCGTGTAGCGGCCGGCATTTTGCGCCGCGTCGACGGTCGGGCTGATGCGCGACTCCCGGCTGAGCAACTGGATGTTGACATCGGCCTTGGGCACCGGCACCGCAGCCCAGACCCCGCTGGCGTTCTGCTTGTACAGCGTGCGCGCGACTTCATTGCCGTCGTTGACGAGCAGCAGCCGGCTGCCGTCGCTGCCGCTGTAATACTGGCCGACCTGCGGCGCATCGGCGTCGCCGATGGCCACCGTATAGCTGCCGGCCGGCAAGGCGTCGACGCTGACCTTGGGCACCGCCGGGCTACCTGTGTCACCGCCGTTGCCGGCGTCGTCACCGCCACCACAGGCCGCCAGCGACAAAGTCAGCAGCAGCGGGAGTACGCATTGAAACTGTTTCATCGCGCGCCTCACTGAGCCAGCAGGTCTTTGAGTCGCAGCCTCAGCCATTGCTGAGCCTGCGGACGGGCCTCAAAGCCGACCTGCATCGTCGTCACCGTCGCAAAACCCTTGGCATTCAGCGCCGACTCGCTGCCGGCATCGGCCGCCGACGGCGTGTTGTCGAGCGTGAATGTCACGCCCGGATACGGATACTTGATGCCATAGCCCGATGCGACCGGATCCTTGGACAGATCGGCGACAAATTTCGGCGTCATCGCCGTATAGCTACCGAAGCGGCTGAACACCCACTGCACCCGGCTGCTGCCACCGGCGTCAAACTTGGGCAGGTTGACGTTGATCGCGGTGCCGGCCGGCATGATCGCGCCACTGCCGCGCTTGGCGAGCAGCGCATCGACGAACTTGACCGTCAGCACCGCGGCCTCGTCGGCGAGCGCGGTGTTGTCCTTGGTATTGGCGTCGGCGCTGATCGCAATCGCCGGAATGCCGCGGCTGGCGGCAAAAATGGCGTTGCTGACCGTGCCCGACGAATTGACGATGGCGCCGAGGTTCTGACCCTCGTTCGGGCCGGAGATCAGCAGATCGGGCGCCTTGCCCCAGCGCGCCGGCGCCAGCACATCAAGGCCATACATCGTCGCCATCACCGGCGTGCCATCGACGTAATTGATGTCGGCGATGGCCGGATCGGCGCCGACCGCCGCGGCACCGGCCTTGACCGTGCCACCGCGGCAATCCTTGGCCAATGGCGTCAGCGGCGTGAGGAAATTCATCGACGCGCCCTTGCCGCTTTGATCCTGACACGGCGCGGCGACGATCACATCGTGCCCGGCGGCCTTCAACTTGGTGTACAGCGCACGCACGTTGGCAGCGGCAAAACCGTCGTCGTTCGAGACCAGGATGTTCAGCGCCAGCGCCGGCATGGTCAGACCCAAAGCGACCAGCCCGGAGGCCATATGTACGAATTTCATCTCTTCCCTTGTTGTGATCCGGATTGTCCAGAGAGCGAGATGAAAACATCAATGTATGTATAT